>NZ_JAHKSQ010000007.1:0-217729 GCF_018862045.1 Roseovarius sp. PS-C2
ACCCGAAGACCTCTCTGACGACGCGCTTGCCATCGAGGCGCCCTTCAAAACCCGCCGGCGTGGGATTGAGACCAAGATCATTGTCGGGGATATGAAGCCCGCCCCGGATCGCACGCTTCTGCGGGGCCTGGCGAAGGCGCATAGATGGGCGGCGGCCATGCAGGGCGGCAGGTCGCTCGCCGCCATTGCCCGGCAAGAGAAGGTCAGTGAAGCCTATATCCGGCCGCGACTTCGCCTGGCTTTCCTGTCCCCGCCGATCCAGAAAGCGATCCTCGAGGGAACACAGCCAGCCGACATGACGCTGGAAGCGCTGCTGCGCACGACCCTGCCTCTCGAGTGGCAAGCGCAGGAAGATATCCTGGGATGGCGCGCATAGCGCAGGTTTGCGACATCAATGCGCGCCCCCTGATCCCCCCCTGCATCAATAGCCGATCTTTTCGAGCAACTGTTCGATGATCTCCAGCACGCGATCGACTTGCTTGAGATCCTCCTCCATGAGCGCGCGGGCTCTCGCGTCGGGTTCGGTTTCCAGATCCTCGAGCAATCCTTCGCGCTCGGCCTCGAACATCTCCTGGCGCTCGCGCCAGAGATCGAGCTGGGCCTTTTCGTCTTTGGTCGCAGGCCCCTGGATCCAGGCTTCGGCCGTGTTCATGTCGATCCGGACCTGATCGGGATGCGGCAACGGGTCGGGCAGATCGGTGATCCCAAGTTGCCTGCGCCGTTCAAGTTCGCGATCCCATTCGATCTTGTAATCGAGCGCGGTGTTGAACCACGCATCGGCCAGTTCCTTGTTCTGACGCTCCGTCGTTGTGAGCATCTCGGCAAAGAGGCGTTGCGAGCGGTGCTGCCCCTTGGCGGCATTGACCGCAAGCGCGCGCACAATGGCCTGGGCCATCGGCACGGTCACGTTGCGATCGCCATCGCGCACGGTGATGTCGCGATAGGCTTCATCGAGGATAATGCCCTTCAGCCGCTCCTCGTTGAGCTTTGGCCGCTTGTTCTTCGCGCCCCTGGGGCGCCCCTTCGGATTGCCCGACCGCCCGGGCCGGAAACGCCCCGAGGCAGGGGGCTTGCCATAGCCCACATCGTAGTCTGCGGCAGGTTTGTGAGCTGGCAGCTTGATCTTGCGTCCCGTCATTCTGCCGCCTCCATGACGGCCATCTCAGGGCCCCAGCCGCAGACCAGCTGCTCGGCCTCGTCGCGGGAATAGCACTCCCAGCGGGCCAGAATGCGATCACAATAGACAGGGTCGAGCTCGCAAAGATAGCCACGACGTCCGGTCTTTTCCGCCGCGATCAGCGTCGAGCCGGAGCCGCCGAAGATATCGAGCACGATCTCGCCGCGCCCGGACACATCGCGAATGGCATCCGCCACCATCTGAACCGGCTTGACCGTCGGATGCAGTGCCAACTCCTCCATGCGCCCCGCATGTCGGCTGTTCGCGCCGCGATATTCCCAGACATTGGTGCGATACCGCCCGTGCTGACCGAGCTCGAATGTATTGGTATGCGGGGCCGTGCCCTTCTTGAAGGCGAAGATCAACTCGTGACGGGAGCGATAGAAGGTGCCCATGCCGCCATTGTCCTTGGCCCAGACGATCAGGTTCTTGAGATCCTCATAGACCGCCTGTCCCGCCGCCAGCATCTCCTCCATGTGGCGCCAGTCCATGCACAGGAAGTGGATCGATCCATCCACGCTGTGATCTGCAAGGTTGCGGAGCGCCGTCTGAAGAAAGCCGGTGAACTCGTCGCGGCTCATCTCGCCGGACGCCATGGCAAATTCCCGATGCTGGATCTTGCCGGAATTGCCGACATGGCCATCGATCGGCACGTTATAGGGCGGATCACTGAACACCATGCGTGCGTCCTGGCCTGCCATCAGATCCCCGATCACTGCCGGGTCCAGCGCATCACCACAGATCAGACGATGCGCCCCCAACTGCCAGATGTCTCCGGGGCGGGTGCGGGATGCGACATCGCCGGGCAGGACATCATCCTCGGGATCGCCCGGCTCCTCGGGCGCCACGCTTTCCAGCACGCTATCGATCTCCGGAATGGAAAACCCGGTGATCGAGACATCGAACTCGAGGTCCGATGACATCAGCGCCCCAAGCTCGGCCGCCAGCAGGTCTTCATCCCAACCCGCATTCAGCGCCAGCTTGTTGTCGGCCAGCACATAGGCGCGCTTCTCATCCGCGCTCATATGATCGAGCCGCAGGCAGGGCACCTCGCGCCAGCCCAGCAGCTTTGCCGCCTCGACCCGGCCATGCCCGGCAAGGATCACGCGCCCCTCGTCGATCAGCACCGGATTGGTAAACCCGAAGGTCTCGATACTGTCCGCGATCTGGCGAACCTGTTTCCTGGAATGGGTCCGCGCGTTGCGCGCCCAAGGGGTGAGATCGCCGATGGCGATCGTTTCGATGTTCGTTCGGGCCATGTCTGGCTCCTTGCTCTGTTACTGCTCGACAGTCGAATCGTTCGATCTGCCATCGCAGTAAGATATATCTACCCCTTGGCTTTCTGTAAAGCGTGGGTGTATGTACGTGTTCGATACATCAAACGGGAGAGCGCATATGACTATCGCAGAGCGCCTGTTCAGCCTGCGCCAGAAGAGTGATCAGTCCCTGCAGCAGGTGGCGGATGCGGTCGGTGTTTCCAAGGCCCATATCTGGGAACTGGAAAAGGGGCGCACGAATAACCCGTCCTTCGAACTGGTCCAGAAGCTGGCACGGCATTTTGGCGTCTCGATCGATGCATTGGTTGGAGCGGCGGAGGAGCCGGATGCCGCCTCACTGCAGGTCGGACGACTTCACCGTGAGCTTGAAGACCTTTCTGATGGGGATCGCGCCGTTGTCGAGGACATGATCAAGTCCCTCAAAATGCGGGCCAGTATGGCGAGCTGAGTTTTGTCTCTCGACCGCATCGACCTTCTGGACGTTCACCAGCCCGGTCCCCTGGCCCGGGCGGTGCATGCGCAGCTCGGCGAGCTTGTGCTGCCTGTCCCCGTTACGGACATCGCCAGGGCTCTGGATATCTCGGAGATCCGGATCGATGATCTGGACGGGTTCGAGGGCATGTTGCTCACGGATCGTCGTCGCAGCGTGGGAGCCATTCTGGCCAACAATAAAGGTGGAGCGCGCCGCGCCCGGTTCACCATCGCGCATGAACTGGGGCATTTCCTGATGGAGCATCATGTTCTGTCAGGTGAGACAGGCTTCCAGTGTCGCGCCAATGACATGTGGGAAACGCGCGAAGGCCGGCGGCACCAGAAACAGGAGACAGAGGCCAACCAGTTCGCGATCGACCTGCTGGCGCCGTTTCCCCTGGTTGACGGGGTTTTGTCAACGGACCCGGATTTGCGCGATGCGCAGCGTATGCGCGATGCGTTTGATCTCAGCCTCGAGGCCAGTGTGCGCCGGATGATCGAGCGGCGCCCCGAGCCGCTGGCGGCGGTCTGGTCGAAAGATGCCCAAGTGCGCTACACCGTGAGCAGTGACAGCTTTCCCTATATCCCTCTCAAGAAAGGGGATCGCCTGCCGCAAACGTCGCAAGCTTTCCGTGTGCAGGCCAACACCAAAACCGGCTTCACGGAATTCTGGAACGCCCCCACCATTACCTGGACCAATCGCTCGGAGGTCGAGATATTCGAGCAAACGCGGCGCGCGCCCTCAGGCTTTGCCGTCACGCTCCTCTGGGCGGACATGCCTGAGGGGGGCGATGAGGATGAAGAGGGCGATGATCCATATCATCGTGAGCTTGACGTGCCGGGGTTTTGAGTGGGCGAGGGCCCGTGCCTCTGGTTTCCCTGTTCTTTGAAAACCGATTCCCTGTTCGCGCAGAAAAATTCCCTGTTCGGATGATTTGAATTCCCTGTTAATGCAGGAACAGGGAATTGGGCTGCAAGCCCCTGAAATTACGCTGCAAATCTGCGGCGAATCTTCCGGGATTCGGCCTCAAACGCCCCAAAATCGCGAAAATTCCCTGTTAATTCCCTGTAAACCGGCGCGCGCGCCGAAAACCGAACCGCCTCAAATGGTCCACTGAGACTCGAGCCGGATTGCCCGCAGCTCTTGGCGATGCGGTGCGTCTCTGATAAGAAAAGCCTCAGGTAACCTCCGGAAAACGCCCGGAAAATAAGGGCGAAACCGAAGGGGTGAAATGAGACGGGTGTGGGTGGCGGAGGAGGTGGGATTCGAACCCACGGTACGCTTTCACGCACGCCGGTTTTCAAGACCGGTGCATTCGACCACTCTGCCACTCCTCCGGTCCGACCCTCCTATAGGGCCTTTTGCGATTCTGGAAGACACTGAAATCAGGGGAATTCCGCCGACAAGCGTCTGGAAGCTTTTCTTGAGCCGGGCAAGGCGTTAGACTGCGCCGCGATGGCCTTGTGGCCATGCATACGCAACAACGCCGGATCAACCGGTTGGCAGCGCGCCGAGACGCGCGTCACAGGCAAGGGGCTCGTAATGGTGCAGTTTATCAAGGGCGGCAGGCAGCGCTGGCGCGGCACGGCTATTCTGGCGGTATCGGCGCTGACGGTGTCGGGGTGTCAGGATGTGGGGCAATTGAACCCGTTTAAGGCCAAACCGAAGGCCGAGGCCACGGCCACGACCGCCGCCGCGGAGTCGTCGGTCAAGCTGGTGGAGCGCGATGTCGAGGCGCCCGAGGTGTTTCAGGCCACCGATATGGGGCTTTGGGACGGGCGGCCCTCGCTTGGCGGGGTCTGGGTGGCGCATCCAGATGTCAAGGAGCCCGAGCGGGTCATCATCCGCAACACGTCCAATTCGAAATTCGTGATCGGCGCGCTGTTCCGGCGCGAGCGCCAGAATCCGGGGCCGATCCTGCAGGTGTCCTCGGATGCGGCTGCGGCGCTTGGCATGCTGGCCGGGGCTCCGGTACAGCTCAACGTGACGGCGCTGCGCCGGGAAGAGGCCGAACTGCCCGATCCCGAGGCGGCGCCCACCACCGAGGGTGTGGAGGACCCGGCAGCGGTCGAAACCACCGCGCTCGATCCGGTCGCCGGGGCGGCCGCCGCGATCGAGGCCGCGCCGGATGGCAGCGCAACCGAAACCGCAGCCGCGGCGGCCCCATCGCCGCAACCGGCCCCGGCCCCCGAGCCGAAGCCGCGCGCCTCGTCTCTGGACAAGCCCTATATCCAGATCGGCATCTTCAGCGTCGAAGAGAACGCCGAGAATACAGCCACGGCCATGCGCCAGAACGGCATGGTGCCGACGGTCAAGAAACAAAGCTCTCAGGGCAAGACCTTCTGGAGGGTCGTCGTCGGCCCGGCCACCAGTTCATCCGAACGCAGCACCTTGCTGAACAAGATCAAGGGCGTCGGTTTCGACGATGCCTATCCCGTCACAAACTAGACAAGGACTGTCATGACCCGCATGTTCAGATTGCTTGTTCCGGTCGCGCTGGCCCTTCTGCTGGCGCCGGTTTTCCCGTGGTCCGCACAGGCCTTCGATACCCGTGCCAAGGCCGCTTATGTCATGGACGTGACCACCGGCACGGTCCTGCTGGCGCGCAACGCCGATGAGCCGCTGCCGCCCGCGTCGATGTCCAAGCTGATGACGCTCTACGTCACCTTCGAGGCGATCCGCGATGGCCGTCTGTCGCTGGACGAACGCCTGCCGGTGTCGCGCCACGCCATGAGCTATGGCGGCTCGACCATGTTCCTCGATACGACCGACCGGGTGCGCGTCGAAGACCTGTTGCGCGGGATCATCGTGTTGTCGGGCAACGACGCCTGCGCCGTTCTGGCCGAAGCGCTCAGCCCCGACGGAACCGAGGCGGGGTTCGCCCGCTACATGACGCAGCGCGCCCAGCAGATGGGCATGACCAACTCGACATTCGCCAATTCCAACGGCTGGCCCGCTGCCGGCCACCGGATGAGCATGCGTGACCTTGCCCTGCTGTCCCGCCGGATCATCGAGGATTTTCCGGGGTTCTACCCGATGTTTGCCGAAACCGAATTCGCCTTTGACGGGCGCGCACCGCAAAACACACAGAACCGCAACCCTCTGTTGCGGCTGGGGATCGGTGCGGACGGTCTGAAAACCGGCCACACGCAGGAAGCGGGCTATGGGCTTGCCGGGTCGGCCAAACAGGGCGACCGCCGCGTGGTGTTCGTGATTTCGGGACTGGACAGTGCACAGATCCGCGCCGAAGAGGCGCAGGCGATCGTCAACTGGGCCTTCCGCCAGTTCGTCGAGAAATCCATTCTGGATGCAGGAACCGAGGTGGCCCGCGCCGATGTCTGGATGGGCGATGTGACCAGCGTCGGCCTGACCCCGGCCAAGGATATCACCACGCTGTTGCCGGTTCTGGGCGGGGACGACCTCAAGGCCGAGGTGGTCTATCAGGGGCCGGTGCGCGCCCCCATCGCCAAGGGCGACGAACTGGGCGAACTGGTTTTCGCCCCCGAGGGCCTGCCCGAAACCCGCGTGCCGCTGGTGGCTGCGCAGGACGTGCCGCGCGGCGGTTTCGTGGCGCGGTTGCGCACCGTGTCGGGCCTGTTGCTGGCGCGGCTGAAACAGGGGCCCGAGGGCGCACTTTGAGCAAACGCGGCTATTTCGTCAGTTTCGAAGGTATCGACGGGTCGGGCAAATCCACTCAGGCCCGTCTGCTCGCCGATCACCTGCGCGCCACGGGGCGCGATGTGGTGCTGACGCGCGAACCGGGCGGCAGCCCCGGCGCCGAGGATATCCGCAAACTGGTTCTGGAAGGCGACACCGACCGCTGGTCGCCCGAGACCGAGCTTTTGCTGTTCACCGCCGCGCGCCGCGACCATCTGGAACGCACGGTCAACCCGGCGCTGGCCGCCGGGCAGGTGGTGATCTGCGACCGTTTCGCCGACAGCACGCGGCTCTATCAGGGGCTGGCGCGGGCCGATCTGCGCGGGCTGGTCGATCAGCTGCACGATCTGGTCATCGGGCAGGAACCCGACCTGACCGTCCTGATCGACATGGACCCGGAGATCGGCCTGTCGCGCGCCCTGGCGCGCGGCGATGGCGAGGATCGCTTCGAATCCTTCGGCGGCGACATGCAGCGCAGGCTGCGGCAGGGCTTTCTCGACCTCGCGCGCGAATTTTCCGAACGGTTCGTCACCATCGACGGCAATCGCCCGGTCGAGGACGTGTTCGCCGACATGCGCGAAGTGGTCGGGGCCCGCCTGCCATGAGCGACGATACCGCCCCCCTGCCGGATCGCGTCGAAGGCGCGCCGCATCCGCGTGAAACGCCGCGTCTGATCGGGCAGGGCGCAGCGGAACGCGCCTTTCTCGATGCCTATAATGCGGGGCGCCTGCATCATGGCTGGCTGATCACCGGGCCGCGCGGCGTTGGCAAGGCGACGCTGGCATGGTCCATCGCGCGCTTCCTGCTGGCCACGCCCGAGGGCGGCGATGGCGGCCTGTTCGGCGACGCGCCGCCCGTGCCCGACAGTCTGGACATTCCCGCCGATCACCCGGTGGCGCGGCGTATTCTGGCGGGCTCCGATCCGGGGCTTTACCTTGTGCGCCGCTGGGGCGCGGGCACGTCCGACAAGGATCGGGAAAAAGCCTTTGAAGAGGGGCGTTTCTCGCAGGATATTCGTGTCAGCGAAATTCGTGGCCTCGCCAGTTTCATCCATCTCAGCGCCGCCGAAGGCGGGCGTCGCGTGGTGATCGTCGATGCTGCCGACGAAATGAACACACAGGCCGCCAACGCCTTGCTGAAAATGCTCGAAGAGCCGCCGGCGCGCACGGTATTGCTGCTGGTCAGCCATCAGCCCTCGCGCCTGTTGCCCACGATCCGCTCACGCTGCCGCGAATTGCGGCTCGGCCCGCTGAACACGCAGGACATGGCGCAGGCTCTGGCGCAGGCAGGTGTCGATCCGGGCGCGGATGCCGGGGCGCTGGCGGAACTCTCCGCCGGGTCGGTGGGCGAGGCGGTGCGCCTGATCAACCTGGGCGGTGTGAAGATGTATCACGAGATCGTCGGCATCGTCGCTAGCATGCCGCGTCTTGACCGCCCCCGCGCCCTGAAACTGGCCGAGGTGGCGGCAACGCGCGGGGCGGGGGACAAGCTCGACCTGCTGCTGGGCCTGACCGATCTGTTCCTTGCGCGCATGGCGCGCGGCGGCGCGCTCGGCCCCCCGCCCGAGGCCGTGCCGGGCGAGGCCGACCTGATCGCGCGGCTGGCCCCCGATGCCCGTCGCGGGCGGGCCTGGGCCGAATGCGCGCAAGCTATCGGCGCGCGGGCGCGTCACGGGCGGGCGGTCAACCTTGACCCCGCTTCGCTGGTCCTAGATACCGTGTTCAGGATACAGCAAACGGCGGCGGGCTGAGCGGCCCGCGCAAAGGGCACAGATGAGCGACACGATCCAGATCACCGACAGCCATTGCCACCTCGATTTCCCGGATTTCGACGAGGAACGCGATCAGGTGATCGCGCGCGCCGTCGAGGCCGGTGTCACCCGCATGGTCACGATCTGCACCAAACTTCGGTTGGAGCCACAGGTGCGCGCCATCGCCGAAACCTACGCCCCCGTCTTCTACGCCGCGGGCACCCATCCGATGAGCGCGGCGGACGAACCTCTGGCCACGGTGGAAGAGTTGGTCAAACTGGCCGAACACCCCAAGTTTGTCGGCATCGGTGAAACCGGGCTCGATTACCACTACACCGCCGACAGCGCCGAGGTGCAGCGCCAAAGCCTGCGCATTCATATCGCGGCGGCCCGCGAAACCGGCCTGCCGCTGATCATCCACGCTCGCAGCGCCGATGACGATATGGCCCGCATTCTGGCCGAGGAACACGCCAAAGGCGCGTATTCCTGCGTCATGCACTGTTTTTCCTCCGGTGCGGGGCTGGCCCGCGCGGCGCTGGACCTCGGGTTTTACCTGTCGATGTCGGGCATCGCGGCTTTCCCGAAATCCGGCGACCTGCGCGAGATTTTCGCCACCGCCCCGGTGGATCGCATCCTCGTGGAAACCGACGCGCCCTATCTTGCGCCGCCGCCCTATCGGGGCAAGCGCAATGAACCGGCCTACAGCGTCCACACCGCGCAGGTCGGGGCCGAGGTGTTCGGCATGGATTGGCCCGACTTTGCCGCGCAGACGCAGGCCAATTTCGACCGGCTGTTCTGGAAGGCCGCGCAATACAGGGCGGCCGCCTGATGGCTGAGCGCCGCTTTATCATCCTCGGCTGCGGATCGTCCGGCGGGGTGCCGCGCCTTGGCGGGCACTGGGGCGACTGCGACCCCACCAATCCCCGCAACACCCGCCGCCGCTGTTCCATGCTGGTGGAACAGGACGGTCCGGGCGGCACGACCCGCGTGCTGATCGACACCTCGCCCGATCTGCGCGCGCAGCTTCTGGATGCCAGGGTGGGGGAACTGGACGCGGTGGTTTACACCCACAGCCACGCCGATCATGTCCACGGCATCGACGATCTGCGGATGATCGTGTTCAACATGAAAAAGCGCCTGCCGGTCTGGGCCGATGGCGACACGCAGAACGCGCTTTATGCGCGCTTCGGCTATGCCTTCATCCAGCCCGAGGACAGCCCCTATCCCCCCATCCTCGACATGCACACGATCAACGGCGACGTGACCATCGACGGCGCGGGTGGCCCCGTCACCCTGACCCCGTTCGAGGTCAACCACGGCTCGATCGAGGCGCTCGGGTTTCGTATCGGCGATCTGGCCTACCTGCCGGACGTGGCGCACATCCCCGACGATGTCTGGCCGGTGCTCGAGGGGCTGGAATGCTGGATCCTCGATGCGCTGCGCCGCACGCCGCACCCGACCCATTCGCATCTGGAGCAATCGCTGGAATGGATCGCCCGCGTGGCCCCGCGCCATGCGGTGCTGACCAACATGCATATCGACCTCGATTATCGGACCGTGGCCGATGAAACCCCCGATCACGTCATTCCCGCCTATGACGGCATGACGCTGACCTACAAGGTCTGAACGCGATGCAGGCGCTTCTGGATGTCATCCTGCCGGTCTTCGTGGTGATCGGGTTCGGCTATCTGGCCGTCTGGCGCGGCTGGTTTTCGGATGCGGGCGTGGACGGGCTGATGAAATTCACCCAGAATTTCGCCATCCCCTGCCTGCTGTTCACCGCCATCGCCCGGCTGGATTTGGGCCAGCATTTCGACTGGCGCCTGCTGACCAGTTTCTATGCCGGCGCGCTGGCGGGGTTCCTTCTGGGCCTGTTCGGGGCGCGGCTGATCTTCGGGCGTGAATGGGAAGAATCCGTCGCCATCGGCTTTTGCTGCCTGTTTTCCAACTCGGTTCTTCTGGGCCTGCCGATCACCGAGCGCGCCTATGGCGTGGATGCGCTTCAGGCCAACTACGCCATCATCGCGGTGCATTCGCCGATTTGCTACGGGGTCGGGATTTCGGTGATGGAGATCGTCCGCGCCCGCGGCCATACCGGCCCGGCGCTGGTGTCCAAGGTGCTGCGCGCGATGTTCTCGAACGCGCTGATCCTCGGCATCGCGGCGGGGTTCGTGGTCAACCTGACCGGTCTGCCGCTGCCGGGGCCGCTCGATAACGGGCTGGACCTGATGGTGCGCGCGGCGCTGCCTGCGGCGCTCTTCGGCCTTGGCGGCGTTCTGGGGCGCTATCGCCCCGAAGGTGACCTGCGCCTCGTTCTCTATGTCTGCGCGGTTGGCCTGCTGATGCACCCGCTGATCACGCGCGGGCTGGGGGCGGCGCTGTCGCTACCCACGGACGCGCTGCGCTCGGCGACGCTGACGGCGGCGATGGCACCGGGGATCAACACCTATATCTTTGCCAATATGTACGGCTGTGCGCGGCGCGTTGCGGCCTCGGCGGTTCTGATCGCCACAGGGCTGTCGATCCTGACCGTCTGGATGTGGCTGGGCAGTCTGCCCTAGCCTCAGCCGCAGAACTGACGATACAGCAGGTCGATCAACTCGCGGGTCTTGTCATCGGCAAGGCTGTAATAGATCGTCTTGCCCTCGCGCCGTGTCTTGACGCGGCCCTCTTCACGCAGGCGCGCCAGAATCTGGCTGACGGCGGCCTGACGCATCTGCAACAGCGCTTCCAACTCCCCCACCGATTTTTCGCCCGACCCCAGATGACACAGGGTCATCAGCCTGCCTTCATGCGCCATGGTCTTCAAAAAGGCCGCGGCTTCCTTTGCGCTTTGTTTCATTTCGGTGGGGCTTGCGATGGGCTCTTGTGTCGTCACGGTGTCGTCCTGCTCTCTGTTCTTTTGGGCTTAGCACGCCGTTCCGCAAAAGGCGAGATCACCAGCCCTCGCTTGGGGCGCCGCCCTCGAACGCGTTGCCGTTCACATAATCGCAGGGGGCTTCCTGCATTTCGAGGTGAAGCCCGCTGCCCTCATAAGGGTGGGCACGCGCCAGCGCCTCGTCAAGATCAATGCCCAGTCCGGGGGCTTCGGGCGGGGTCACAAAGCCGCTTTCGACCCGCAAACCGCCTTTTATCAGGGCATCGTGGAACGGGGTTTCGATGGTTTCGGCCATCAACAGGTTGGGAATCGACGCTGCCAGATGGATATTCGCGGCCCATTCCACCGGCCCGGCATAAAGATGCGGCGCCATCTGGGCGCTGTAAACCTCGGCCATGGCGGCGATTTTCTTGACTTCCCAGATGCCGCCAGCCCGCCCCAGGGCCGGTTGCAGGATGCTGGCCGCGCCCTGTCGCAGAACCGGGGCGAACTCGGCCTTGGTGCATAACCGCTCGCCGGTGGCGACGGGAAGGCCTACGGCCCGCGCGACCTCGGCCATCTGCGCGGGATTGTCCGGCGGGATGGGCTCTTCGTACCAGAGCGGATCATAGGGCGCGATCGCCCGGCCCAGCCGGATCGCCCCGGCACTGGTGAATTGCCCATGCGTGCCGAACAACAGGTCGGCCCGGTCGCCCACCGCCTCGCGGATGGCCTTGCAGAACGCGACCGAGATCGAGATATCGCTCATCGCGGGCATGTGGCCGCCGTAAACGGTATAGGGACCGGCGGGGTCGAACTTGACGGCGGTATAGCCCCGCGCCACGCAATCGGCGGCGGCTTCGGCGGCCTGATCGGGCGAGACCCAGAAATCCTGATCGTGATGGGGCAGGGGGTAGAGGTAGGTATAGGCGCGGATACGGTCGTTGACGCGCCCGCCCAGCAAGGCCCAGACAGGCCGCTCGCGCGCCTTGCCCAGAATGTCCCAACAGGCGATCTCCAGCCCCGAAAACGCACCCATCACCGTCAGGTCGGGCCGCGCCGTAAAGCCCGAGGAATAGGTGCGGCGAAACATGAGCTCAATGTTCTCGGGGTTTTCGCCCTGCATGTGGTGGGCAAACACGTCCTCGATCACGGCGCGCATCGCGACCGGCCCGACCGAGGCGGCGTAACATTCCCCCCAGCCGGTGATCCCGGTATCGGTGGTCAGCTTGACCAGTATCCAATACCGCCCGCCCCAGCCCGGCGCAGGAGGTGCGGTGACGATGATATCGAGATCTTGCAGCTTCATGACGACCCTCCGCGTTTTGCCCGACACGGTGCCGCGTCGGGCAGGGGCGGGCAAGGGATAAAACGCCCTGTCTCCATCCGCTGTCATGAAACCGGGGTAAGCGCCTGAACCGGAACGAAAACACATTCGGCATACCGGCGTCCTATGCCCGGCGTGGCGGTAGGGTGGCAGGGCTTGCGCCGCTCGGAAAAGCGCCTCTGTTTCCCGCCTGGGAATGGTCTTTCGCCCAATCCGCCTCTGGGTTGAATTTTTCTGTGCAAGGCGCACGCAAAGGACGTAAGATCACCTTTATGAAACGGTTTGTTAAACGAGTGTTCCAGGTCGCGATTCTCCTGACGGTGGCCGTATTGATCGCGCGGCTCGTATTTCCCTTACCCGACATTTCCAACCGGGTCGTTGCCCGGTCTCTCCCGGCCAGCGTGGAAACCTCGCTGGGTGCCCGCGTTGCAGAAGGGCAGGCCGCCCGACCGGGGCAAACCGGGGTGTTTCCTCTGGAAAACGGGCGTGATGCGCTGGCCAGCCGGCTGGCCCTGATCGCCGCCGCCGAGCGCTCCATCGACGCGCAATATTACATCTGGCATGACGACACCTCGGGCATCCTGTTGCTCGAGGCGCTGCAACACGCGGCAGAGCGCGGGGTGCGCGTGCGGCTCTTGCTGGACGATAACGGGGTGCCGGGGCTCGATGGGTATATGGCTGCCCTGAACGCGCAGGAGAATTTCCAGATCCGCCTGTTCAACCCGTCCACCGTGCGCCAGCCGAAATTGCTGGGCTACGCCTTCGATTTCTTCCGCATGAACCGGCGCATGCACAACAAATCCCTGATCGTCGACGGGGCCGCGGCGATCATCGGCGGGCGCAATATCGGGGATGAATATTTCGCCGTGGGCGAGGATACGTTCTTTGTCGATCTCGATGTTCTGGCGGCGGGGGCCATCGTGCCCGACACGGCGGCGGTCTTCGACGAGTACTGGAACAGCCTTTCGGTGTTCGAGCTCGAGCGGATCGTTCGCGCCCCCGGCGATATCGCCGCGTTCGAGGCGCGGGTGCAGGAGGTGCGCGCCGGCGACACTGCCGGCACCTTGTTGCAGGACGCGGTCGATACCGCAACCGAATACGCGGCCGGCCGGAAACGGCTGGACTGGACGACCGTGCAACTGGTGGCCGACAGCCCGGTAAAGGGGCAGGGCATCGCCACGCGCGATCAGTTGATGATCACCCGCCTCGGCGCCATTCTGGGCGATATCGAAACGCGGCTCGATCTGGTATCGGCCTATTTCATTCCGGGGGCTGCGGGCACCGGATTGTTTTCGGATATCGCCCGGTCGGGCCGCGATGTGCGTATCCTGACCAACGCCATGAACACCACCGATGTCCTGCTGGTTCATGCCGGGTATTCCAAATACCGGCGCGAATTGCTCGGGGCCGGGGTGCGCCTTTATGAACTCAAGCTGCACGGCACCACCTCCGGGGCGGATGCTCACACCATGCCGATGGGCCTGTCCGGCGCCAGCCTGCATGCCAAGACCTTTGCCGTGGATGACAGGCGCGTGTTCATAGGGTCGTTCAATTTCGATCCCCGCTCGGCCATGCTGAATTGCGAAATGGGCTTCCTGATCGACAGCTCCGCCATGGCGCGACAGGTCAGCGCCATATTCGACGGCCCCATCGAAACCGTCACCTACCAGCCCGCCCTGACCCCCGAACACAAGATGATCTGGCAAGAGAAGCGCGCAAAGGATGATACCATCATCTATCAGGAAGAACCCGGCGCAACGTGGTTTCAGCAAATCGTGATGGTCGTGATCGGTCTTTTGCCGGTCGAATGGCTGCTATGAATTTTGACGCGGAAAATTGAGTGAAAGGAAAAGACGATGGGACGTTGGATTTGGTGGATGATTGCCGGAATCGTGTCCATTGCCGGGGGAATTCTGGCCCTGGCGAACCCTCTGGCCGCCTCCCTGACGGCCGAGTTGCTTGCGGCGTGGTCTTTCATGCTGGTCGGGCTGATCGCCATATTTTCCGCGTTTCGCGATCAGGGCTGGGGCGCACGCATCCTCGCGTTGCTTCTGGGGGTCCTGATGCTGGTTCTGGGGCTCAGCCTCGTGGCCAACCCGCTTGAGGGGCTGTTGTCGCTGACCTATGCGGTGGCGGTGGTGCTAATGATGGCCGGGGTGTTCCGGCTCCTCCTGGCCTTCCGAGCGGACATGCGGGCGTTTCGCTGGGTGCTGGCCCTCTCGGGGGCGCTGTCGATCTTGCTGGCGCTCCTGATCTTTTCGAACTTCCCGCAATCGGCGGCGGTGGTTCTGGGCCTCTACCTGGCGATCGAACTGATCTCGAACGGTGTGTCGCTGGTGGTGATCGCACTGGCGCGCAAGGCGGCAGGCCGGGCCGCCTGACGGCAGACCGCCTCGCGGGCGGTGCGCGCTCAGCCCATGACAATGACGTTGCGCCGCGCATTGCCCGATTTGGTGTCGGCAATCGCCTCGTTGATCTGATCCAGCCGCCAGCGGTTCGAAATCAACTCGTCCAGCTTCAGGCGGCCCTGCCGATAGAGGTCGATCATCCACGGAATGTCGCGCGCGATCACCACATCGCCCATTTTCGACCCCACCATGGACTGCCCCGCAGCGGCAAGGTTCCCGGCCTCGTAACCCGAAACCGCCCCGCTCGCGGGCATACCCACCATGATCACCTTGCCCCCGCGCGCCAGGTAATTCGGCGCCTGATCATAGACCGGCGCCGCGCCCACCGTGACCAGAACCGCATCGGCGCCCCGGCCCATGGCCTGTTTCGCGGCCTCCCACGGCGCGCTTTCCGAGGCCAGAACCCCATCGGTCGCCCCAAAGGCGCGGGCGTCGGCCAGTTTCTCGGCACTCATGTCCACGGCGACGATCCGGCGCGCGCCCGCGATACGCGCGCCCTGAATAGCGTTGAGGCCAACGCCCCCCGCGCCGATCACCACCACGTCCTGTCCGGCCCGCAACTGCGCGGCATTCACCACCGCACCGATGCCGGTGATCACCCCGCAGGCCAGCAGGCTGGCCGCGTCCATCGCCATGTCGCCGGGGATTTTCACCGCCTGTGAATGATGCACCACCACCTTTTCGGCAAACGCCCCGCAGGCCATCGCCTGATGCAGCTTTCCGCCCGCAGCGGTCCTCAGCGCGCCATGATCGCCGTCAAAAGGCGTTTCGCACCCCGTCGGTCGGCCTGCGCCACAGCTCGGGCAGGCCCCGCAGGCGCGGATCAGGGTGACGATCACCGGATCGCCCTGGCTCAGGCCCGCCACACCCGCCCCCACGGCGCTGATGCGCCCCGCGGCCTCGTGGCCATAGACCGCGGGCAGGCTGCCGCCCCATGCCCCGTCGGCATAGGAAATATCCGAATGGCAGATTGCCACCGCCTCCAGCGTGACCTCGATCTCGCCCATCTGCGGGGCGCGCAGCTGGACATCCTCGATCACCAGCGGTTCGCCAAAGGCATGGCACACGGCGGCCTTGATGGTTTGCATGTCGTCCCCCTGTCGATTCCTGACGGACAGGGTCGGGGTGGCGGCGTCTACACGCAAGCGGTTTTGCGACCTTTGATGGCGCAAACGGCCCGATCAGGCGGCGCCGCGCGCGATCCGGTCCAGGCGCCGCGCCAGATCCTCGGGGGCGGCGAAGAACGGCGAATGGCTGGCGGGCATTTCGCTCACGTCTTCGGGCGGCCAGCCTTCGGTCATTGTGCGCTGGTATTCAGGCGGAATGGCACGATCATCCGCACAGCGGATATAGGATTTCGCCACGCTGGCATAATTCGCCCCCAGCCGGATCGGCGTGGCCTGCGGTTTGATCGCCTGAACGCACAGGCGGTCACGCGCATAGGCGACCGTCCCTTCGGGGCAATCGTGATAGAGCGCCTCGGACAGCTTGTCGTCGCGAAAGGTAAACCCCAGCCCGTCGGGCGTTTTCTCGATGGCCGCCAGCAGCGGTTGGCGCGGGGCCTCCAGCCGCATGTCCACCAGCGAGACACCGTCGCGCGGCGCATAGGCACACAGATAAACCAGCCGCGCGATTTTCGCCGGGTCCTTCTCGGCGGCCGCCGAAATCGGGAACCCGGCCATGGAATGCCCCACCACGATGGCGGGCGCGTCGATGGCCGCCAGGATCGCATCGGCATACGAATCCAGCGTGATGTCCTCGATGGGGCAGGGGGTGTCGCCATGCCCCGGCAGGTCGATGGCGCGCGCGCTGTGCCCCAATGCCTCGAGCGCCGGGATCACGTCGCGCCAGCACCATGCGCCGTGGCACGATCCGTGGATCAGCAGGAATTCAGACATGCCCCACCTCCTTCAGGAAATCGCCAAGCACCTGCGCAAAGGTCTCGGGGTGATCGACGCAGGGCAGGTGGCCCGCCTGCCGGATCAGGTGAAATTTCGACCCGTGGATCAGATCGACCGTTTCGCGCACCAGATCGGGCGGGGTCGATCCGTCCTCGGACCCGGCAATGCCCAGCGTGGGCAATCGCAGCCCGCTGGTGGGCGTGTAGAAATCGGTGCCCGCAATCGCCGCGCTACAGCCGATATAGCCCTCGGGCGGGGTCCGCAGCAACATATCGCGCACCGGGGCAAGGCGCGCCTCGTCCTCGCGGAAGCGTTTGGAGCACCACCGCTCCAGCGTGGCATCGGCCAGCGCGGCAACACCGCCCGTACGCACGGCGGCGATACGGTCCTCCCACATGGCGGGCTGTCCGATTTTGGCGGCGGTGTTCGACAGCACCATCGCGCGCACCTGATCCAGCCGCTTGACGGCCAGCCCTTGCGCCACCATCCCGCCGATGGACAGCCCCACAAAGACGCAATCGCGCACCTTCAGATGGTCCAGAAGCCCTTCGGCATCGCGCACCAAAGCGCCCATCGTATAGGGCGCAGGCGGGCAATCGCTTTGGCCGTGCCCGCGCATGTCATAGCGGATGACCCGCAAGCCCTGGGGCAGAAGCGGCAGCACCTTGTCCCAAAGGCTCAGGTCCGTGCCCAGTGAATTGGCAAACACCAGCGGCGCACCGTCCGGTGTGCCGTCTTCGCGGTAATGCAGGGTGATGTCCCCCAGATCGGCCATCGGCATGTGCTGCCCCTCCTTGTCCTTCGCTTCCCCCCTTGAACCCCGCCCCCGCGCCGCCGTCAAGCGGCTGGCGGGAGGAGGTGGCGGCCCCGCAAGACAAGGTTTGAACGAGGGCCGGAACGCCGACCCTCCCTGGCCGATGCCCTAATACGACAACCCGACATAGTTTTCTGCCAGCGTCGTCTGTGCCGCTTCACTGCCGGCCAGATAGGCCAGGTCGGCGCGTTGCATCTGCAGGTCGAACGCGGTCTGATCCGGGAAGCGGTGCAACAGGTTGGTCATCCACCAGCTGAAGCGCTGGGTCTTCCAGATGCGCGCCAGCGCGGTTTGCGAATAGGCCTCGAGCCCCGCATCGTCCCCGTCGCGGTAATGCCGGGTCAGCGCGTGATAGAGATACTGCACGTCACTGGCCGCCGTGTTCAGGCCCTTGGCCCCGGTGGGCGGCACGATATGCGCCGCATCCCCGCACAGGAACATGCGCCCCCATTGCATCGGCTCGGACACGAACGACCTGAGCGGCGCGATATAGCGCCCGCTCAACGCTCCGCCGGGCAGGGTGCTGGCCACATCCGCGGGCAGGCGGCGGGCAAGTTCCTCCCAGATGCGCTCGTCTTCCCAGTCTTCGGGAGAATCCGATAGCGGCACTTGCAGGTAATAGCGCCCGCGCTCGCCGTCTTGCAGCGAACACAGGGCGAATCCCCGTTCCGACCCGGCATAAAGGAATTCCTCCACCACCGGCGGCGCGTCGGATGTCACGCCAAGCCAGCCAAAGGGAAATATCTGCTCGACTGCCTGCGCCACATCTTCGGGCAGTTCCTGTCGACATGGGCCGTGAAACCCGTCGCATCCGGCAATGAAATCGCAATCCAGCCGGTTCATCTTCCCGCCATGCAGGAAGGTCAGGAAGGGCTGATCGGTATCTATGTCGCGCGGCTTCATGCCTGAACATCCGTGCAACGTGGTCAGCCCCGCCGCATCGCGTGCCGCGTACAGATCCTGCGTGACACGCTCTTGCCCGTAGATCGTCACCGAACCGCCGGTCAACGCCTTCAGGTCAATGCGAAAATCTTGTCCGCCGCCCGCGATACGGATGCCGTCATGCACCAGCCCGCCGTCTTCCAGCGGCGCGTCGACACCGGCCTCGCGCAGCAGGTCGGTCAGCCCGCGCTCCAGCACGGCGGCGCGGATACGCGACAGCACCTCGTCGCGCTCGTAGCGCTCCAGAACGATGGTTTCGATTCCCTGCGTCTGCAACAATTGCGCCAGCAGCAGGCCCGCCGGCCCCCCGCCTACGATGGCTACCTGAGTGCGCATGACGTCCTCCTTTCGCCGCTTGGGTCGCCCCACAGGGTAAAGCAACGCCCCGCATGTCGTAAATGATCTGGCGCAAGACGCGCGGGCGTGCAGGATGGTAAGGGGCGCGGATCGCCCCGCAGGGCTGCAAGGCGGTTGGCACACCCCCGCGCGCCTTCTAAAGTCGCGTCAGGAGACAGCCGGACAAGGACAAACCACATCATGCGTTCGACCAAAACCATCCATGTGATTTCCGCCCATGCCGAGGGCGAAGTGGGCGATGTGATCGTCGGCGGAGTCCTGCCCCCTCCGGGCGACACCATATGGGAGCAAAGCCGCTGGATCGCACGCGACCAGACCCTGCGCAATTTCGTGCTGAACGAACCACGCGGCGGCGTCTTCCGCCATGTGAACCTGCTCGTGCCGCCCAAACACCCAAAGGCACAGGCGGCATGGATCATCATGGAACCCGAAGACACCCCGCCGATGTCCGGCTCCAACTCGATCTGCGTGGCGACGGTGCTGCTGGATGGCGGGCTGGTCCCGATGACCGAGCCCGAAACCCATCTGACGCTCGAAGCGCCCGGCGGCCTTGTGCAGGTGCGCGCCGAATGCCGCAATGGCAAGGCCGAGCGCATCTTTGTCACCAACGTCCCGTCCTTCGCCGCCAAACTCGACCAGACGCTCGAGGTTGACGGGCTGGGCCGCCTGAACGTCGATACCGCCTATGGCGGCGACAGTTTCGTGATCGTCGATGCCGCCGCGCTGGGCCTGTCCCTGACAGCGGACGAGGCGTATGACATCGCCACCCTCGGCGTGCGCATCACCAACGCGGCCAATGAACAGCTCGGCTTTGCCCACCCGGAAAACCCGGACTGGCGGCATATCTCGTTCTGCCTGTTCGCCGGGCCGCTGACCCAGGGCGAAAACGGGCTGGAAACCGGGGCTGCCGTGGCCATTCAGCCCGGCAAGGTCGACCGCTCGCCCACCGGCACGGCACTGTCGGCGCGCATGGCGGTGTTGCAGGCCCGTGGCGCGATGAAAACCGGCGACCGGCTGACCGCGCGCTCGCTGATCGGCTCCACCTTTTCCGGGCGCATCCTGGAAGAAACCACCGTGGGCGGCACCCCCGCCATCCGCCCCGAGATTTCAGGGCGCGGCTGGATCACCGGCATTCACCAGCACATGCTCGACCCGTCCGACCCTTGGCCCGAGGGCTACAGGCTCAGCGATACATGGGGCGCGCGTTAGGTATCGTTCAGCCGAATATGCGCCATGATCTGCCCGTGGTCCGAGGCCAGCTTGTTATAGGGCGCTTCGGGGTGCGAGCCATCGGTCAGGTGATCGTTGAAGGCGCTGAAATAGGTCATCTCGCCGATCCGCCCCGGATGATCGGGGTGGAAATCGCGGCTCATGTAGATCTGGTCGATGGATTCGAACACCCCGCCAAAGGCCGAGGTATAGACCATGTCGCGTAGCGATTTGCGCACGAACAGCCGCTCCGCCGAATGCAGGCGCACGCGCTCCACGTCTTCGGTGATCTGCTCGTTTTCCTCTTCCGAATAGCGATCCTTGCCGCTTTCGGCGTCATGGCGCAGCATCCAGGCGTAATTCCTGAACGGCGCTTCGCCGGTCACGATTTCCGAACTCACCGCATGTTCGCCGTCGTTGAAATCGCCCAGCACCATAACCGGGTTGCCCTTGTGGATTTCCGCCACGATCTCGCGGCGCAGCACCCAGGCTTCGGCCATGCGGCGCAGGGCGGCGCGCAAGCTGCCCATCGCACGGCCGACCGGATCATAGCGCGTGAGGTCGTCTTCGGGCGCATAGGCCGCGCCATCGGGCCTGATATACTCGCCCAGCTTGGATTTCAGGTGGCAGTTGAACACGGTGATCACCCGCCCGCCCACAGGAATGCGCGCCTTGAGGATCGGGCGCGACAGGCGGCGGATCGTATAATGCCCCGCATCCTCGCGCGGCAACCCGCGCAGGGGCTGGAACGGAATGACCAGCGGTTCGTCCAGATCCTGTATGATCTCGGGTGGGCCGTCGAAGCCGAACCGCGACAGGATCGCCACACCGGGCCGCCTCTCGCCGGGAATGCCCCGGTCGGCGGCATTGGGCGCAAAGGCCAGCGCGGCGTCGTCATAGGGCTCGATCCTGAGCTTGCGGAAAATCACCTTGCGATGATAGCGCTTTGACCGATCGGGCACCGTGGCCGCGTTCAACGCGGTCGCGCGCTGATTGGTTTCCTCGATCACCGCGCGCAGGGCGTCCTGCTCGAAAATTTCCTGAAACCCCACGATATCGGCATTCATCGACAAAAGCTGATCCGCCATCCAGTCCTCTTTCCACGCGTATTCTTCGGGCGTGTAGGTCTGGAAGCGGTAATATTCCCGGTCCGGGCCGATCAGGTTCTTGACGTTGAAACTGGCAATCGTGAACTCGGTCATGGGACAGCTTTCAGGGTGTGGTTGCGGGCAGGATGACAAGCCTATCGTCATGCCCTGCCAACGCGGTGTCAATGAGCGGGGTGATCGGGTCGCTTTCGATGACCCGCATCGCTCAGCCTCCGCGCCTTTTTCCCGGATCGCTTGCGATCCGGGGCGCGCCCGACCCCGCCCCCAAGGGCGGGCGCGAATGATACCACCGTTTCGGAAAATTTCGGCGTTGGGGGTGGAACGTGACGCCGGCGCAACATGCACCGCGCCCACCCTCGGTGCCGGGCGCGCCCCTGCGGATGCGCCCTTCACTCAACGGTGCAAATGTCGGGCGCACCGCTCACCCCCCGTCGCTTTGCAGGGCACGGATGAACATGGGCGCATCGACATTGCCGCCCGAGATGGTGCAGATCACCGCGTCGCCCTCGATCTGGTCGCGCCGGAACAGCGCCGCGGCCAGCGCCACCGCGCCGCCCGGTTCCGCCACCAGCTTGAGCCGCTCGAAGGCCAGCTTCATGGCGCGCAACGCCTCGTCCTCGCTGACGATCAGGCCGGGGCCGCATAGCCGCTTCATGATCGGAAAGGTCAACTGCCCCGGCTGCGGCGTCACGATGGCGTCGCATATCCCGTCCGAGGCGCGCGCATTGGACACGATCCGCCCCTCCGCCAGCGAGCGCGCGGCATCGTCGAACTCTTCCGGCTCGCAGGGGCGCGCACGCAGCCCCGGCGCCTCGGCCTCCAGCGCCAGCGCGATCCCCGAGGTCAGCCCGCCACCGCCGCAACAGATCAGCACATCGGCGCGCTCCACCCCTTCGGCGCGGGCCTGCTCGGCAATCTCCAGCCCGCAGGTGCCTTGCCCGGCGATCACCTGCGGCTCGTCATAGGGCTTGATCAGGGTCAGCCCGCGCTCGGCGGTCAGTTTGTCGCCGATCTCCTCGCGGTTTTCGCCGCCCGCGCGGTCATACAACACCACCTCGGCCCCGAGCGCACGGGTGTTGTCGATCTTCATCTGCGGCGCATCGGCGGGCATGATGATCACCGCAGGCACGCCGAACTCCCGCGCCGCCAGCGCCACGCCCTGCGCGTGGTTGCCGCTGGAAAATGCGATCACGCCGCGCGCGCGGGTTTCGTCGTCCAGTGCCGATACCGCCGAGCGCCCGCCGCGATACTTGAAGCTGCCCGTATGTTGCAGGCATTCGGGCTTGACCAGCACCCGGCGGCCCGCGATTTCGTCCAGAAAGGGCGAGGACAACAGCGGCGTGCGCCGGGCATGGCCCTTCAGCCGCTCCGCCGCCGCGCGGATCATGGTAATGTCACTCATTCAGACGCCTCCAACAGCTTGCGGATCGCCTCCAGCGCCTCCGCTTCATCCAGAAACGGCACATGGCCGCGATCGGGCACCGTGGCGCAAATCAGCCCCGGATGCCGCTCTGCCATCCGCTCCACCGTTTCAGCGCTCAGCAGGTCCGAATTCGCCCCCCGGATCACCGCCAGCGGCACCTCCTTCAGCGCATCGAACAACAGCCACAGGTCCGGGGCCTCGCCCACGCCCGCCTGACCGATCAGCGCATCGCGCAGTTTGGGATCGTATCGCAAAGCCAGCCCGCCACCCGGCTGCTCGGCGAACATCGCTTCGGCCTGTGCACGCCAGCGCGCCAGCGGCACAGCGGGAAACTGCGCTTCGCTGACCGCCTTCAACGCCTGCGCGGCCTCGTCCAGCGTCGGGGCATTGGGCGGCTTGCCGACATAGTCCATGATCCGCTCCAGTCCGATGGGCGTGACCTCGGGGCCGATATCGTTCAGCACCACGCCTTGCAACCTGTCGCCGTATCCCGCCGCCAGCGCCATGGCAATCAGCCCCCCGCGCGAGGTGCCAAGGATCGTCACCCGCTCCAGCCCCAGATGATCCAGCAATTCGATCACGTCCTGCGCCTCGCGCAGGATACTGTAATTCATGAACTCGGGGTCATGATCCGATTGCCCCCGCCCGCGATAATCCAGCCGCAACAGGCGCAGATCCCCAAGATGCGGCGCGACGAAATCGAAATCGCGGGCATTGCGAGTCAGCCCTGCAAGGCACAGAACCGGGCGGCCCGTGCCCTGATCCTCGTAATACAGGCGCAGCCCGTCGGAGGTGGTGAAACGTGGCATGATCTACCCCTCCACCAGTGCCGGAATGCCGGTCAGGTCGCGCAATACATGATGCGGGCGCGCGGGCAGGCGGTCCACCGGATCGCCCCCACGGTTGACCCAGGCCGTGGTGAACCCATAGCCCGCCGCCGCTGCAGCGTCCCAGCCGTTCGAGGACACGAACAACACCTCGCCCTTCGCGCAGCCGAACCGCTCGCCCACCAGATCATAAACCACGCTGGCGGGCTTGAAGACGCCCACGCTTTCCACCGACAGCACATCGTCCAGCACATCGCCCACCCCGGCCGAGGCCACCGCCCCCTCCAGCATCGCGGGCGAGCCGTTGGACAGGATCGCGGTGGCCTTGCCCTGCGCCTTCAGCGCATGCAGCATCTTCGGCACCTCAGGAAAGGCGGCCAGTTCCCAGTAAAGCTGCAACAGGCGCTCGCGCAATTCGGGATCGCCCTCCATCCCGCTGGCCTCCAGCGCCCAGTCCAGCCCGTCCTGCGTGACGGTCCAGAAATCGGTGTGCTGCCCCATCACCGCGCGCAGCCACGTATATTGCAATTGTTTCTGCCGCCAGTGCTCGGCAATCTGCGGCCAGTGTTCGGCGAAACGCGCGCGCCCCGGTTCCTGGGCGGCGATGCGCGCGGCGGCGGCCACATCGAACAGGGTGCCATAGGCGTCGAAAATACAGGTCGTGATCGGCATGATCCCCTCCGGCTGTCTGGCGTGACCCTTGCACGGATCGCTCCCCGCCGAAAGCCCCGTCGCGCGCCCGCGCGGGACAGGGCGGCAGATGGTTTGCAATCGCGCGCGTGAATCACTAGGTTTGGGTCCGATACGCATCAAGCACCCGCGCTGCGCGCGGCCTTGCAAACTCATCCCCCTTCAAAACAGATTGGAAAACGCATGACGCAAGTCAAAGAGGGCGATACCGTCCGCATTCACTATACCGGCACGCTGGCAGACGGCGCCACCTTCGACAGCAGCGAAGGCCGCGACCCGCTGGAGTTCACCGTCGGCTCGGGCCAGATCATCCCCGGCCTCGACAAGGCGATGCCCGGCATGGCCGTCGGCGACAAGAAAACCGTCGAGGTTCCCGCGGACGAGGCCTATGGCCAGCCCGACCCGAACGCCCAGCAGGCCGTGCCCCGCGCCGACATCCCCGCCGACATCCCGCTCGATCTGGGCACGCAATTGCAGGTGCAGACCCCGCAAGGCCAGGTGATGCCGGTGACGGTGGTCGAAGTGACCGAAGACCAGGTGACGCTCGACGCCAATCACCCGCTGGCCGGCAAGGACCTGACCTTCGCCATCGAACTGGTTGAAATCGCGTAAGCCACCACGCTTTCGCAAACGACGTTCAAGCGCGCGCCGGGGTTTCCCGCGCGCGCTTTTCTTTTGCGCCGCAGGCGGTAGGCTGGTCCGGTCAACCGCCGGAGTCCGTCCATGCCCACCGCCACCGAAAAGCTGCTTGCCCGTATCCGCGTTCTTCAGGACGAGCTTGAACAGGAATTCATCCGTCGCCGTGCACAATTTCGGTATCGGCTGGAAAATGACCGCGTGGTGTTCGAATCCGAGATTCGCCGCCATCACCGCGAATTTCGCGTCCGCCTCGGCACATTCCTGCGCCAGACGCGGCCCCTTGTGGTCCTGAGCGCCCCGGTGATCTACAGCCTGATCCTGCCTTTCGTGTTGCTCGATCTGTTCGTCACGCTCTATCAGCGCATCTGTTTTCCCGTCTACGGGATCGCACGGGTGCAGCGCGCCGATTTCATCCGTATCGACCGCCATCACCTTGCCTATCTCAACGGGCTGCAAAAGCTGAACTGCGTCTATTGCGGCTATTGCAACGGGCTGATCGGCTATGTTCAGGAAATCGCGGGCCGGACCGAGGCCTATTGGTGCCCCATCAAACACGCCGCCCGCGTGGGCGCGCATCACGCCTATTACGCGCAATTCGTGGATTACGGCGATGCCGAAGGGTTCGGCGCGGGGCTGTCCAGATCGCGCAAACAGATCACGCAGGCCGGGCTGTCGGGGATCGCGCCACGAAAATAATGTAGCGCGATCCTGATGATTGCTTTTAGCGGACCGCACATTGGTAAGTGCGCGTAGCCTTCATGCTTTTGCAAGTGCCGTAGTAGTCATCGAATGCAAGGCAGGATGTACTGATGTTTTTAAAGGGTAATGCATGTTCGAAGCCCCAAGCCCGGCAGCGATTGGATGCTTCGTTACCTGAAGCAGTCCAACTGATTTCTTCAATTTGGGGATTGTAGGTTGTGCTCATCTCAATCAAGCCTGCGCTCCTGCTGCCACCTGCGGCCTGCATTGATACTGGCGGCGGTGCCATACAAGCAGAGAGGAACAATGCTGATACAGCAAAAAAGGGTGAAATTTTCATATATCATTCTCCAGGGTTGATTTCCGATTGGAGAAGTCGCCTTAAACTATGGCAAAGCTTGGGAGTGAAGCAGCTATTTTTGAGGTGACGGATTGTCGAGCCTACTGGCGGCAATTCTTGGCGTATGAATGAGTTAAGTGAAGTTTGACGTTTCAGGGTGTTATTGAGCCGCGATCGATTGCGATGGTGATGAAAACCATATGCCCTTGGCTACAATGTCCGTTCGAGGGTTTCGTGAAGTCGGACAATAAGCAATGAGTGTACGCTTACCGCGTATCTTGCGAATTGATTATCCGCAAATTTTCGGTTCAGTTCTCTAACCGATCTCCAGCAAAACCGCCCCGGTGCGTCCCGGCGTCATCACTGCCTCATGCGCCTTGGCGCAGTCGGCCAGCGCATAGCGCGCGCCGATCTCCGGGCGCAATGCGCCCTCTTGCAGGGTCTTGTGCAATGTCGCGATGGCGGCGTCCCGCGCGGCGTCTGGCAGGATGTAGATCAGCGTGATGTCGATTTTCAGCGCCTTGAACAGATAGGGGCCAAAGGGCAGGGTCGGGGCCATCTGCTTGCCCGATCCGTAGACCGCAATCGTTCCCAGAGGGGCCACGACCTCGGGCAGGACCGAGATGTTTTCGCCGAATTCCACCTCGACCGCCCGATCGACACCGCGCCCGCCGGTGATCTCCATGATCCGGGCCGTCAGGTCGGGGTCGCGATACTCCAGCACATGATCGGCCCCCGCGGCGCGCACCCGCGCCTCCGCCCCTTTCGAGCTGGTGGCGATCACCGTCGCGCCGCCCCATTTGGCCAGTTGCACCGCGATATGCCCCACCGCGCCCGCGCCGCCTGAAATCAACAGGGTCTGCCCGGCCACGTCACCGCCACCAAACACCGTCTGGCAGGCGGTCAGCCCCGGAATGCCGAGGACCGCGCCGGTGGCAAGGTCCACGCCGTCCGGCAGGGGCACGGCCTGTGCCTGGGGCAGGGCGATGTATTCGGCGGCGGTGCCATAGGCGCGCTGCCATTGCCCGTTCCAGATCCAGACCCTTTCGCCGATACGGGCGGCGTCCACGCCCGCGCCGACGGCTTCGATGACGCCCGCGCCATCGGAATGGGGGATGATCTGCGGGAAGGGCGGTTTTGTCACACCGGGGCGAATTCCGGCGCGGGCCTTGGCGTCGGACGGGTTCACGCCAGACCATGCCAGCCGCACCAGAACCTCGCCCGCGGCGGGGGCGGGCGGCTCGATCCGGGTCAGGGTCAGAACATCGGCAGCCGGGCCGAACCGGTCATAGGTTATCGCGCGCATGGGCACTTCCTTTGTCGGGGATTGTCGGGGCCGCGATGCGTGTCAGGGGCCCTGCGGCCCCCAAACGGCGCGGCACATGGCCTCAGCCCTTGCGGCGCAGGCGGATCACCACATCCACGGACGCGATCTCGGCCCCCTCGGGCGCTTCGGGCAGGCGGGTGATTTCCAGCTCCTCGGCAGGGGCGTCGCTCAGCCGGTTCTCGTCTTCCCAGAAGAAATGCGGGTGATCGTGGGTGTTGGTGTCGAAATAGCTTTTCGATCCGTCGACCGTCACTTCCTGAATCAGCCCGGCCTCGCAAAAGGCGCGCAGCGTGTTGTAAACCGTGGCCAGCGATACGCTGTCGCCGCGCTTGTGCGCCTCGGCGAACAGGCTTTCGGCGGTGACGTGGCGATGCTGCCCGTCCCCCACCAGCATTTCGGCCAGAGCGACACGCTGACGGGTCGGGCGCAACCCGGCCTTGGTCAGCCAGTCGGTTTCTCGGTTTTGAGCGTGCGCGTGCATTTTGGCCTCAATTCAGGAGTTACCTGCCAATATAGTGTGCAGAGGCACATGATTTCAAACAAATTTCATGTTGCCGCTTCGGCGCGGGTGCGGTCCGACATGCTTGCAAGGGGGTTTGGGGCGGTGATACAGGGTTGCTAACCAGTTTTGAATATTCACGAAAGGGGCCGCCTGCATGGCCGACTATCCAAGCAGTTTCGACCGCGACGACCTGCTGAAATGCGCACGGGGCGAATTGTTCGGCCCCGGAAACGCTCAACTTCCCGAACCGCCGATGCTGATGATGGACCGCATCACCGACATTTCCGGCGATGGCGGCCCGCACGGCAAGGGCCATGTGGTGGCCGAGTTCGACATCACCCCCGACCTGTGGTTCTTCGAATGCCACTTTCCCGGCAACCCGATCATGCCGGGCTGTCTGGGGCTCGATGGGCTGTGGCAGCTGACCGGCTTCAACCTGGGCTGGCGGGGCTGGCAGGGGCGCGGCTATGCGCTCGGCGTGGGCGAGGTCAAGCTGACCGGCATGGTCCGCCCCGACCGCAAGATGCTGACCTATTACGTGGATTTCACGAAAGCCGTGCAAACTCGGCGCCTCACCATGGGCGTGGCCGACGGACGTGTCGAGGCCGATGGAGAATTGATCTATCAGGTCAAGGACATGAAGGTCGCGCTGTCGGAAAGCTGAAGCCAAACGGGAAAGCAAGGAGTGCGCAACATGCGTCGCGTCGTCGTCACAGGTCTGGGGGTCGTCTCCAGCATTGGCAATTCCGCCGAAGAGGTTCTTGCGTCGCTCAGGGCCGGGACATCCGGTATCACGGGCTGTGAGGAAATGAAGGAGCACGGCTTCCGCTCGCAGGTGGCCGGAACGCTCAAGATCGACGTGGCCGAGCATGTCGACAAACGCACCCTGCGCTTCATGGGGCCGGGCGCGGCCTATGCCCATATCGCGATGGGGCAGGCCATCGCCGATGCGGGACTCGAGGAGAGCGATGTCGTCAATCCGCGCACCGGGCTTGTCGCCGGGTCGGGCGGGCCGTCCACCTCGGCCATGCTGGCGGCGCACCAGACGGTGCTGGAAAAGGGCAGCCCGAAACGCATCGGGCCCTTCGCCGTGCCCAAATGCATGTCGTCCACGATCTCGGCCAACCTCAGCACGGCCTACAGGATCAAGGGCATCAACTACTCGATCACCTCGGCCTGTTCGACCTCGCTGCACTGTATCGGCAATGCCGCCGAACAGATCATGATGGGCAAGCAGGACGTGATGTTCGCCGGCGGCGGCGAGGAACTGGACTGGACCCTGTCCTGCCTGTTCGACGCGATGGGCGCGATGTCCAGCAAATATAACGACACCCCCGACAAGGCCAGCCGCGCCTTCGACGCCAACCGCGACGGGTTCGTGATTTCCGGCGGCGGCGGCATCGTCGTGCTGGAAGATCTGGATCACGCGCTGGCGCGTGGTGCGAAGATCTATGCCGAGGTCACCGGCTATGCCGCCACCTCCGACGGGCACGACATGGTCGCGCCCTCGGGCGAGGGCGGCGAGCGCGCCATGCGCCTCGCGCTGTCCACGCTGCCCGAAGATCGCAAGGTCGGCTATATCAACGCGCACGGCACCTCAACGCCCGTGGGCGACGTGGGCGAGGTCGAGGCCGTGCGCCGCATCTTCGGCGAGGGCACCACCCCGCCGATCAGTTCCACCAAGTCGATGACCGGCCACAGCCAGGGCGCCACCGGCGCCCAGGAGGCGATCTATTGCCTGCTGGCGCTGGACAACGATTTCATCATCCCGTCGATCAATGTCGAAACGCTGGACCCGGCCATTCGCGACGGCGAAATCGCCACCGCCCGCGTCGACAATGCTGGGCTGGATACGGTGATGACCAACAGCTTCGGCTTTGGCGGCACCAACGGATCAATGCTACTCAGCAAATACCATGGATAAATTGACATGAGCAATTCGATGCAAGGCAAGCGTGGCCTGATCATGGGGGTGGCCAATGACCGCTCCATCGCGTGGGGCATCGCCAAGGCGATGCACGAGGCCGGGGCCGACCTGGCCTTTACCTATCAGGGTGACGCTTTCGGCAAGCGGGTTCAGCCGCTGGCCGAAAGCCTTGGCTCGAAACTGTTGCTGGATGTCGACGTGACGGACGACGATTCGCTCGATGCGGCCTTCGCGCAACTGGCGCAAACCTGGCCGACGATTGATTTCCTGGTGCACGCCATCGCCTATTCCGACAAATCGGAACTGACCGGACGGTTCATCAATACCAGCCGCAAGAACTTCAAGCACAGCCTTGAAATCTCGGCCTATTCCTTCATCGACGTGGCGCGCCGCGCCTATCCGATGATGAAGGAAAACGGGGGCACGCTGCTGACGATGACCTATCAGGGGTCGAACAAGGTGGTGCCGAACTACAACGTGATGGGCGTGGCCAAGGCGGCGCTGGAATCGGCCACGCGCTATCTGGCCAACGATCTGGGGCCCGACGGTATCCGCGTGAACGCCATTTCGCCGGGTCCGATGAAAACCCTTGCCGGGGCGGCCATCGGCGGTGCGCGCAAGACCTACAAGCACACCGATGTCAACGCACCGCTGCGCTCGAACGCGACGCTGGAATCGATCGGCGGCACGGCGGTGTACCTGGCCTCCGATGCCGGGGCCTTCACCTCGGGCGAGGTGATCCATGTCGATGGCGGCTATCACGTTCTGGGCATGCCGCAGGCCGAAAACCTCTAGGGCTCCGGCCGCGCGCCGGCAGGGCCGCAAATCCGCCATTATCGGGTCATAGAAATGCCGCGCCTTCAGGGCAGAAAAGCGGCATGACGATGATGCCGACACATGCGCAATCGCGCGCCGACAGGTTCGACCGCCGGGCACGGCGGGCGCGCAGTCTTGCCTCTCTGGTCATGTTCGCCCTCGTGGGCACTTCCCTGACAGCCATCTGGCAGGACCGCCGCCTTGCGCCGCCCGTTCATGACGGCATGCTGGTGGTGCGGGCGAAAACCGCCGAAATGCTGGAAGACTCCGGCGTGGCGCAGACCTATCTCGCCTCGCTCGGCAAAGGCGGCCCGAAAGGGGCCGATAACGGCGACAACGCCGTGACCCGCCTGCTTCTGAGCATCCGCGACTAGGCTGTCGGGCTCATTCCGCCGGATCAATGGACTGTGCGTTTCAGGCCCCCAGGCCCGCGCGTGCCCGGCCCACTTGATGCCCCCCCTCCCGTTGGCTCTTGTTTTGTGCTATGGTCGCTTGATCATAACTCCCGAGGCCATGGGCAAGACCACCTGTCGTGAACGGTGAAATTCACCACGAATGGGAGGGGGATGTACCATGAGACCAGTAGCCGTCTTTTTCTGTTTGGTGTTTTTTGCGACATCTGCGTTCGCACAGTTCGTCAATACCAGTACGATGACACCGACGCTCAGTTTTCCTGATCCGGGTCCTGTCAACGCACCCGTTACAAAGGATACCCGCCGCCCGTGACCGGCGGGCGGTCCGGGCCTAAAACCACTGCCCCGGCTCCATCAGGCCGAGATCCAGCAACTGGCGCGAATGCCACTCGAACGGGGTGGAGTTGTGCCACTTGAAGGTCTCGATATCGTAGGTCGAGCCGGGGTTACGCTTTAGCGCCTTGGCGGTGCGGAACGAGACCACCGCCGCCGTCAGGTTGTGATGCCACGGGCAGGCATAGGTGTTGTATTCCTCGTCCGAAAACGTGTGGTCCTCGCGCAGCGTCAGCCCCTCGCGGGCGCGGAACAGCGCAATGCGGTCGATCTTGCGGCGCGGGGCAGGGATGTGCTCTTCATAGCGCCAGCGCAGCCCGCCGAAGAAATCCAGCTGCCGCTCCCTCGGGTGGTTGTGATTGTCCGGGTCGTTGCGCGCCAGCGCGTAATAGCCCGACTTGTCCAGATGCGCATCCTCAAGCGACACCGCGTTCGGGTGCCGCCCCAGATCCCCGGCATAGAGATCCACCACATAGGCCAGCATCGCATCGCGCCGCTCTTCGGTGTGAAAGGTCAGCATCTCGCCCACGGTGCGGGTTTCGCAGAACGGGTAGAACAGGTATTCGCCGTTGAAACAGTAATACATCCACAGCCCCGGCGCGGCGGCGATGATCCGGTTGACGGGGGCGGTGAAATCGCCCGAGCCGACCACGTCATGAGCGATCCTGTGCACCCGTGGCGCCACGTCCCCGGCCAGCGCGAATCCCTCGGGCATCAGCGCCAGCACGGCCGTGAATCCGCAATCCAGATGGTGGCGCAGCGTGCTGTCCACCTCGGTGTCGTCCTCGATCAGGACAATCGCCACCGGCCCCGCGGCCAGGGCGGCCTTGCCACGGCTCAGGAAATCGTCAAGGCTGTCATACTGCATCGCTGCCCCCGGTTTTGCGCCAGACTCCGCCAATTCGACCTCCATTGCAAGACACCCCGAACATGATGTAGGGAGCGCCCCTGAAACAAGGCAGGAGCGGCCCCCATGTCCGACCCCAGGAAACTGTTCATCAAGACCTATGGCTGCCAGATGAACGTCTATGACAGCGAGCGTATGGCCGAGGCCATGGGCGGCGCGGGCTATGTCGAAACCGACAGCCCCGATGATGCCGACATGATCCTGCTCAACACCTGCCACATCCGCGAAAAGGCCGCCGAAAAGGTCTATTCCGAACTGGGCCGGTTCCGCGCGCTCAAGGATGAGAAGCCCGACCTCAAGATCGGCGTGGCGGGCTGCGTCGCACAGGCCGAGGGCGAGGAAATCATGCGCCGCCAGCCGCTGGTCGATCTGGTCGTCGGCCCGCAATCCTACCACCGCCTGCCGCAGATGGAGGCCCGCACCCGCCAGGGCGAAAAGGCGCTCGACACCGATTTCCCGCTGGACGACAAGTTCGAAACCCTCAAATCCCGCGGCCCCAAGGCCAAACGCGGCCCCACCGCATTTCTCACCGTGCAGGAAGGCTGCGACAAGTTCTGCGCCTTCTGCGTCGTGCCCTATACCCGCGGCGCCGAGGCCAGCCGCCCCGCCGCGCGCATCCTCGACGAGGCCCGCGACCTGGTGGAGCGCGGCGTGCGCGAAATCACCCTGCTGGGCCAGAACGTCAACGCCTATCACGGGGCCGGGCCGGACGGGTCCGACTGGTCGCTGGCCCGCCTGATCCGCGAACTGGACAAGATCGACGGGCTGCTGCGCATCCGCTTCACCACCTCGCACCCCAACGACATGAGCGACGACCTGATCGACGCCCACGGCACCTGCGACAAACTCATGCCCTACCTGCACCTGCCCGTGCAGTCGGGCAGCGACCGCATCCTCAAACGGATGAACCGCAAACACACTGCCGAAGAATATATCCGCCTGATCGAACGCATCCGCGCCGCGCGCCCCGACATCCTGATGTCGGGCGATTTCATCGTCGGCTTCCCCGAAGAAACCGACGCAGATTTCCAGGCCACGATGGACCTGATCGAAGAGGTGAAATACGGCTACGCCTATTCCTTCAAATACTCCACCCGCCCCGGCACCCCGGCGGCAGAGCGCGAACAGCTCCCCGAGGACGTGAAAACCGACCGCCTGCACCGCCTGCAAGAGCGCATCACCCACCACCAGCGCGCCATTCAGGATGCAATGGTCGGGCGCACCGTGGGCGTTCTGTTCGAGAAGACGGGCCGCCTGCCGGGCCAGATGGTCGGCAAATCCGATTACCTGCACGCCGTGCATGTGGCCGAGTGCGATCGTCAGCCGGGCGATCTGGCGCAGGTGGAAATCACCGAAAGCGGCTCCAACTCGCTGGCCGGGCGGCTCGTGTCCTGAAATTTTCCTGACTCCGCCCGGCATCCAGCCCGATCCGATCTGCGGATTCTTTGGGGACTGTTGCCTGTTGCGACACAATATCTGGTGAATTCTCCTTCACATCGGGCCTGAACTTGCTAGAATACCGCAATGTTTCCGGTGTGTGTTGGCTTCGGTCCCGTCCGCGCCGGGAACCTTCGGGGGAACTGGTGAAAGGGGCAGTACCGTGGTGAAACAGTTTTCGATTTCAATGCGTCGCGTTCTGGGGGGGCTTGCCGCCATCGCCCTGGGGCTTGCGGCGATGGCCGATGCCGGGCAGGCGCAGCAGGGCCAGCGCGTCATCAAGGGCGAAAGATACATTCCGACCATCTGGGTCGACCCGGACGGGTGCGAACACTGGGTGATGGACGACGGCGTCGAAGGATACATGTCGCCCCACGTCACCCGCGAGGGGATCCCGGTTTGCCGCCGGGGCGATGTCTGCGGGGTGATGAACTCCGATCAACTGTTCCGCACCGACAGCGCCCATATCAACGCCGCAGGCCGTCAGCGCCTGGCCAGCTTCTTCCGTCAGGCAGGGGCCGTGTCCTATATCATCACCGGACACACCGACAGCCGCGCCTCGGACGAATACAACATGAACCTGTCGTATCGCCGCGCCAACGCGGTGGCGCGCGTCGCCCAGAGCGTGGGCGCGCGCATCTCCGACATCCGCGGCTATGGCGAACGCATGCCCAAGGCATCCAACACCAGCGCGGCGGGCATGGCGCAAAACCGCCGTGTCGAAATCATCTGTATTCGCTGAGGGGGCGGTTTCCATGAAAATTATCAATCTTGCGATTGCTCTGCCTCTCGTCGGCCTCGTGGCGGCCTGCGGTCACGGCACGGTCGGACCCGACAAGACCCGTGACCGGGGGTTCGACAAGAAACATCTCAGCCAGCTTCAGGCCGGTATCTGGATCGACCCCAACGGCTGCGATCACTGGATCATCGACGATGGCGTCGAAGGCTATCTCTCGCAGCGGCTCGACAAATACGGCAAGCCGGTCTGCTCGGGCACTGCACCGCCCACCGTGGCGACGGGCCATTTCAAGGGCGGCTCCACGAACTCGCTGGGCGATCCGCTCTGATGCCCGCCCACGTGACGCAAAATCAGCCGCAGGCCTTCCGCCTGCGGCTTTTTTCGTTTCAACTTCGTGACAATATGAAACCGGTGCTTGCACCGGCCCATGCAACTTGGCACCCTTGACTGAAACCTCTTGCGCAGGAGAACCGATTGGTCACCACCCAACTGCCCCCGTCGCCCGGTCCCGACAGCTTGCACGAAGAAGCCGTCGAATTCCCCGACAACCGCCTTCTGATCGACCTGTGCGGCGAATATGACCGCAACCTCACCGATATCGAACGCAGTCTCGGCGTGCAGATTCTGCGCCGGGGCAATCAGCTCGTCGTGATGGGCGAAGAGACCCCGGCCAAGGAAACCGTCGAGGTGCTGCGCGCGCTCTATCAGCGTCTGGAAAGCGGCCGGATGGTCGAACCCGGCGACGTGGACCGCGAATTGCGCATGGGCTCCGACTCCGACGAGATCGGCGCACGCGACGGCGATCAGCTCGAAATGTTCAAGGGGGGCCGGGTCGAGATCAAGACCCGCAAGAAACTGGTCGAACCGCGCACCGAGGCGCAAAAGGCCTATGTGCAATCGCTTTTCGGCAACGAACTGGCCTTCGGCATCGGCCCGGCGGGCACCGGCAAGACCTATCTGGCGGTCGCGGTGGGCGTGTCGATGTTCATCGAGGGCCATGTCGATCGCATCATCCTCAGCCGCCCGGCGGTCGAGGCGGGCGAGAAACTGGGCTACCTGCCCGGCGACATGAAGGAAAAGGTCGATCCCTACATGCAGCCGCTCTACGACGCGCTGAACGATTTCCTGCCCGGCAAGCAACTGGCCAAGCTGATCGAGGAAAAGCGCATCGAAATCGCGCCGCTCGCCTTCATGCGCGGGCGTACGCTCGCCAATGCCTTCGTGGTGCTGGACGAGGCCCAGAATGCCACCTCCATGCAGATGAAGATGTTCCTCACCCGTCTGGGCGAAGGCTCGCGCATGGTCATCACCGGCGACCGCAGCCAGATCGATCTGCCGCGCGGCGTCACCTCGGGCCTGCACGATGCCAAACGCCTGCTCGGCCAGATTCCCGGCATCGCCTTCAACTACTTCACCTCCAGGGACGTGGTCCGCCATCCGCTGGTCGCCGCCATCATCGAAGCCTACGACAAGGATGCGCCCACCGGTTGACCTGCCGTGCAAAACCCGGCAATGCCATTTCTTCTTGCTCCAAATATCCCGGGGGTCCGGGGGCTGGCCCCCGGCATATGCCACATGCTCACCGATACGCTGATCGAGGACAGCCGCTGGCAAGAGGCCGGCCTGGAAGACCTCGCCGAAACCGCCGCACAGGCCGCGCTGGCCCATCTGGGCCTCGATCCCGCGCTGTGGGAAATCGCCGTTCTGGGCTGCGACGATGCGCGCATCGCCACGCTCAACGCCGATTTTCGCGGCAAACCGCAGCCCACCAACGTGCTCAGCTGGCCCGAGGACGATCTCGCCCCCGACACCCCCGGCGCGCGCCCCGCGCCGCCCGAACCCGAACACGGGGCGGGGCAGGGGCCGTCGCATCTCGGCGACATCGCCATCGCCTACGAAACCTGTCAGCGCGAAGCCGCCGAGGCGGCCATCCCCCCCGCCGATCACATCACCCACCTGATCGTGCATGCGGTGCTGCATCTGCTGGGCTACGACCATATCCGTGACAAGGATGCCACCCTGATGGAGCAAACCGAGGTCGCCATACTTGGCAAACTCGGGGTTCGTGACCCATATTAGGGTATTGACCGGGGCCGCAGGCGGCCCGACCACTGGAAAAAGAGACGATGGGCGACAGTACAGACGACTCCTCTAACGCGGCGCAAAGCGCGCAGCCCGAGACCGGGCACGACAGTGACGAGGACCAGGGCGGGTTTTTCCGCCGCATCATCGGGGCCTTCAGCCCCGCCGAAGAACAATCCGAAGCCGAGGACACGGCCGATCGTGCCGTGCCGCAGGGCGCGCCGGGGTTGCGCAACCTGCACGACATGGCGGTCGAGGACGTGGCCATCCCCAAGGCCGATATCGTTTCGGTCCCGGCCACCATCACCAAGGACGATCTCGTCGATGTGTTCCGCGACAGCGGAATGAGCCGCCTGCCGGTCTATGACGGCACGCTCGACACGCCCATCGGCATGATCCACCTCAAGGACCTGGCGCTGCGCCACGGCTTCAACGGCAAGGGCACCGCCTTCTCGCTCAAGCAGATGCTGCGCCCGCTGCTGTTCGTGCCGCCCTCGATGCCCATCGGCGTGCTGTTGCAGAAAATGCAGGCCGAACGCCGGCACATGGCGCTGGTGATCGACGAATACGGCGGCGTGGACGGGCTCGTGACCATCGAGGACCTGATCGAACAGGTCGTGGGCGAGATCGAGGACGAACACGATGTCGACGACGATCAGCTCTACATCCGCGAAAGCCCCGGCTGCTACCTCGCCGCGGCCAAGACCCCGCTGGACGAGTTCGAACAGGAGATCGGCCTGTCGCTGACCGAGGCCGACGAGGTCGACGAGGAAGAGATCGACACGCTCGGCGGGCTGGTCTTTGTTCTGCTGGGCCGCGTGCCGGTGCGCGGCGAGGTGGTGGAACACCCCTCCGGCGCGATGATCGAGGTGATCGACGCCGACCCCCGCCGCATCAAGCGCCTGCGCGTCCGGCTGCCCGGCCACACGGATGGCTGACAGCCCGCTTCAGGCCACCGCCGCCCGCGCCGCCGTGCTGCGCGCGCGCCACCGCCTGCCGCTGGCCGGGCTGTTCGGCGCGCTTGCGGCGCTCGGGCAGGCCCCGTGGGGCCTCTGGCCCGCCACCCTCGCCGGGCTGGCCGCGCTTTACGCGCTGTTCACCGCCACCCCCGGCTGGCGCCGTGCCGCCCTGTTGGGATGGGCGGCGGGGACGGGGTATTTCGCCCTGGCCCTCAGCTGGATCGTCGAACCCTTCCTTGTCGATATCGCGCGCCACGGCTGGATGGCGCCCTTCGCGCTCGTCGGGCTCAGCGGCGGCCTTGCACTGTTCTGGGCGGGCGGCTTTGCCCTGGCCCGTGCCGCGGGCGGGCGCGCGCCCGCCTTCATCGCCGCGCTGGTGCTGGCCGAGGCCGCGCGCACCTATCTTCTGACGGGCTTTCCCTGGGCGCAGGCGGGCCATGCGCTGATCGACACCGCCTGGCTGCACTGGGCCTCGCTCGGCGGAGCGCTTTTGCTGACTGCGCTCACGCTGGCGGCGGCCAGCGCGCTCTGGCACGTCCTGACGGGCCCGCGCCTGCCCGCCGTCGCGACCCTGCTGGCCCTTGCCGCGCTGCATCTTGGCGGCAGCGCGCTGATGCCACCGCCCGGTGCGCCCGCCGACGCCCCCATCGTGCGCCTGATCCAGCCCAACGCGCCGCAGCACCAGAAATGGGACCCGGCCCATATCCCGACCTTCTTCAACCGCCAGATCGCCTTTACCGCCGAAGGGCCGCAGCGCCCCGATCTGATCGTCTGGCCGGAAACGGCGGTGCCCGTGCTGCTGCACCGGGCCGGGCCCACCTTTCAGGCGATTTCCGAGGCGGCGGGCGGGGTGCCCGTGGTGCTGGGCCTGCAACGCATCGACGGTATGCGGTTTTACAATTCGCTGGTCGCGCTCGATGAAACCGGCACCGCCAGCGCCGTTTATGACAAGCATCACCTCGTGCCCTTCGGCGAATACATCCCCTTCGGCGATCGGCTTCAGGCGCTCGGAATCAGCGCCTTCGCGGCGCAGCAGGGCAACGGCTATTCCTCCGGCCCCGGCGCGCGGGTGATCGACCTGTCCGGCACGGGCCGCGCCCTGCCGCTGATCTGCTACGAAGGCGTCTTCCCGCAGGATGTCGCCGCCGCGCCCGAGCGCCCGGACATGCTGTTGCTGCTCACCAATGACGCCTGGTTCGGGCAGGTGTCGGGGCCCTACCAGCACCTCGCGCAGGCCCGCCTGCGCAGCGTCGAGCAGGGGCTGCCGATGATCCGCGTGGCCAATACCGGCGTCTCGGCCATGATCGACCCGGCAGGGCGCATCATCGACCCGATCCCGCTCGGGCAGGCAGGCTGGCGCGACATTCCCTTGCCGTCACCCCTGCCGCCCACATTCTATACCCGGACGGGCGATGCGCCCGCGCTGCTGCTGGCCGCCCTGATCTTTGGCCTGTGCCTTGTGCGGTACAGGAAACGCAGCGGTCCCAGATAGCGATTGACGCGCCCCCGGCGGGCGCGTAACCACATCGCATACCCGTCACAACGGCTTCCTGGCGTGACGGCAGATAGTCAATGGAGCACTCAGCTAATGTCCCGTCAGAACTACATTTTCACCTCCGAGTCCGTTTCGGAGGGCCACCCCGATAAGGTTTGCGACCGTATTTCGGATGCCATCCTCGATGCGCTGATCGCCGAGGAACCCAATGCACGCGTGGCCGCCGAGACCTTCGCGACCTCCGGCATGGTCGTGATCGGCGGCGAGGTCGGCCTGTCCGATCAGGAAATCCTGCGCAACTACATGGGCCGCATTCAGCAGATCGCCCGCGACTGCATCCGCGATATCGGCTACGAGCAGGAAAAATTCCACTGGAACACCTGCCACGTTCTGAACTTCCTGCACGAACAATCCGCCCATATCGCCCAGGGCGTCGATCGCGACGGGGCAGGGGATCAGGGCATCATGTTCGGCTATGCCACCAATGAAACCGACGCGCTGATGCCCGCGCCGATCCAGTTTTCCCACGCCATCCTGCGCCGTCTGGCCGAGGCCCGCAAATCCGGCGCCGAACCCAGCCTGCGCCCCGATGCCAAAAGCCAGCTGTCGCTGCGCTATGAAAACGGCAAGCCGGTCGAAGTGACGCAGATCGTGCTCTCCACCCAGCACGAAAGCGAAGACCAGACCAGCGATGACATCCGCGCCATCGTCGAACCCTACATTCGCGAGGTTCTGCCCGCCGAATGGATCACCGACAAGACCGAATGGTGGGTCAACCCCACCGGCACCTTCGTCATCGGCGGCCCCGACGGCGATGCCGGCCTGACCGGGCGCAAGATCATCGTCGATACCTATGGCGGCGCGGCCCCGCACGGGGGCGGCGCGTTCTCGGGCAAGGACCCGACCAAGGTGGACCGCTCGGCGGCCTATGCCGCGCGCTACCTGGCGAAAAACGTCGTGGCCGCCGGTCTGGCCGAACGCTGCACGCTGCAACTCTCCTACGCCATCGGCGTCGCCAAGCCGCTGTCGATCTATGTCGACACCCACGGCACCGGCGAGGTCGGTGAGGAAGCCATCGAAAAGGCGATCCGCCAGTCGATGGACCTCACCCCGCGCGGCATCCGCGAAACGCTGGACCTGAACAAACCGATCTACCAGCGCACGGCGGCCTATGGTCATTTCGGGCGCGCGCCCGAGGCCGATGGCGGCTTTAGCTGGGAAAAAACCGATCTGGTCGAAACGCTGAAAAAATCCGTCTGATTTCGGGGCGGGGCCGGGTTTGCGTCCATGATGGATGCAAACCCTGCGCATCCGCCCGGATTTCGTACAAAACCCGCGTACACTTCGTACGTTTCGTACAAAAGTCATGACCCAGGACAAACACCCCTCCGGCGCCCCGTGGCGCAACTTCTATGGCCGGTTCAAAGGCAAGGGTCTGCGTAAATCGCAAGAGGCCTATCTCGATCAGGATCTGGAAAAACTCTCCCCCGGTCCGGTCGGATGGGACGTGAATCCCGACCGGGAACCAATTGATTTGAAATCGCTTTTCGGGGATCGCGATGTCTGGCTCGAGGTCGGGTTCGGCGGTGGCGAGCACATGGTGCATCAGGCGGTGCAGAACCCGGATGTCGGAATTATCGGGTGCGAGCCCTATATCAACGGCGTGGCGATGCTCTTGGGCAAGATCAGGGAGTCGGGGGCGCAAAATATTGCGGTTCACCCCGGTGATGCCCGCGATATGTTCGATGTGCTGCCCGATAACAGCATTTCGCGCGCCTTCCTTCTCTACCCCGATCCCTGGCCCAAGAAACGCCACCACCGCCGCCGTTTCGTCACGCCCGAACATCTGGGTCCCCTGTCCAGGGTATTGAAAACAGGCGCTATTTTCCGTGTGGCCACGGATATTCCCGACTATGTTCGCCAGACGCTCGAACAGGTGCCGCGCCACGGCTTCGACTGGCTGGCCGAGCGTCCCGCCGACTGGCGGCAGCCCTGGAATGATTGGATTTCAACACGTTACGAGGCCAAGGCCCTGCGCGAAGGCCGCACGCCGCATTACCTGACCTTTGTTAAGAAATAAGGTCAGAGTTGTCGCGTAACTGATTGATAATGCGTGAATTAATGCTCGAGCCGCTCACCAAGGCGGCCCAGCATGTCGACGCATTGCTGTAGCTGGTCCACCGACACATACTCATCGGGCTTGTGCGCCTGGTCGATCGACCCCGGCCCGCACACCACCGCCGACATGCCGTATTGCTGGAATATCCCCGCCTCGGTCCCGAAAGGCACAACATCTGCGGTGTTGGCGCCGGTCAGCTCCATCATGATGTGTTTGGCTTCGTTCTGATCCACGGGTTCCAACCCGTCCACCTCGCCGATCACCTCGGTCGTGATCCCCGCCTCGGGCCAGATCGCGCGCATCGCGGGCAGCAATTCTTCGTTACAATACCGTTGCAGGTCGTCCTTCACGAACTGCGCGTCCGCCGCCTGCACAGGCCGCATTTCCCATTCCAGTTTGGCGATCGAGGCAATGACGTTATGCGCCACACCCCCGCTCAGGCTGCCGGTGTTGATCGTGGTCCAGGGCGGATCGAACCGGCTGCCGGCAGGTGCCCGGGCGCGCAAGGCATCTTTCAACTCCAGCAGGCGGCCCACGTAACGCGCCGCGTATTCCACCGCGTTCACACCCTTGTCGGGGGATGAGCCATGCCCCGCAAGCCCATGAAAATGCGTGGTATATTCGTAACATCCCTTGTGCCCCTCGATGATGCGCATCATGGTCGGCTCACCGATGATGGCCACGCCGGGACGGATGCCTTTCTGCTTGAGACTGTCCACAAGCGCCTGCGCGCCGAAACATCCGACCTCTTCGTCATAGGTAAACGCGAAATGCACCGGACGGTCGCGCACACGCTCGGCAAAATAGGGCGCCATCGCGACCGCCGCCGCAATGAACCCTTTCATGTCGCAGGTGCCGCGCCCGTACAGGTGGCCCTGATGTTCCGTCATTTCAAAGGGATAGCTCGACCAGTCCTGCTCATCCACAGGCACCACGTCCGAATGCCCCGACAACACGATCCCGCCATCCGTTTCCGGGCCAATGGTCGCGAAAAGGTTGGCCTTGTGCCCGATCTCGTCATGGAAAATGTCGACTTTCGCACCCTCGGCTTCCAGCCGGTGGGCAAGATAGGCGATCATGTCCAGATTGCTGACCTCCGAGACGGTGGGAAACGCGATAAGATCGCCCAGGAGCGCAACTGTATCAGAGAGTTGTGTCGTCACTTATACCTCGAATGGATGTCGGGAAACCTGAGCGACTGTGTTTCCCCGATTTCGTCCCGTCAACCCGTATTTTGCCCCGATACCGGACTTCCGATCAAAAACACCGCGCGCGGCTTTCGCGCCAGGCCTGTTGCGCAAAAGACTCACATTTTCCGAAATCGGGGCGCGAGGGAACCAAATATGGCGGCTTTGGGTCGATTTTGAGGCGGGGCGTGAAAAAAATACTAGCGATTGTGGTGATTTGGCGGTAAATGCTGGACCAGAAGGTCAAGGTCGCGCCCAGCAAACGAGGCGCGGCAGGCCGGGGTAGAGCGGTGAGTGTAATGAAGTCTATTGAGTACGTCGCCCGCGCGGAAGCGGGAAGTGTGTTTCGTGGTTCTATCGCAGAAGGTGGCGATATCACGGTAATTCCGGCCGGTAACGGACAGGAAATATCCTTAAATCTCAGACAGATCGACATCGAGGCCTATCAACGGGACGGGGGTAATCTCATCCTCTCTCTTGCCGATGGGCGCATGATCGTTCTCGAAGGCTATTTCGGTGCGGATGGCGAAGCCGAAAGCCGGCTGTTCATCAGTGCGGACGGTTACCTGAACGAGGTGACGCTGGTCGAAGGCGGCGAAGGCACGCTGTATGCGCAATACGGCCCGACCGAAATGTGGGGCAAGTGGAGCCCGTCGGATGACCTGATCTTCCTCGGTGGCAGCGATGTGGTATCACCCGCCTCCGCGGCAGCGGGGGGCGAGGAGGTTTCAATGCTGGGCGCCGGTCTGCTGGGCGGCGCGGGCCTGTTCGGTGCGGCAGGGGCCGGGGCGGCAACGCTTGCGGCCACGTCGCTGCTGGCAGGGTCCGGCGGCGGGGGCGATGGCGGCGGGTTCATTCCCGGCGGCGGCGGTGGCCGCGACAGGATCGAGCCGTCCGTGAACGAAGAGGGCACCATCGTTGTCGGCGGCGATCCCGATGGCGATCCGTCGATCACGATCTCCGGTGAGGCCGAACCCGGCTCGGAGGTGGATGTCACGATAGGTGATGAAACCGTGGACACCCAGGCCGGTGAGGACGGCACCTGGGAGGTCGTGTTCGAGGGGGAGGATTTTCCCGAAGACGGCGAATACGATGTCACTGTGAAGGTCACCGAACCCGACGGGACGGAAACCGAGCTTGAGGGGCCGTCGGTCACCATCGACACGACGCCCCCTGAAACCGCTGTCGCGGAGGGCGTGGTTTCGACCGGCGATATCGTGAACGACGATGATTTCCACGATGGTGTCGAGATTTCCGGCACGGGCGAGGCCTGATCGACCGTGGCTGTGACCATCGACGAGGTGACCGAAACGGTCACCGTCGGTGAGGATGGGACCTGGACCGTGGAGTTCGACCCCGGCGACCTGCGCGAGGGCGATTACGAAACCGATGTCACCATCGTGTCCACGGATTCCTATGGAAACAGCGCGACGATCACCGAAACGATCTCGATCGACACGATCTATAACGATCTGGAAATCCATGCCGATCAGACAGGCGATAACGGTCTGGTCAACAAGGCCACCGCCGATACCGAGGGGCTGATCGTTACCGGCATGTCCGAACCGGGCGCGACGGTGATTGTCGCGATGGGCGGGCAAACCGTCGAGGTCACGGCTGGCAATGATGGCTCATGGCAGGCCGAATTCGACCCTTACGATCTGCCCGATACGCAATACGATGCCACCGTGACCGCGCGCACCGTCGACGACGCCGGCAACGTGACCGAGCAGTCCGAGACCATCCGTATCGACCTTGAAGTGCGCGATTTCACGCATCAGGCCGATATCGGCGGCCAAGACGGGGTGATCAACGAGGCCGAGATCGGTGGCGGCTTTACCCTGACCGGCACGGTCGAGGATGGCAGTTCCTCCGTGACGCTCAGGTTTTTCGACGAGGTGGTCGAGGCCATGGTCAATGCCGATGGCACCTGGACGGCCAGTTTCTCGGGCGATCAGGTGCCGCCGGGCGACTATTCGCAGGATGTGCAGATCATCGCAGAAGACATTGCCGGAAATACCAGGACGCTGACGCAGACCGTGGTGGTGGATACCGAGGCCGGGGCGCTGACGCTGAACGGCAATATCGGCAACAACGGTGTGATCAATCACGAAGTCTACGAAAACGGCGTCATGGTCACCGGCACAGCCGATCCTCATGCGCAGGTCGTGGTGTCGCTCGATAATGTGGAACACACGGTTCAGGCCGATGAAAGCGGCCAGTGGCAGAAGTTCTATGCCACCTCCGACCTGACGCCGGGGGTGCATTCTCCCGTACTGAAGGCCACGATCACCGATGAGCACGACAACACCTATTCGGTAAGCGAAACGCTGACGGTCGATACCGTGGTCGAAGACCTGTCCATGAACGGGCCGTCGGACATGCCGCTGACCGCAGATGGCATGCGCGTGATCAATCAGAGCCTTGCCAATGGCGGGTTCGAACTGACCGGCACGGTCGAGCCCGGCTCGCAGGTCTGGGTGGAGATCGACGGGGTGCCCGGCGATGTGACAGTCGACCCGGAAACCGGCGCATGGACCGCAGAGTTCGAAGCCGGGGCGATCCCCGGCGGCACGCGCGAGGCCGATATGGTCGTGCGGGTGCAGGATTCGGTCGGGAACCTTGACGAGTTGTCCGAGCGCGTGCTGATCGACACCGAAGTGCAGAACCTTGCCCAGGGTGAAACGGTAGGCGCGGTCAATGACTTTGCCAATCTCGACGCCGCGCGCGACGGGCTGGAACTGACCGGCACGGTCGAACCCGGTTCCGAGGTCGAGGTCAATATTTTCGGCCAGACCTATTACGCGACGGGCGACGGTTCGGGCGCCTGGTCGATCACCGTGCCGCGCGGGGTCATCCCCGATGACGAAGGCACGGCTCAGATGTCGATCACCGGCACCGACATATACGGCAATACCGGCACCGCAACGGGGCAGGTGGCCTATGACATGGTTGCTCCCGGTGAGCCGCTGGTGCGCTTCGTGGGCGAAGACCTTGGTGGCGGTTACAGCGTGGTCGGTACGGATGTCACCTCGGACAGCATCGATTTCCATCAGGTCAACACCGGCGGCGGTGTGACGGGGCTGGAGGTGAACAGCACCAATGCCGGGTCGATGACCTATCACGAGTTCGTCGACGGTTCGGGCAATCCCGCGCCCATCCCGGACGGGTCGCAACTGCTGGTGACATCGACCGATCAGGCGGGCAACGCCTCGACCACCTATCTGGTTCTGGACGAGGTGAATGCAAGCGACGTGGACCTGTCCAATCCGGCGCTCGATGGCTTCAACATCGAAACCATCGACCTCAGTTCGCGCGGCGCAAGCGGCGAGTTGACGATCACCGAAGAGCAGCTACTGGCCCTTTCGGACAACAGCGATACGCTGGTGGTCAAGGGCGGCGCCGACGACAAGGTCACCATCAGCGGGGCGCAAAGGGTCACCGATGCCCCGGATGAACCCGAAGGCTTCGATATCTACAGCCTGGGCGATGACGCCACGATCATCGTTGACGAAGATATCGACATCGTCACCTGACACGGAAAATGACGGTCGCGTCCGGGGGCGGGCGCGGCCAGACCATAAGAAGCTACCGGTCAAGGGGCAGTCATGGGGCAGAGGGACGGATCAGTGAAAGCGGCGGTTTGCCTGCTGGCGGCCATGAGCCTGTCGGGGTGCATGTCGTCCGGCGGCGGCGAAGGCGGGCAGGTCTCGCGCTTCCTGAGCAATTCACCCGATACACAACTGACCGAGCGTCAGAAAGAGGCCGCGCAATCCGCGGTGATTTCCGCCTTGCAGGCACGCCACAGCGTCCTGCCGCCGGACAGCGCCTATGCGCGTGTGGCCGGGCCGGTTCTGGCGGCCTATAGCCGTCCGGCCGAGGCCGAATTGCGCAGCGCGCGCTTGCGGGCCAGGGCCGCGTCGAAAAACTGGCTGCCGCGGATCGGCCCGGATATCAGCCTGACCAGTCTGGGCGATCTGGTGGCGCAGCTGGTGGTCGAGCAGGTGCTGTTCGACAATGGCCGCAAAAAGGCGGAACGCGCTTTTGCAAAGGCCGATGTCGAAGTTGCCGCCGTCACCCTGTCCGAGGACACGAACGAACGGGTGCTGACGGCGCTCGGCCTGTATCTGGACGCCATGAAGGCGCGCGAACGCGCCTCGCTCGAAGAGCAAACGCTCAAGGACATGCAGCATTTCGAGTGGGTCATGACCGAACGCGTCAGCGGTGGCGTGTCGGATATGTCCGATCTGAACGTCCTGCGCCAGAAACTCGCCGAAATCCGCGCGACCCTGACCGCGCAGCAGGAGGCCGAGACAACCGCGCTGGCCGAACTGAACGCCATGTCGGCAAGCCCGCTGGACGAAGTGAGCGGGCTCAGCGACCTCGCGCCCGACCCTGCCGCCGCGCGCCCGCTCGAGGTGCTGCGCGCCGAGGCCGAGAAAGACCGCGATATCGCGCAGGCCAAAATCGACCGGGCGGGCCTGTTGCCGGGCCTTTCGGCAGGGGGCACCGTGGACGAGGACGGATCGAATATCGGGCTGAACATCTCGACCGATCAGCTTCTGGGGCTTGGCACCGGCGCCAGCCTCAAGGCGACACAAGCCGAACGCGATGCCGCCGAGCGCCGTGTCGGTCAGGCGCAGGAAGACGCCGAGCGCACCCTGCGCCGTCTCGATGGCCGCCGTTCGGCCCTGTCCCGGCAAGTCACCGAAGCCAGCACGCTGGCCACACAGGCCAAGGCCAATCTCGACCTGTTCCAACGGCAATACAAGGCCGGGCAACGGCAGGTGATGGACGTGGTCGGGGTCTATGAAACCTTCGCCGCGCGCCAGACCGCGCAACTGGACCTGAAATACGAACTGGCCAGAACCCGCCTGCAGATCGCGCGGCATCTGGGCCTTCTGGCGGACGGGGGCGACATTTGAGCAAGCCGCCCGCAGTTCTGTCGATCACCGGTGGCGTGCGCCGCCGGCTCAAGGCCGTTTCCAACAGCGACGCCCCCCCCTCCGCATCCCCGCCCGAGCCACAGATAAACTCGCGTTTTGGCGGACGGGCCGAGGCCCGCGCCAAATTGGGGGCCACCTACGCCGCCATTCTGGGGCAGGAGGTCATGGCGCGCGATATCCTCGAGGCGATGATGTCGAGCGCCGCCACTGGCGATCAGCCGCAACCACAGGCCCTGGCCGACGGTCTGGCCGCGGTCGGCCTGCTGACCGAGGTGGAGACCGTCGCGCAGTGCCTTGGCGATCACTGGCCCGCCCTCGCGCAGATGACCAGCGGGCAGTTCATCCTCGTGCTGCAACAGGATCGCGGCGATCTGGTAATCTACGATCCCACCTGCACCGACAATCGCGCTACGGTCGCACTGGACGAGTTCGAACCCTATTTCACCGGCATCGTCGTGCGCGCCGAAGCGCCCCTGCACCGGATTTCCGGATCGCACACCGAAACACGGGCCGAGCCACATTGGTTCTGGGGTCAGTTCGCCGGGTTCCGCCGCCATTTCGCCGAGGTGGTTCTGGGGTCCTTTGTGGCCAATATCCTGGCGGTTGCGGTCGCGCTGTTCGCGCTTCAGGTCTATGATCGCGTGATCCCGCACCAGTCCGAAGCGACGCTTTGGGTGCTGGCGGGCGGCGCGGCGCTGGCGCTGCTGATGGAGGCGTTTCTGAAAATCGCCCGCGCGCGGCTGATGGACGGGGCCGGGCGGCAGATCGAGTTGAACGTGCAATCCCTTCTGATGAACCGCCTTCTGGGTATGCGATCCGAGGTGGCGGGCCGCACGCCCAGCCAGTTGTTCAGCGCGATGCGCGAATTCGGCTCGGTGCGTGAATTCTTCACCGCCTCGACCATTGGCAGCCTTGCGGATGTGCCGTTTATCTTCGTCTTCCTTCTGCTGGTGACGTCGATTGCCGGAAACGTGGTCTGGGTGCTGATCTTCGGCGCGATCCTGATGGTCCTGCCGGGGGTATTCCTGCAAAAGAAGATGATCCGCCTGACACAGGAAACACAGGGCGCGTCGTCGAAATCCTCGCGCCTCCTGCACGAGGCGATTTTCGAACTGGACACACTGAAAACCCAACGCGCCGAGGATCGGTTCCGCCGCCTCTGGACCGAGCTGACCACCCTTCAGGCGCTCAAGTCCAGCGAGCAGCGCAAACTGGCCTCGACCCTGACGTTCTGGAGCCAGGGCGTGCAGCAGGCCACATATGTCTCTGCCGTGATCATGGGCACCTATCTGGTGTTCGCCGGAGACTTCACCGTGGGGTCGATCATCGCCGTGTCGATCCTTACCAGCCGCACGCTGGCGCCGCTGACGCAACTGGCAGGCACCTTGGCGCGGTGGAGCAATGTGAAATCCGCCCTCAATGGCATGGACCAGATCGCCTTGGCCGAACAGGACAGCGCGAGCGACCGCTCTTACCTGCGGCGCGAAACGCTGGAGGGCGGGTTTGAGTTGCGCGAGGTCCAGTTCGGCTATGACACGGGTGCCGCGCCCGTTCTGGACATCCCCGCATTGGCCATTCAGCCGGGGCAGAAACTGGCCATTCTCGGGGCCAACGGCTCGGGCAAGTCCACTTTCCTCAAACTGCTGTCGGGGCTCTACGCGCCCGCCAGGGGCCGGGTCATGGTGGATGGCACCGACATGAACCAGATCGAGCCGCGCGATCTGCGCCGTCTGGTGGGGTATCTGGGGCAGGATGTCCGCCTGTTCACCGGCTCCCTGCGCGAGAACCTGAACCTGACCTTGCTGGAACGCGACGATGATCGCCTGATGCAGGCGCTGGATTTCGCCGGGCTGGGGCCATTCGTCAAATCCCACCCAAAGGGGCTTGATCTGGAAATCCGCGACGGCGGGCAGGGGCTCAGCCAGGGACAGCGCCAGTCGATCGGCTGGGCGCGGCTGTGGCTGCAGGATCCGCGTATCTGCCTGCTGGACGAACCGACCGCCGCGCTGGATCAGACGCTCGAGCGCACGCTGGTCAGCCGTCTTGAAACTTGGCTGGCGGGCCGCACGGCGGTGATCGCGACGCATCGCGTGCCGATCCTGCAACTGACGGATCGCACGATGATCCTGCAAAACGGCCGCATGGCGGTGGACGGTCCGCGCGATCAGGTGCTGGCGCATATCGCCCAGGGCCCGCAGGGAGGGGTATGAGCATGGCCACAGGCGCAACGACCCTTGTCGCGCAACTCAACGACCGGCTGCGCGGCCCCAGCCTGACCATCTGGCTCTGCGCCGCCAGCGTGTGGTTGTTCATCATGTGGGCCGCCTTTGCATGGGTCGATGAAATCGTGCGTGCCGATGGCGAGTTCATCTCGTCTTCGCGCCCGCAGATCATCCAGAACCTCGAAGGCGGCATCCTGTCCGAACTGCTGGTGCAGGAAGGCGATATCGTGGATCGGGGCGATGTGCTGGCCCGGCTGCACGGGACACAGTTCAAATCCTCGGTCGAAGATCTGCGCGATCAGATCAACGCCCATGACATCCGCCGCCTGCGGCTCAAGGCGGAACTGGCCGGGCAGTTCGACTTTGCCGTGCCCGATGATCTGGCCGCCCGCAGCCCCGAAATCGTGGCTTCGGAAAAGGCGCTGCTGAAGGCGCGGCAGGCCGATTACGTCAAGCGCAGCGAAGGTGCCAAAGAGGTGTTGCATCAGGCCGCCGAGGAACGCCAGCTTCTGGAAAACCTGTTGGAAAAGAATGTCGTGGCCCTGATCGAAGTGACCCGCGCCCGCAAGGATCATGCCGACGCGCAAAAGCGCTATGACGAGATCGTGACGCAAACCGAACTGGACCGCGCACAGGACTATTCCGACACGCTCAAGGAACTGGCGACGCTGAAGCAGAACCTCAAGGCCAGTCAGGATCAGCTGAACCGTACCGTCCTGACCAGCCCCATGCGCGGCATCGTCAACAACCTGAACGTCACCACCATCGGCGGGGTCGTCCGCCCGGGCGAGCAGATACTGGAGATCATCCCGCTGGACGAGGAAATGTTTGTCGAGGCCCGCGTCGCGCCCGAAAACATCGCCAATATCCGGCGCGGGCAAGAGGCCACGATCAAGCTGACCGCCTATGATTACACGATCTACGGCACGCTCAAGGGCGTTGTGGATTTCATTTCCGCTGATACGTTCAAGGACGAAAACGCTCGCGATCCCGACGGCAACCCGCATTACAAGGTGACGCTGTGGGTGGATATGTCGGCGCTGACGCCGCGCCAGTCCAGCATCGAAATCCGCCCCGGCATGCAGGCGCAGGCGGAATTGCACACCGGCCAGAAGACCGTTCTGCAATACCTGCTCAAGCCGCTCTACAAATCGCGCGAGGCCTTCCGCGAACCCTGATCCCGAATGCGGTCAGCCGGTCAGAAACGCCCACAGTCGCCGGGTGTTTTCGCTCGGCAGGCGGTTTTCCGGCTGCGTCAGGAAATAGCCCTTGCCGGTCTCCAGCGACGGGCCGGGTAGGGCGCTCAATGCGCCATGCCGCAACTCGTCCTTCAGCAGATGCAGACTGCCAAGGGCGATCCCGTCGCCCTGCAACGCCCGCCCCACCGATTGCGCATAGCTGGCACAGCGCAGGCGGGGCCGGTCGGCAAATGTATCGCTGCCGGTCAGGGCATGCCATCGCTCCCATCCGATCCAGTCGGGGCCTCGCAGCGGATAGTCCAGCAAGGGGGCATGCGCGATCTCCGCCCCCGGCGCGGCCATGGGCACCAGCGTTTCGGCAAACAGCATATGCGCCCTGCGCCCCGGAAACCGGCCATCGCCGTACAGCACCGACAAATCATGCGTGGCCGACGACAGGTCGCGCGGGTGGTCGGTGGTGGTCAGGTTGATCGGGCAGGCGGCGTCACCCAGGGCAAAGGCGCGCAGCCTTGGTTGCAGCCAGAACATCGAAACTGCCCCCATGGCGGCCAGTTGCACTGGCGGGTCTTCGGGCGCGCGCACCGCCTCCAGCCCCTGCGCCAGAAATTCCAGCGTCACCGCCACCTTTTCCGACAGCGCCTGCGCCGCCGGGGTCGGCGTCATCTGTCGGGTGCTGCGGTCGAACAGGGACACGCCCAGCCAGTCCTCGAGCTGGCGCACACGCTTGCTGACGGCGGCCTGCGTGACATGCAGCTCATCCGCGGCACGGGTGAAGCTGCCATGACGCATCACACAGTCGAAAAACAACAGCGTATCCAGCGGGGGCAGGGAATTGCGTTTGACTGACATAACAAAAAGTTATGCGATGGAATGAGAATTTCCAAGGTTTTCCTTGCGCCGCGCGTAGCGGATAAATCGCCATAGGGAATGAGAAGGACCAGACATGCCCGAACTCGACTGGCACGCCGAACGCAGCGACCTTGAGGGGCTCGCCCAACTGGATCGCGCCCCCGAAGGCGAAGGCATCGACCTGCGCGCGGTGCGGCTCTACCGGCAGGGCCGTGTGCGGCAGGAAATGGCCGCCCGTGGCATCGGCGCGGTGATCCTCAGCGATCCGGTGAACATCCGCTATGCCACCGGCACCCGCAACATGCAGGTGTTTTCCATGCGCAACGCGCCCTCGCGCTATCTGTTGCTGACCGCCGAGCGTTCCATCCTGTTCGAATTCACCGGCTGCCTGCATCTGGCCGACGGGTTCGAAACCGTGGACGAGGTGCGACCGGCCAGAACCGCCAGTTTCGTGGCCGCCGGTCCGCATATCGCCGCGCGTGAACAGGCCTGGGCCGCCGAAATGGCTGACCTGATTGGCGAACTGGTCGGCAAAGGCGCAACCGTGGGGCTGGAGCGGCTGAACGCCGGCACCGCCCTTGCCCTGCGCGAACAGGGGCAGACCATCGTCGATGCGCAGGAACCCGTGGAGATGGCCCGCGCTATCAAGTCGCACGAGGAAATGAAATGCGTTATCGCCTCGCTGCGGGCGACGGAAACCGGCGTCGGGAAACTGCGCGCCGCGATCCGCCCCGGCCTGACCGAGGCCGAACTGTGGTCGGTTCTGCACCAGTCTCTCATCGCGCAGAACGGTGATTATGTGGAAACCCGTCTGCTGAACGCCGGAGAGCGCACGAACCCGTGGTTTCAGGAAACCTCGGACAACATGATCGGCAAGAACGAACTGATCGCGCTCGATACCGATGTGGTGGGCTGTCACGGCTATTACGCCGATTTCTCGCGCACCTTTCATTCCGGACCCGATGCGCCCACCGATACGCAACGCGAGCTCTACAAGGTGGCCCATGAGCAGGTCCATTACAACATGGGCATCCTGCGCCCCGGCATGTCCTTTCGCGACTACGCGAACGCGGCCTGGGACATCCCCGAGAAATACTATGCCAACCGCTATTACCTGTCCTCGCATGGCTGCGGGATGACCGGGGAATACCCCTATCTCTATCACCACGGGGATTTCCCCGATGCGGGCTATGACGGTGAAATCCTGCCCGGCATGACGCTCTGCGTGGAAAGCTATATCGGCGAGGACGGCGGCAGCGAAGGCGTGAAGCTGGAACAGCAGGTGCTGATCACAGACACCGGGGTCGAATTGTTATCGCAATTCCCGTTCGAGGACGCGCTTTTGCGCTAGGGGCCGCTCAGGCCTCCATCCAGATCGTCACCGGGCCGTCATTCAGCAGTTCCACCTTCATGTCGGCCCCGAACCGGCCGGTTTCAACCGGCACGCCCTGCGCGGCCAGTTGCGCGGCGAAATAGTCATACAGGCGCTTGCCGTCCTCCGGCGGGGCGGCGGTTGAAAATCCGGGCCGGTTGCCCCGGCTTGTGTCGGCGGCCAGCGTGAACTGGCTGACCACAAGGGCGCTGCCGCCGATTTCGCGCACCGAGCGGTTCATCTTGCCCGCCTCATCGGTAAAAATCCGCAGTTTGGCGATCTTGGCGGCCAGGTGATCGGCCTGCGCCTCGGTATCGCCCTGCATCGCACAGACCAGCACCAACAGGCCGGGGCCCGTCTGCCCTGTCATCTGCCCCTCGACGGTTACCGAGGCCCGTGCAACCCGTTGCAGCAATGCGCGCATGATCCCGCTCCGATTTCGTGTCCGGTTCGTCACCCTGTTGGCCGAATTTTCGTGCCGTCGCAAGGCCCGGACTTTGACCAGAATCAAAGCGCACCGCGCCAGCGATGTGCATACTGCCTGCCATTCGTTTCAATGAAAGGAGTTGGCACCATGGTTGAAAAATCCCAATCCGGCTTCTGGCCGTCGGTTTACGAGCCCATGCTGAATTTCGGTCAGCGCGTGGCCGACTGGCTGTCTCCGGCCTCCGATGCATCGGCCAGCGACAATGCGTATCACATCACTCTGGAACTGCCCGGCGTGTCCGAAAGCGATATCGATGTGTCGGTGCATGACGGCGTGGTCACCGTGAAGGGCGAGAAAACCCATGAGCGGGAGGAGAAGGGCGACACATGGTTCTTTTCCGAACGGCAATACGGTGCGTTCAGCCGGACCTTTCGCCTGCCCGCCGATGCGGATGGCGACCGGCTCGAGGCGCATCTCAAGGACGGGGTGCTGAGCCTGTCGGTGCCCAAACGGACAGAAGCCACCGGTGAGGCCAAAAAGGTCGCGATCAAGCGCGGGTGATGCCTTGGGGGCTGTTCCTAGCCGCGCAGGTCGAGGATTTCATCTAGGTCTGCGCGTTCGGTGCGGAAACCGTTAACGGGATGGTCCGTATCGCCGTAGCCGAAGGAGATCGCACACAGAACGGTCCGCGTATCCGGTAACCCGAAATGCGCGCGGACCATCGGGGAATAGGCCGCAATGGCGGCCTGTGCGATCGTGTCCACGCCAAGCGATCTGGCCGCCAGCATGAACGCGGCGATGAAGCCGCCCGTATCCATCGCCCCGTAAGGGCCAAGCGCGGCCTCGCTATGCACGATGGCCACATGCGGCGCATCGAACAGGCGATAGTTCCGCATGGATTGTTCGGCCCGCGCCGGGCGGTCGTCACGCGCGATGCCCACCGCGTCATAGAGTTGATACCCGCAGGTCCGCCGCCGGTCGCCGTAGATACCGGGAAATCCCTGTGGCCAGGGCTGATCGGGCTTCGGATCGCCTTGCGCGGCCCGCTCCAGCAGCGCGGTGCGGAAACGCTCGGTTTCGGCCCCGCGCGTCACGGTGATCTGCCAGGGCTGCGCGTTACACCAGGACGGGACCTGACCCGCTGCGGTGACAATGCGCGTGATCACCTCGTCCGGCACCGGATCGGGGCGAAAGGCGCGGCACGAATGCCGCTCCCGCAGCACCTGCGTCAGCGTCTCATAGGCGTCGCTCATTTACAAAACTCCCTGTTCTTTGGCGACGACATACCCCACCACGGCCCCGACCAAAAGCGCCGCGATGGCGGCAAGGGCGATCTTCCACGCCGACCACGGGCGCTCGCCCTGAACCCGGCCCGTGCGACCGTTGACGACAAAGCGATAGGTCTGCCCGCGGTATTTATAGGCCGCCAGCCAGACAGGCAGCAGGACATGCTTGAAGGTGATGTCACCGATCTCGGTCTGGATGTCATGGATGCGCTGCCGGTCGCCGCCAATATCGAACCGCACGTCGCGGGCGATGACCCGGTCCATGATCTGGCGGGCCTCGGCGAACCCCTCTTCCAGTTCCACCGAATACCCCTCGGCGCGGAACCCGGCCAGGTATTCGGGGTTGTAGGGTTCGAGCGCCGACAAATCCCACGGCTCCAGCGCGTCGGTGAACCTCTTGGGCAGGCTGCGCGAGGCCAGCACCAGCACATCGTCGAAAAACCGTGCCACCCGGCCCGACACCGCGCGCCACCGCACCTTGGCCACGCGCACCCGCTCGCGCTTGCCGTTGCGGGTGACGGTGCGGGTTTCGTAGTAAACCGTGCCGCGTTCACCGCGATAGGCGGAGCGGGTGTCGGCATCGAAGGTCCAGTAGGGCACGTAAATCCCCTGCATGCGCCGCCCCTTGCGCGCATACTCCTTCAACCCGCCGGGCGCGAACCACAGGCGGCCCAGCCAATCGGTCATCGCCTTGCGGGCGGTGTCTTCGTCCAGTGCGAAGGGCAACAGCCCCTTGGGCTTGATATGACGATGCGTGCCGGTATCCGTGACCACCGGCGTAGCGCAGAACGGGCATTCGGCGGCATGAACATCTGCGTCGAACTCGACCTGCGCGCCGCAATTGGGGCAGGTGCTGACGCGGGTTTCCTCGATGTCCTGCGCGGGCAGGTCCTGCGCCAGGGCACTGCGGAAATCCAGCTCGCGGATCGAGCTTTCCCAGGGGCCCGATTGCGCCACGTCCTCGCTGTTGCCGCAATGATCGCACACCAGCCGCCCCGCCGCCGGATCAAAACGGTAATCCGCCCCGCATTGATCGCAGGGAAAGCGGTGTTCTTCGAGGGACGCGGAAGTGTCGGAAAAAGGCATGAACGAAACCTGCCATCGGAAAGGCGCATGAAAAGACGATCAGGCGGGGCGCAGCCCCTGCGCCGGTGTCACGCCTCCGGCGGCGGCGGCGGCAGCACGGTGAACAGTTGCGCCAGTTCCGCCACGTCCTCGGCCCGCAGCCAGCCATCCTGCCCGGCGGTCCAGACATGGCTGTCGCGCGTCAGCTTGCCGTCTCCGGCCATGCGTCCCATGTCGGCCTTGGAATAGGGGCCGTGGGTCTTGCCCTTTTCGGCGATGTGCCAGACATGCTCGACCGGCAGAGGCGGGGGCGGCGGGGCCGCCTGTCCGGTTTGCGGCGCCGCACCCCAGGGGCCTTGCTGGTTGGCCATCTGCTGGGCCATCGCCATGCCCATCCCCATGCCGAGCCCGGCCCCGATGCCCGCCCCGCCCGAGGGGTTCTTGGCAGCGGCGGTCATCGCCTCTGCGGCGGAATACTGGGTGAACTTGCCCAGATCCCCGGCCAGCCCCGCCGAGGTGCGCTTGTCCAGCGCCTCTTCCACCGCAGGCGGAAGCGAGATGTTCTCGATATAGAATTCGGGGATGGTCAACCCGTATTCGGCCACCACCTTGGAAATCTCGGCGGCCACCAGCTTGCCTAGGTCGGCGGTGTTGGCGGCCATGTCCAGCACCGGAATGCCGCTGCCCGCGATGATCCGCGAAAACGCCTGCACGATGATGTTGCGGATTTGATAGCTGATCTCGTCCATGGTGAATTCGCCATCGGTTCCGACGATCTCGGACAGGAACCGCGCCGGATCGGCCACCTTGACCGTATAGGTGCCGAAGGCGCGCAGGCGGGTGGGGCCGAATTCCGGGTCGCGCAGCATGATCGGGTTCTTGGTGCCCCATTTCAGGTTGCTGAACCGCGTCGTGTTGACGAAATAGATTTCCGACTTGAACGGCGACTTGAACCCGTGATCCCAATGGTTCAGCGTCGTCAGGATCGGCATGTTGTTGGTTTCGAGCATGTAAAGGCCGGGCGTGAACACATCGGCCAGTTGCCCCTCGTGCACGAACACCGCCGCTTGCCCCTCGCGCACGGTCAGCTTGGCGCCATACTTGATCTCGTGGCCCTCGCGCTCGAACCGCCAGACCATCGTGTCGCGGGTATCGTCGACCCAATGAATGACGTCGATGAACTCGCCGGTCAGAAAATCGAAAATACCCATCTTTCAGGTCTCCTTTGTCGTCAGATCGACCCGGCTGCACCGGCCAGCATGCGGGCGACGATGGGGCGGGCCTCATCGGGTTGCATGCCGGGGGTCAGCGCCGGGGTATAGAGCAGGCTCAGCAGCTCTTCGTCATGGGTGGTCAGCAGCGCGAACTCGTCGTCGTCGTTGAAGATCGAGGGCCGCGCGCGCGGGCTGTCATTGGCCAGCCCCAGCCCCTGCGCCAGTTCCTCATGCACGCAGGACTGGCGCATCAGGTCGGGATGCTCGGCGCGGATGAAGGCAATCGCGCGGCTGTAGCTGTAATCGTGTTCGGCGTCCGAAAACGCCACCACAAGGCAATGGATCGACCGCGGCAGCGTGCGAAACAGCGCCAGCGAGGACGCATTGATATTCGGCACGATCTGCCGGATGCGCGCGACCGCCTGATCGCGGTCGTCCTCCCCCATGAACAGAACGTGGAAATTCGGATTTTCGCGCCCGGTCGAAATCGGGTGCCCGGTGATGCGCGCCAGCCGTTTGGCATAATCGCGCACCATCCGTTCGTCTTCGGCGCGCTGCGCCTTTGGAACGGTATCGCCGAACTCGACCGACATGCGCACCGGCCGGGTCCATTTGCGCAGCCCGACGGCGGCCCCGCTGGAGCGGCGGAAACCGCCGTTGCGTTCGTATTCGTCATAGAACGCGATCCGCTCGAAATTCCGCATCACGTCGGTGTCGGTATAAGGCGTGTCCGGCCCGCCGCCATCGGTCCGCAGCAAGCCTTGCGCCAGAAGGTCGGCCTGCACAGCCGCGTAATAGCGCGACATGGCCTGGCTGGCCGGTGAGGGGCCGACCGGGGCAGGGGCCGGGGCGGGCACAAGGCCCGGCGGGCGGGCCTGTGGTTTGGTGCCGGGCGGCGTGGTGGTCATCGCGCAGGCCGACAGGGCCAGCACCGCCAGCCCCATGAATGCCCGGACCGTGAATCGTCGCGCGCCCACTGCCTGTTCAGCCTTTCGGAACCGAGGTGCCGGCATTGTCGCCCACACCGTCCTTGCGTGCCTTGGCCGCGGCGAGCGTGTCGCGCAGGTCGGCTTCCATCTTCTTCAGCTCTTCCTCGGCGGCGGCGCGCTTGGCCTTGCCTTCGTCGGCGATGGCCAGGCTTTCCTGGATCGTGCCGATCAGGTCGGCATTGGCCTTCTTGACGGCTTCGATATCGAACACGCCGCGCTCCATTTCCTCGCGGATCATCTTGTTGCTTTCGCGCAGGTTTTCGGCGTTCGAGGTCAGCAATTCGTTGGTCAGGTCGTTGGCGTCGCGCACCGCGGCGGCCGCCTGCGCCGAACGCTGGATCGTCACCGCCTGCGCCAGTTGCGTTTCCCACAGCGGCACGGTGTTCACCAGGGTCGAGTTGATCTTGGTCACAAGGCTCTTGTCGTTCTCCTGCACCAGCCGGATCGACGGCAGCGATTGCATCGTCACCTGCCGGGTCAGCTTCAGGTCGTGCACCCGGCGTTCCAGATCGTCGCGCGCTGCGCGCAGGTCGCGCAACTCCTGCGCCTTCATCACCTGATCGCCTTCGGGCGCGGCCTGCACCTCGGCCTCTTTCGCGGGGATATGGGTGTTGTCCAGCTCTTTCAGCTTTTCCTCGCCCGCCGCGATATAAAGCGCCAGTTCGTCATAGAATTGCAGCGTCTTTTCATACAGCAGGTCCAGCGACTTGATGTCTTTCAGCAGCGTGTGTTCGTGATGCAAAAGATCGTCGGTGATCTTGTCGATCTGCCCCTGCACGGTTTCGAACCGCGCTGTGAACTTGGCAAAGGGCGCGGCGCGGCCCAACAGCTTTTCCCACCATGTCCGCTCGCGGCGCACATCCAGTTCGGACACCGAAAAGCCGCGGATCGTGGTGACGATCCCGCGCAGGCTGTCGCCCGCCGGGCCGACATCCTTGTTGCGCACGCCTTGCAGCATGGATTGCGAGATTTCCTGCAGTTCCGCCTGAGCGGCCGAGCCAAAAGACACGATCGAATTGGTATCCGACATGTCGATCTCGTCCATGCGCTTGCGGATTTCCCCGCCTGCGGCCGCATCGGCCTGTTCGAGCGGCACGATGGCATTCGCCTCGGCAGGTTCGGGCAGGATGGCGCGGCTGACTTCCTCGACTTCGGCCAGCGCGGCCTCGGCTTTCTGGCGGATGGTGTCCGACATGGTATTCCCTCACTCGTTGTTGGTGTCCGGGCGGATGCCCTCGCGTTGCAGGCGGTCGCGCAGAACGCCGATTTCGATATCCAGGTCGCTGCGGTCGTCCAGCAGCAACTTCTCGGTGCGCGCCGCGAAATTCCCCTCGAGGTCGTCCAGAAGCGCGGAATAATCCGCCTTGGCCTGCGGATCGCGGTTGCGCCCGTAGATGTCGGCGAACTTGATCGTCGCGTCGCGCGCCCCCAGCAGGTAAACCGACAGGTACTTGCGCGCCGCCGTCAGGTCGCGCGGGTCTTCCTCGACCGTGCGGAACAGATCGCGCGCCGTGGTCCTGAACCGATCCACCCGCGCCTCGAGCTGGCGGTCTCCTGCGCGCTGAATGGCCTCCGACATGGCCGACAGATGTTTTTCGGCCTCGTCCACGGCCCGCGCCACACGGTCGGTCTGGAACATGTCCACACCGTCCATGCCCTTGTCCGCTAGCGGGTCCAGCCCGAAGGCGAAGGAATGGATGACCGTCCCCAGAACGGCAAAGATCACCGCCTCCAGCAGGCCGAACCCGGCGATCCCTGCCATGAACAGGCCCGCGCCCGCACAGAGCGATCCGACGATCTTGCGCGGCAGGGCCGGGCGGCGCGCCACCTTGCGCGCCTCATAGGCCTCTTGCGCCAGTATCCCCTCGCGGGTCAGCCACGCGGACAGGATCAGTAGGCCAAGCGCCGCCAGATACTGCGCCATGCCGACGGGATCGGTGGTGAACGCCTTCCAGATCAGCGGCAGAGGGGCCAGAAACAGCAGGTTGACCCGGCCCCCGGCACGGGTGCGTTTCGCACCGCGATAACTGCCCGTCGCCGGCTTGCGCGGCCCGTCTTCGGACGGGCCATCGGGGCTGTAGTGTCCGCCATAGCGTTGCGCCATCACACGCCCCCTGCAACGGAAACGTAGAAAATAAGCAAGACCAGCAGGAAAAACGCCAGTTTCTGCAACCCTGTATCGGACATACGTCCCCCGGAACTCCTTTTGTCTCACCAAACTTAGGCCAACCCGCCAGTCCTTGCTAGGGGGAAGATTGTGGCGGGCGGCGCATCGCCATTGCGCTGCCGTCATTTTCACCGCCCGCACGGGCGGCCCCGTCTTACCCACGGATACAGAGGATGCTATGACAGCGTCATGACAACGCGATCTTTCGTCCCCCGCGGCGCAGCCAGTTTCAGCGTGGCCTATGACGGCCCGCCGCGCGACGTCTATTTCCTGTTGTTGCCCAAGCTGACGCTGCTGGCCTTCACCTCGGCGCTCGAACCGCTGCGCGTGGCCAATCAGGTCGCCGGGCGGGAGCTCTACCGCTGGTACGTGATGAGCGAAGAGGGCGGGCCGGTCACCTGCTCCTGCGGGGTGCACATCACCCCCGACAGCGGGCTGACGGACGTGCCCCGCGATGCGCTGGCCTTTGTCTGCGCGGGGATCGAACCGGCCAGCACCGCCAGCCGCCGCGCGACCCAGTGGATTCGCCGTCAGCGGACCTTCGGCTGCCGGGTCGGCGGGATCTGCACGGGGGCGTTTTCACTGGCGCAGGCGGGGCTGCTCGAGGGGCGGCGCTTTACCCTGCATTGGGAAAACCAACCCGCCTTTGTCGAAAAGTTCATGGATCTGGAGCCCACCGGCGCGCTCTATGAAATCGACGGCCCGCTTGTCACCTGCGGCGGCGGCAGCGCCGCGACCGACATGATGCTCGACCTGATCGAGCGCGACCACGGCGCCGACCTCGCCACCATCGTGGCCGACATGTGCCTGCACGTCCGTTCGAATCTTCAGGACCGCAAGCAAAAATCGGCGTTCTCCTTCGCCCTCAGCAGTCGCAACACACATCTGATCGCGGCCATGCACATGATGAACGACAACCTCGACACGCCGCTGCCCATCGACGAACTCTCGCTGCGCGTCGGCATCTCGCGCCGACAGCTCGAGCGGCTCTTTACCACCCATGTCGGCAGCACCCCGGCGCAGTTCTATATCGACCTGCGGATTTCGCGCGCGCACGCCCTGCTGAACGAAACCGATCTCGGCGTCGCCGAAATCGCCGCCGCCACCGGCTTCAACAGCACCTCGCAAATGGCCACGCGGTTTCGCAAACGCTTCGGCAAGTCCCCGCGCAGCTACCGCAAAAAATGGAGCACGGTGCAGGGCTAGGGCGCGCGGGCCCGCTCAGAGCACCGGCCCAAGCATGGCCACCGAATTGTTCCATAACCGCCGTCCGACACTCCAATTCTCCACGTCGGACCGGGTGACTTCGCCCGACGCTGAAATATAGGCCTCCTGGCGTTCGCGAATTTTCGCGCTCAGGGCGCGGCTCTTCAGGAGAATGTTGTTTTCATAGTTGAGATCGAAACTGCGGCGGTCCAGATTTGCCGAACCGATCAGGGCAATTTCACCATCGACCGTCATGGATTTTGCATGAAGCAATCCATTCGGGTACTCGAAAATGCGGACCCCGGCTTTCAGCAGTTCGAGATAATAGCTTCGGCTCGCGGCCGCGACGACCCATGAATCGTTGTGTCTGGGCATCACGAGCGATGTGCGCACATTGCGAAACGCGGCCGAGCAAAGCGCCGAGTGCATGGCTTCCGACGGCACGAAATAGGGGGTGGTGATGATCAGGTCGTCTTTCGCGTTATGCATCAGTGCCTCGAACACTTCGGGCATGGCAGAGTTGCGAATGGTCGGCCCGGTTCCGATCGCCTGGGCAATGACATCCCCATCGGACCTGCGGCGCGCCGGTGCGTCCTGCAGGTCCGTCAGGGGATCATCCACATGCGACAGCCAGTCCTGAAGAAAGAGCTTCTGGTTCTGATCTGAAACCGGCCCCTCGAAGCGGAGCATGAGATCGACCCAGGGGCCGTATTTCGCCTTGGGAAGAAACGCCGGATCGGCGCAATTCTGACTTCCGCAATAGGTGATCCGGCTGTCGATCACCACGATCTTGCGGTGGTTTCTCAGGTCGACCCGGCCCCGGATCGGATGCAGCAGGAGGTTTCCCACAGGCAGCGCCCGCGCCAGCCTGACACCGGCCTCCTGCATGTCTGTCCAATGGCCGGACCGCACCAGCTTCCGCGATCCCAGATCGTCCGCCATGGCGCGCACGACAACGCCGCGCCGCGCCGCCCGTTTCAAAGCCTCGACAACCTTTCGCCCGTTCGTGTCGTCCAGCCAGATGTAGAACAGGAGGTGGACGTTTTCCTGCGCCGCGTCGATGTCGGCGATCATGGAATCTATTGCGCTGTCCGAGTCCGGCATCAGGCGGGCGGCATTGCCGGAAACCGGAAGAAAGCCACTGATCGACTGCCCCAGCCGAAAGAGTTGCTCGTGATCGGCCCCGAGGCCCTCCAGGGCTTCCCGGTTCTCGTGCCCGGTCTCTGTGGCAGGGCCGACAAGCGCGATCGCCGTCTTGTAACGCGCGACACGGCGTCGACCGATATTCGTTTCCCCGAACAGCACATAAGCTGACATTCCGACGGCCGGGATCGCGAGAATGACCAGAACCCAAGCGATACGGGACGAGGGCTCCCGATGCGGCCGCAGCAGAGCGCGAACGATAAACCCCGCCTGAAGCGCGACGTGCAGCGCGACAAGGGAGATGGCGATGACCGACGAACTCATTTCAAACGACACCCATTTGTCGGGCCATTCTCAGGTGGTGTCGCAAGATTGCAAAGAAGTTTTTGCTCCTGGCGGGGCTCAGCCGACATCCATGCCCGGCATCAGCTATGTACTGCATAGCAGATCGCGATGCTCCGTGAGGCGAATGACCAGATTGAGCCCAAACTTACATTCGAATTGGGAACGGGCGTTCAGGAAGTAAACCGATGAGCAGATCATGAAATTCGGGCCCCGCGGGCAGGTTGCGGTTTGGTGCCGAAGCCCCTTGCAGCGCCAGTGAACCAGCAATTCCCGTATTGGCACATTGAAAGCAAATCAAGGCCCACCAGTCCAGTTTCCCATCCCTCACCGTCGCGATACCGTGGTTAGGTGCATAGCACATCCAGTCCATCTCTCCGTCGGGTTCGTTCCATGCGCCAAGGAGGGCAAAGCATTCCTTTCGCTCAAGAAAACGCCCTGAAAACCTACTCGGCGCATCTCGTTTTCCAGCCGTTATGTGTTTACCGAAGTTCAAACCTGCATCGGCTTCGCGCGCAATCAACTTCTGCAACCTCTCGGCAACCACTTGGTCCCCTTCCAACGATAGAAAATGGAAGATAAACAACGCATCCCACGGTTCGTCAGCTCGTCCTACAATTTCCATTGGGAACTCCAATTGCGTTCGTTGCCTACTTTAGGTTCTTTGGCTTTTCGAGGCACATAACGCATTCAGCGAATGGCAGCAAAGTCCGCATTCCACCTATCGGCACCATGTCCGGCTGTTGTCTGGATTGAAACCGGAGAGGTCTTCCCGGTCGCGCGATACAGCGGCCGAAGGCCGCCGCGCATCGCCAGACCGCCCATACGGGCTGGCGATTGGGTGAGGACGGCGCCCCGTTCAGGCCTCTTTCGGATTGGGCTGGCATAAACTGCAAAGAATGACCGTTTGATCGCCATCCCGCGGTCTGGCAATGCGCGGCACAGGCAACGGCAGTTTTGTCCCGCATTCCACCCACTTTCCCGGCGGGCACGACGGTTAGGCTTTCACCCTGCACTGCCCCACCAAAACGCTTCAACCATCGAACTTTTGCCCGCAAAACCGGCCCAACGGTGTTTTGTACAAATCAATGGGGTATTTCGTACGTTTTGTACGATTCGCCGGGGCCTGAATGCCGGTCGGAACGCAGCGCGAAACGGTGCGCGGTCGGGTAAGATATCGTTCAGGGGCCGGGGGTGCGTCAGCGCTTGCGCCGGGTCCGTTGTGGCCTTGGTTTGCCCGGTTTCGCCACCTCTGTTTCGTCCTTCAGTCCCAACTGGTCGCGCAGGATGCGGGGGCGGATTTCCTCGACCGCGCCGGTCTTGAGATTGCCCAGCTGGAACGGCCCGTAGGAGATACGGATCAGGCGGTTCACGCTCAGCCCCACGGCCTCCATCGCGCGACGGACTTCGCGGTTGCGCCCTTCTCGGATGCCCACCGTGGCCCAGGCGTTGGCGCCTTGCTGGCGGTCCAGCGTGACGCTCATCGGCTGGAACTTTTCTCCGTCTATTTCAATGCCTTGGCGCAGGGGCTCAAACGTGGCGTCGGTCGGGCGGCCTTTGATGCGCACCCGGTATTTGCGCAACCATCCGGTCGAGGGCAGCTCCAGCTTGCGTTTGAGCTCGCCATCGTTGGTGAGCAGCAGAAGCCCCTCCGAGTTGAGGTCCAGCCGCCCCACGCTCATCACGCGCGGCAGGTCGTCGGGCAAGTCGTCGAAAATGGTCTGGCGGCCCTGTTCGTCGCGCGTGGTGGTCACAAGGCCCGCAGGCTTGTGATAGAGCCACAGGCGCGGCGGTTCCGGGGCCTTCAGGTCGCGCCCGTCCACGGTGATCCGGTCCTTGTCGGTCACGTTCAGCGCGGCACGGTCGATTACCTTCCCGTTAACCGCCACACGACCGGCCTCGATCATCCGCTCCGCCCCCCGCCGACTAGCCACCCCAGCCCGCGCAATTACCTTGGCAATTCGGTCGCCTTTATGTTGCGATGTGTTCATAAGAACACCGCTTAGCGCAAAGCCCGCCCTTGCGAAAGCGGGGATCGCACGGCAATAGGGCAGGATGACGTTCAAAAGCCATATGCAAATCGCGCTCGACGAGGCGCGCAAGGCTGCTGCGCGGGGCGAGGTGCCGGTCGGGGCGGTGATCGTCGATCCGCATGGGCAAGTCGTGGCGCAGGCGGGGAATCGTACACGTGAGTTGCACGATCCCACCGCGCATGCCGAGATTCTGGTGATCCGTGCGGCATGCGAAGCGGCTCAAAGTGAACGCCTGCCGGGGTATTCCCTGTATGTCACACTGGAGCCGTGCGCGATGTGTGCCACGGCCATGTCCGCAGCCCGTATTGCAAGAGTCTATTATGGCGCGTCGGACCCGAAATCGGGTGGCGTGGCTCATGGGGCGCGCGTATTCAGCCATTCGCAATGCCACCATGTTCCCGAAGTATATGATGGCATTGCGGGCGAGGCAGCCCAACAACTTCTCAGATACTTCTTTCAGGACCGTCGCGATATCTGATCGAGCGGTCCGGTTGCTTCAGGCAGAAATATCCGGGTGTCGTCAGACATGCCCGACCCGAGGTCGTTTCAGCCCGCGACCGAAGCCTGATGAATGCTGTCGATCGAGGATGCGATGGTGGCGTTGAATTCATCGTCGGATTGCTGCGCCGACAGGCCTTCGGTCAGGGCGCGGCTGAAGCTGGCGATCATGCCGGTATTACGTGACAGGCGGGCGTTCGCTTCGTCGCGGCTATAGCCGCCCGACAGGGCCACGACACGCATCACGCGCGGGTGGTCGACCAGGGGTTTGTAGAGGTTGTCGGTTTCCGGCAGGGTCAGTTTCAGCATGACCTGCTGATCTTCGGGCAGGGCATCGAGTTGCGCGGCGATCTCGGACAGCAGGATGTCTTCGGCCTCGGCCTTGTCACTGATGCTGATCGTCACCTCGGGCTCCACGATCGGGATCAGACCGTGGCCGAGGATTTGTTTGGCGACCTCGAATTGCTGGGCGACGACGGCCTTGATACCTGCAGGGTTGGCCGCGTTGATCACCGAGCGCATCTTGGTGCCGAAGATACCGGCCTTGACCGCGCGCTCAAGCAGGGCATCGAGTTCGGGCATGGGTTTCATCACCTGCGCGCCGTTTTCCTCATCGGCCAGCCCTTTGTCGACCTTCAGGAAGGGGACAACGCCGCGATCTTCCCACAGGAAGGTGGCCGAGGGCTTGCCGTCGATCTTGCGGTCCATTGTCATTTCGAACAGGATCGCGCCCAGAACCTTGTTGCCGGTAAAGGCGGGAGCCTGCGCGATGCGGGCGCGCATGGCATGGATCATGTCGAACATCTCGGCGTCGGAGTTGTATTCGCTTTCCTCCACGCCATAGAGGCGCAGCGCCTTGGGGGTGGAGCCGCCGGATTGATCGAGGGCCGCGATAAAGCCCTGTCCGTTGCGCATCTGCTCTGCCTGACGTTCCTTCGACATCTGTGATCCCCGTTTTCGACATATGGATTGACTGGTGATACGCGCAGCCCCGGACAGGATACCGCACGGTTAGCTTGCTTCTAGGCGAGGGCAGGCACGGTTGCAATCGTGGTCGCGCTAACAACACGACCACTCGGGCAGGTGGAACTCAGGGAAATTCCGGGCTCTGTCTCAGCCCTCAAGCGCGGCGACGCCGGGCAGGGCCTTGCCTTCCATCCATTCCAGGAATGCCCCCCCGGCGGTCGAGATATAGGTGAAATCCTGCGCGGCCCCGGCTTTGTTCAGGGCCGCCACGGTATCCCCGCCCCCGGCGACCGAGGTCAGATCGCCCGCCTTGCTGCGCGCGGCGGCATGGGCGGCAGCGGCGTTGGTGGCCGCATCGAAGGGCTCGATCTCGAATGCGCCGAGGGGGCCGTTCCAGATCAGGGTTTTGGCGGCGTCGATGGCGGCGGTGATGCGCGCCACCGATTGCGGCCCGGCATCGAGAATCATCGCATCCGTGGGGCAGGCATGGGCGGGTACGGTTTCATGCGGGGCATTGGCGGCGAATTCTCGCGCCACGACCACATCCGCCGGCAGCAGGATCTCACAGCCCGCCGCCCCGGCCTTGGACATGATCGTGCGGGCGGTGTCGGCCATGTCGTGTTCGCACAGCGATTTGCCCACGTTCAGCCCCTGTGCGGCCAGGAACGTATTGGCCATCCCGCCGCCGATGACGAGGTGATCGACCTTTTCCACGAGATTGCCCAGGAGGTCGAGCTTGGTCGAGACCTTGGCACCGCCCACGACGGCAACCACCGGGCGCTTGGGCTGGCCGAGTGCGGCTTGCAGCGCTTCGAGTTCGGCCTGCATCAGGCGGCCCGCGCAGGCGGGCAGGTGATGGGCCAGCCCCTCGGTCGAGGCGTGGGCGCGGTGGGCGGCGGAGAAAGCGTCGTTGCAATAGATGTCACCCAAGCCTGCCAGACGTTTGGCGAAATCAGGATCGTTGGCCTCTTCGCCGGGGTGAAAACGAATGTTTTCCAGCAGCAGCACCTCGGCCTCACGCGCCTCGGCGGTCAGGTTCTCGGCACCTTCCAGTGTTTCGATGAAGGTTACGGTGTGGCCAAGGGCCTGTTCCAGTGCGGGAACGATGGGGCGCAGTGACATGTCATCGACGACCTTGCCCTTGGGGCGGCCGAAATGGGCGATCAGCATCGGTTTGCCGCCCGCGGCAAGGATGGCCTCGATCGTGGGGACGATGCGGGTGATGCGGGTGGCGTCGGTGACACGCCCGTTTTCGATGGGAACGTTGATGTCGACCCGTGTCAGGACCGTCTTGCCATTGAGGTCCATGTCATCGAGGGTTTTCCAACTCATGCCACTGTCTCCACTTGGGTCAAATGCGCGCCTCTCATGGCCTCTTGGGGGCGGGGCGTCAAGCTCTGCGCTTGGCAATCGGGGCGCGGCATCTTAGGTATTCGGCGACAGATCAGACAAGGAGCGCCAGATGGCCGAGATCAAAGACCCCGAGAACACCATTCTGCTGGAACTGAAGGACGGCACGGTAACGATCGAACTGTTGCCCGAGATCGCCCCGAACCATTGCGAGCGGATGAAGGAACTGGCGCGCAGCGGCCAGTATGACAACGTGGCCTTTCACCGGGTGATCGACGGCTTCATGGCTCAGACGGGCGATGTGGCCAATGCCAACATGGAAAAGGATTACAACCCACGCATGGCCGGTACCGGCGGCAGCGATTTGCCCAACCTCAAGGCCGAATTCAGCGGCATCCCGCATGATCGCGGCACCATCGGTGCGGCACGCAGCCAGAACCCGGACAGCGCCAACAGCCAGTTCTTCATCAATTTCAGCGACAACCATTTCCTGAACAGGCAATACACCGTCTATGGCCGCGTGATTTCGGGGATGGAACATGTGGATGCCATCACCCGTGGCGAGCCGCCCGCGAACCCCGACCGGATGATCAGCATGAAGGTGGCTTCCGATGCGTAAACTGGCTTTTCTTTTCAGCCTGCTGGCCAGCCCGGCACTGGCGACGGGATTGCAGATCGAGGTTGAGGGCGAGGCCAACGGCACCGTCACGATCGACCTCTTCGAGGATGTGGCCCCGGGCCATGTGGAGCAGATCACCGCATTGGCCGAAGCCGGGGCCTATGACGGGATCGTCTTTCACCGGGTGATCGAGGGGTTCATGGCGCAGACGGGCGATGTGCAGTTCGGCAAGCTGGAGGGCGGTGACATGCGTATGGCCGGCACCGGCAGCAGCGACCGGCCCGACCTGAAGGCCGAGTTTTCGGAGGTCCCGTTCGAGCGCGGTGTCGTGGGCATGGCGCGCAGCCGGAACCCGGACAGCGCCAATTCGCAGTTCTTCATCATGTTCGCCCCCGCTCATCACCTGAACGGCCAGTACACCGTGGTCGGTGAGGTGACGGATGGCATGGACGTGGTCGACGCGATCAAACGGGGCAAGGGCCCCAACGGTGCGGTGGTCGGCAAGCCCGACGCGATGGCCCGGGTCACGGTCACGGAATAAGCCATGACGGAGGCCACGGGATACGAGCCGCTTGATACGCTCAAACCCGTGGCCGACGGGCTGTGGCTGATCGACGGACCGGCGATCCGGTTCATGGGATTGCCGTTTTCGACCCGCGCCACGGTAGTGCGGTTGGAAAACGGCGATCTATGGGTGCATTCGCCCACGCATCTGACCGACGGTTTGCGTGCGGAACTCGATGCACTTGGCCCGGTGCGCCACCTGATTGCGCCGAACTGGATTCACTATGCCCATATCGCGGATTGGCAGGCTGCCTGGCCCGATGCCGAGGCTTGGGGTGCTCCGGGCGTGACTGAGCGGGCTGCGAAAAAGGGGCTTGAGTTGCGTCTTGATCACGATCTGCAATGGGACGGGTCCGAGCTCCCCTGGGCGGGGCAGATCGATCAGTTGATCGTGCGCGGCAGCAAGACACATCGCGAGGCGGTGTTTTTTCACCGGGCCAGCGATACGCTGATCCTGACCGACCTGATCGAAGCGTTCGAGACCGAAAAACTGCCGGTCTGGATGCGGCCTCTCGTCTGGATCGCGGGGATCGACGACAGCGACGGCAAGATGCCCCCCGATATGCAATGGACCTTCCGCGACAAGACGGCACTGGCCGAGGATCTGGAGCGGATGATTGGCTGGGGGCCCGAGCGGGTGATTTTGGCACATGGCCGCTGGTATGACAGGAATGGGGTGGCGGAACTTGAGCGTGCGTTTCGCCGGGTGTTGCGCGGGCGGGCGTGGGACAGGGCGCTGAGCGATGTGAAGGCCCGCAAGACGCGTGACTCAGACCTCTGAGTTTCCGTCCCGGCGATGATTGCGGGGATTAACGTATCAGGTTCATGCGGAATTTCAGACCACGCCGCGCGGCCCGTGGCAAATGACGATTCAGGCGGCGATTGATCAATCCGAACAGTGCCAGCAGCACTAGTGTGAGCAGGATGAAATATCCGGCCAGGATCGGGTAGGGCACGAAGGGGTTGAACGTCTTGTCGGCGAAGTAGTTCGCGTAATAAAGCGCATCGCCGCGTTGCTGCCATGCGGGGAACCCCGTAAAAAATACCAACGTCGTGGCGTGGAACAGAAAGATCGCCTCATTCGTGTAGGCAGGCCAAGCGAGGCGCAGCATGGTCGGCCAGACGATCCGGCGAAAGCGGGGCCACCCGGAGAAGCCATAGGCGTCGGCGGCCTCGACATCGCCCTTGGGGATCGAGCGCAGTGCGCCATAAAAGATTTCGCCCGAATAGGCGGCGGTATTGAGGAACAACACGATCAGCGCCCCCAGCCACGCCGATGTGAACGCATCGAACGCCGGGCTGAGCCGTTTCAACGACAGAAATGCGAAATAGGCAAAGAAGAACTGGATAAACAGCGGTGAGCCACGGAAGAGAAAGATGAACCATTCGGCGCTTTTACGGATCATGCGGTTGCGCGCGCCCTTGCCCACGGCCAGTGCCGTGGCCAGAAAGAATCCCGCCAGCAGGGCCAGCGCGCCGAAATAGATGTTCCAGATCATGCCCGACCCGATCAGGGTGATCTGTTCGCACAGTGTGAACCCTTCGCGCGGCAGCAGGCGTTCGCCGATCCCGAGGCTGCGCAGCCCGTAATCCTGTATGGTTTGCCAGCAACTCATGCGGCGGCCTTCCGTTGGGCTTCGCCGCCGGTCGTGGCCTGACCGTGGCTGAGTTTGCGCATCAGGCGGTCGAGCACCAGTTCGGACACGCGCGTGAAGCCGAGGTAGAACACCAGAAGCGCAAGGAAATACCACATCCGCCAGTCGCCATGGGGGTATTGGGTAAAGCGCGGGTTGGCGGTGCCGCCCAATTCGCGGGCCCAGTAAACGATGTCCTCGACACCCAGAAGGAACAACAGCGGTGTGGCCTTGATCAGCACCATCCAAAGGTTCGACAGGCCGGGTAGCGCGTAGACCCACATCTGCGGCACGAGGATGCGCCAGAAGGTTTGCCGCCGGGTCATGCCGTAGGCTTCGGCGGTCTCAAGCTGGGCATGGGGCACGGCGCGCATCGCGCCGAACAGGACGTTGGCGGCAAAGGCCCCGAAAACGATGGCAAAGGTCAGCACGGCAAGGAAAAAGCCATAGACCTCGTGAATCCATTGCGGCGCGTTGCCAAGCGGCAGTTTGGCCTGTGCACAGACGATGAAATCGTTGCCTTGCCGGATCGGCTGATCCCAGTCGGGGCACAGAACCTGATGGCGCATCCATTCAAACCCCTGATCGAGCGCGATCACGAAAAACAGGAAAAAGGCGATGTCAGGCACACCGCGTACGATAGCAATGTAGATGCGGCCCAGCCAATTCACAGGCCAGATGCGCGAGCGCGCCGCAGCGGCCCCGCCGAAGCCGAACAAAAGCGCCGCAGGGGCCGTGATGGCCAGCAACAACAGTACGACCCCGAAGGAGATGTAGAAGGACAAGTGTTTGCCTGTCGTCAGGTAACACGACAGCCATTTCAGGCCTGACAGCGTATCGGGATCGGCGCAGTAGGAGAACATTCAGAATGGTCCGGGGGGCGCTGCAGGGGCGGTGGTGGACCGCCCCCGCAGGTGATGCCGCATCAGAAGGTCGATGCGACTTCCCATTTCTTGATCAGTTCGTTCAGGCTGCCGTCATCCTTCATCGACTGGATCGCGGTATCGAAGGTCGCCCGCAGTTCGGTGTCCGATTCGCGCAGGCCCATGCCGATTCCGTCTCCGAGCGCCACATCGGGGCCGACGATCATCAGGTCGGCATCCTCTTCGGCGACGGGCACGAGGAAGGATTTGTCGGCCAGTACCGCGTCGGCCTCGCCGTTGCGGACGGCGGCGATAGCTTCTTCGGGGGTGGCGAACTCGATCAGGGTCGCGCCGGATTCGGCAACATAACCGGCCTGAAGCGTGCCGGCCTGCGCGGCGATCACACCACCGGTCAGGTCAACGTCCTCGGACATGGCCAGGTAGGAAGACGGATCGGGCGGCGTGTAATTCTGGGTAAAGTCGATCACTTCGTCGCGTTCGGCGGTGATGGACATGCCCGCGATGATCACGTCATAGTTCCCCGAGACGAGGTTGGGAATGATCGAATCCCATTCGTTCGTGACCCATTCGCAGGTCAGTTCGGCGCGGGTGCACAACTCGTCGCCCAGTTCTCGCTCGAACCCGTCGACCTCGCCGGAGTCGTTGATGAAGTTCCACGGAGGGTAGGCGCCCTCGGTGCCCATGCGCACCACGTCCTGCGCCATGGCAAAGCTGGCCGAGAGGGCCAGTGCCGCTGTCGAAAGGATCAGCTTTTTCATAATATTGCTCCCTTTTTGGTTGGTATCGGTTTCTGGTGTCAGGCGGCCATGGTCGAACTGAGGAATTGCCGCAGTCGCTCGGATTTGGGGGCCCCGAATAGCGCGTCGGGCGCGCCCTGTTCCTCGATCAGCCCCTGATGCAAAAAGATAACCTGATCAGAGACATCGGCGGCCATCTTCATGTCGTGGGTGACGATCATCATGGTGCGGCCCTCACTGGCCAGATCCTTGATGACGCGCACGACCTCCTGTTCCAGTTCAGGGTCCAGTGCGCTGGTCGGTTCGTCGAACAACAATGCCTCGGGTTCCATGGCAAGGGCGCGGGCGATGGCGGCGCGCTGTTGCTGGCCACCCGACAATTGTGCCGGATAGGCATCGTGCTTGTCAGCGATGCCGACCTTGTCCAGATAGGCATGGGCGGCTTTCTCGACCTCGGCACGGTCACGGCCCAGAACGGTGATCGGGGCCTCCATCACGTTCTCCAGAATGGTCATATGGGCCCAAAGATTGAACTGCTGAAACACCATCGACAGGTTGGTGCGGATACGTAGCACCTGTTTGGCGTCCGCAGGGTGACGGAGCAGGCCCTCACCCTTCCACTTTACAGGTTCGCCCTTGAAGAGGATATCGCCCTGCTGACTGTCTTCGAGCAGGTTGGCGCAGCGCAGGATAGTTGATTTGCCCGAGCCGGACGAACCGATGAGAGAAACCACATCGCCCTTATGGGCCGTGATGTCCACGCCCTTGATCACCTCAAGCGCGCCATAGGCCTTGTGCAGGTTGCGTATTTCGATGACGGGCGTGTCGTCTGGCAAGGGCAGCGTCCGTGTCTGAGTGCGGGTCTGGCCCGACAATAGGGACGAAAAAATGGTGCGATGCAACTTGCAAAACGACCGATCCGGGCGATTCCTGACCGAAATGACGCAGGGTCAGGCCGTTTCGGCAAGCGGAGGCGCGGGATTGGGCACGTCGAGATAGGCTTGGGCAGGCAGTCGGGTCAGGCCGCGCAATCCGAGGGCGTGCCGATCGGATGCCGTCAGTGCACCGATCGCGGCCTCGAGCGCGTTAAACAGGCCGTCGGCATCGTTTCCGGGTGCGGTGATGTAGGGCAGCGCCGGGGTGGGGGGCGTGCGGGCGATTTCACGCAGGGAACAGGAGAAGTCGTCGTGACGCTGGATCAGCGCCCATGTCAGGGCATCCAGGGATGCGATGTCGGCGTGTCCCTCGGCCACGGCAAGGGCCGAGGCGCGGTGCCCACCCGTTGCCTTTGGGTTGGAAAAGGTGAACCCCTGCAAGGCGGCGAAGTTCTGTGGCGCGGCCCATCCGCTTTGGCTGAGCGGGTCGTTATAGGCAAAGCGGGCGGTGGCGAACTCGGTCAGAGTTTGGCGCGGGTCGTCGATGCGCACCACAAGCGCACTGCAATAGTGACCAGTGGGGCAATCGGGCAGGTCGTAATCCGGTGTGGCGACCAGGGTGACCTTGTCATGCAACCGTGCGCGGAAGGGATAGCCGCAGGTTTGCGACAGCAACAACTGGGGGCTGGTCCAATGAGCCCAGAGATCGCCGTCGCGGGTCAGATGCCGCGGGCCATAGCCCAGTTCGGCGCGAATTGCTTGCCAAAGCCGGTCGTTGGCCGCCGCTGTTTCGGGGCGGTCGTACATGGGCAGGCTGGCCAGCGATGTGGCGGTCATGCGCGGGGATCGACCCGTTGACGGACCAGTGCGCTGTCGCGGTCGTTGACGCCCAGCAGGTTCGCCACCAGCCGCACCAGTGCATCCTCGTCCTGATCGCGCGCGCCATCGGCAAGAGCGACCTGCCACAAGGCTTCGATCACGCCGATTCGGTCCTCGTAGGGGACGGCATCCTTGATGGCGCGCGTAAAGCGCACGGTATCGGGGGCCTCGGCCTCGATCGATTCGGCCTCGGTACGCAATTTGAGCGCGGCATCGTCACTCAGCCCGAAGCGGGCCTTTATGATACGATCGATGCGGATGATCTCGGAGGCCGAGTAATTGTTGTCCGAGCGGGCCAGCCGCACCAAGAGGGCGGTCAACGCGCGACGAGCGTCCAGATTGTCGAGCGTTTCCGGCTCTGGCTGGAACAGGTTTTTCAGAAGATCAGCAAACATGGCGCAAGATATAGGGCTTCGGAGCGGTGGCGCAAAGCGCTATTGCGCCTCAGCGCGGGCGCGTGCGGAATCGTTGTCGTGATCGCTTAGGCCAAGCGCCTCTTGTGCCGCGTCGACAACGGCGATTTCTTCGGGGCGGCGGTGGCCATCGGCAAGCACCACCTCCCAAAGGGCCTCGAGCGCCTCGCAGCGGGCCTCGTGGCTGACGGTGTCGCGGATCAGATGGGCCAGATCGGCAGTGTCCGGCGCCTGATGCTCCAGCTTTTCGCAGGTGGCCCGCATCTTGGCTGCCTCGATCGGGCCGATGCGGTGCAGACGGATCAGCAATTTGTCTATCCGGCTGATTTCCTCGAACCGGTAGCGATGATCGGATTTTGCGACCCGTACCATCAACGCCCCGAGCGCAAGATTGGCGTCGGGTTCGGGCAATGGTGCTGGCTCGGGGCTGGACAGGGCGGAAAGGATACGGCTGAGCATGTGGGCCCCTTGGTTCAGAATGCGGCGGGTGCAGTTTGATAGAGGATGTCGTCCAGTGCAATGCCGCCGGGATCGTCATTGGTGATGGTGACCGCGGCGATGTCCGGCGTGTGACCGGCCCGCGCAAAGCCCAGTTCGGTGACCGCGGTGTTCAATCGCTGCCGATAGCGGGTGATCAGGTGACCCTGACGGGTATAGAAGGTGAGCGTCACATACCCTTGCGGGCGGGCCTGCCCGAGCGGCGCGGCATAGTCGCTGTGCACCCGCAGACCGAGGGCGGACTGGTCGTGGTCGAAAAGGATGGCGACGGCGCCTTCGCCGCGCGCATTGAGTGCAGGAAATCCCGCCGGCCCGAGTGGAAACAGCGCGGTTGAACCGAAACCGCGATGATATGCCACCGAAAGAGAGGCGCCGGGTGCGCCAGCTACCACCGAAAGGGGTGTATGTGGTGTTCCGCTGAGACTGTCGTGCTGCATGTTGTTGTGAACGAACTGCCCGCCCAACCGCTCACCCAGCCAGGCAAGGCCTGCGCGTATCGGGGAATCAAGGGCGATTCCCGGCTCGGATCGGCGCGGAAGAGCCTCAAACCGGATCGCCGCATCAAGCATGAGTTCAAGGTCAGTGTAAGGCACCGGCGACAACGGTGCTTCTGCCTCTGCGGGCGGGGTTGCCAGCGCCAGAGAACACATAAAACCGGCGGTAATCCGCAATGGCCTCAAGTCGGTCACAATTGCTCCAAACTCTTTGCGATTTTCACCGGCAGTTTAAGGCACATATCCCGGAACGCATCCGGTGATTTTCCTGGGCGGAGTCATACATGCAATCTTTCGACGAGTTCGACTGGTCCGATGGTACGCCGGAGGAGCACCTCAAGATGGTCCGACAGGCCAACGAGGACCAGTTGCGTCACCTGGCGCGCTCTTATGATTGGGCAATGTATCCGGTGCCGGTCCTGGGTTGGGCAATGGCGCAAAAATGCATGGATCTGGGGACGGCCCTGACGGTGTTCCTCAACGGTGGGCCGGAACGGTTCAACTATGTTCCCAAACGACATGTGCCCGAAGATTATCGCGACGTCGCGCGGATGCTGGATAATATCTGTTTGCGGGTGAACAGCGGGTTTTACCTTGTCTATCCGGAGAGGGATGTGTCGAACCGCAAGCGGTTGATGACATGGGTATCCTATCAACGCGCCGATCGGGCCGAAGGGCGGCAGGGGCGCTATACTTTCGACGAGGAAATCCTGCAAATCCTGTTGAACGACGCCTTGCGTCTGGACCCAGGCATGGAAACCGCAGTTTACAGCCAAAAACCAAGCCTGTTGCGTGATTTGTTCAGTCCGGTGATGGATTTGGGCGTGTCACGCCGTCTCTTGCGGTTCAAGCCACCGGAATAGCAGGCTGTTGGTTTGCCCGGTCGGGCGGCTTTTCCTTTCAATCCTGCCGGTGTAAGGCTTCGATCACCGCGACAGGAAAGGCCCGACCATGCCCGATACGATGCTATTGATCCAGATGCTGTTGCTGTTGCTGTTCATCGGCGGTTTCGCAGGTGTGCTGGCAGGGCTGTTGGGGGTGGGCGGCGGTATCGTTCTGGTGCCGGCCTTTTTCTATGCTTTCCAGACCTTGGGATATGATGGTCCGCAATTGATGCAGATCTGCCTGGCCACGTCGCTGGCCACGATCATCGTGACCTCGGTCCGCTCGGTTCTGAGCCATAACAAGAAGGGCGCGGTCGAATGGTCGATCCTGCGCACCTGGGCACCGGGAATTGCGGTAGGTGCGGTACTGGGGGTGCTGGTGGCGGCCAGTCTGCGTTCGACCACATTGCAAGGCATTTTCGGTGTGTTGGGTGTGGTAATCGGGGCCTACCTGGGTCTTGGGCGTGCGCATTGGCGTCTGGGGCCGGAAATGCCACGTGGGTTGACCCGCGCGATCCTGTCGCCATTCGTGGGCTTCCTGTCGGTGTTGATGGGCATCGGCGGTGGCAGTTTCGGAGTTCCGCTGATGAGTTTGTACAACGTGCCGATTCATCGTGCTGTCGCCACGGCGGCGGGGTTTGGCGTGACCATCGCCGTGCCGTCGGTGATCGGGTTCCTGTTTCTTGAAATCGACCCGGTCAATCGTCCGCCTCTGACCATTGGTGCGGTCAACCTGGTGGCCTTCGGTATCGTTATTGCGATGACGATGATCACCGCGCCATGGGGCGTGCGTCTGGCCCATGCGATGGACCCCAAGCCGCTGAAGCGTGTCTTTGCGGTGTTCCTGACGCTCGTAGCCCTGAATATGCTGCGCAAGGCGTTGGGATGGTAGAGGCGTTTTTGCGCGACGGTTGGGTAAGGTTCGCGCCCGAGGACAGCGTACGGGATTGGGCGCATGCGGCGCGTGTCGTGGCTGCAGAGCGGGTGGCTGACGCGGGCGAACAGTCCAAATGGTTGCAGTGCGGGGGGACGTGGTTTGTCGGGGTCGATACCTTGCCGAACGGCCCTGACGGAACGGTGGGGAGGTCCGCCCCCTTGCGCGGTGCCGCGACGGAATTGGCACGACGGCTTTATGGAGCCTTGCCGCTGCATTGCGGGCAGGTCTCGGTCATCTATCCCGGTTATCCGCGTCCGCGCGACGGCGAAAGCGATGCGGCGTTTGGGTATCGAGCGAAGCGCGATGCCGCGCATGTGGATGGGGTGCTGGCTGTGGGGCCGGATCGGCGGCGCATGTTGAAAGAGCGTCACGCCTATATCCTCGGTCTGCCACTGACCAGCTGCGATGCGGGCGCAAGTCCCTTCGTCATTTGGGAGGGCAGCCACCTGATCATGCGGGATATGTTCATGGCGGCCCTTGGGCAATGGCCGGAAACCGAATGGGCCGGGGTGGATTTGACCGCGGTCTATCAGGCCGCCCGGCGCGCGCTGTTCGACAAGTGCAAACGTGTCGAGATAGCCGCGAAACCCGGTGAGGCCTATCTGGTACATCGGTTTGCCCTGCACGGCGTGGCACCGTGGGCCGAGGGTGCGCAGGCCCCTGAAGAGGGACGGATGATCGTGTATTTCAGGCCGGAATTTATTGGCGGAACACGCGATTGGCTGGAACTGCCATGATGGCTGGCGCTCATTTCGACGTTAGCCGCCGTTACGTTTGAGCCGCGCGGCACGACCGCCGCGGCGTTTGGCCAGAAGTGGAGCGCGGTCGGGCAGGGCGGCCATGATCTCCTGGCGTTCATTGGCATTCATTTTCGACCAGCGGGCGATCTCGTCGATGGTGCGGTAACATCCGGTGCAGATGCGCGCCTCGGGATGGACGACGCAAATGCGCACGCAGGGGCTTTCGACCTCGTCGCGAGTCCAGACCTTGTTTTCCGTCACTGTGCTGCCCTCATGTGCCTCAAACGGTCCAATGCACCTTGGAGGATATAGGAGGCGGCAACGTTGTCGATAACTTCGGCGCGACGTTTTCGGGACGTATCCGCCTCGAGCAGGGCGCGTTCGGCGGCGACCGTGGACAGGCGTTCGTCCCAGTAAGTGATCGGGAGGTCGGTCAGTTTTTCCAGGTTGCGGGCGAAGGCGCGGGTGGATTGGCAGCGCGGTCCCTCGCTTCCGTCCATGTTGCGTGGCAGGCCCAGAACGATTCCGCAGGCCTCGCGTTCGCTCGAAAGTTCAAGTAATCGCGCAGCATCGAGGCTGAATTTGCGGCGCTTGATCGTCTCGACCGGGCTGGCCACGGACAAAAGCCTGTCCGACAGCGCCACGCCAATTGTCTTGGTCCCGAGGTCGAGCCCGATGATCGGGCGGCCCGAGATCAATGCGTCGGCGAAATCGGCGATCTCGTCGCAGATCATTCCGCGACACCCGCCGCCTGCGCCGCAGCGCGGACCTGGTCCAGTGCCTCGGGCATTTCGGCGAAAACTCCCTGAGCCTCGGCCCAGATTTCCCCGGCCTGTTCGGTTTTGCCCTGCACACCAAGTACGCGGATCAACTGCGCCCACTCTGCCGGTGTTCCGCCTTCGTTGGCCAGGCGCTGCGACAGGCCTTGTACCATGCCTTCGATCATCTGCTGGCGGTCCTCGTCGGACATGTCGCCAGCGGCCTCGATATCGGCGGCGGATGGTCCGGCGAGCGGCGGTGTTGCGGCAGGAGCGTCAGGCAGTTGGTAATCGGTGACACCTGCGCGCCACGCCAGTTCTTCGATATTGGTGCGGATTGCCGGAACCCAAGGGGCATTGGGATTGCTTTCACGCAGCAGACGATCCCAGGTGCGGAAGGCGGCATCGGGGCGGTCCACCTGCATCAGGTAAAGACCCATGTAATAGCGCGCGGGCGGGATTTCAGGATTGCGTTCCAGTGCATCGCGCAGGGCCTGTTCTGCCTCCTGGCTGACGTATCCGCCAGCCGCGCTGATCTTGAGTTCCGCCAAATAGGCATAGTCACCTGCCGAGGCTTCGTCTCCTTTGGCGTCGATGATTTTTTCTTGGGCGTCGTAGGCGGCGACGTAGTTGCCAAGCGCGGCTTCGTTGCGCGCCAACAGGGTAAGACCGCGCAGATCGCCGTTGCGCTCTTGCACGGTTTGCCGCAGCCGCTCCATAAGGGTCAGAAATTCTTCGCTGGCTTCCGGCGCGATGTCGGTGGCGGGCATCCGTGCTTCCGCATCCGCCTGGTTCAGACGATTGGCGCGCGCAATGTCCGAGGCTGCCATGCGGGTCTTGAGCGGCAGGTCGCCAAGCCCCGGCGCTCCTAGCTGCGCATAAAGCATCAGCGAGCCTCCCATCATAAGCGCCCCGAGCACGAGCGTCAGGATCAGTCCGCCGCGGCGGGGTTGTCCGCCACTGTCGCCACCTCGTTTCAGTTGCGCATCGGCAGCCAGAACGCGCCGGGACACTTCGGCGCGGATGCGCTCGGCATCTTCCGCGCCGATGACGCCACGGGTAAGATCGCGATCCACCTCCTTGAGTTGGTCGCGATAGACCTGAAGATCATAGGCGGCTGGCGGTTTGTCGCCAACGCGGCCGCGCAACAGCGTAAGCCCGATGATTCCGCTGACGATCAGCGCAAGTGCGCCCGTGACGATCCAGAACACCATGGTTTCTCCTCAAATTCGTGCCTCCATGTAGCCATCACGGAGGATAGAAAAAAGAGGCAAAGGCGCGCAGGGGGTGTTGCGCCTCTGGCAGAACGACCGCATGTCGCATATCGAGTGTTTTATGCCGCGCGGGGTATCCTTTGACAGGTCAAGCTGTCGCATTACGCTTACATGGCAGCATGACTGCGATTCCAACCTTGTTCGAAAGAGCGCGCATGAAACGTTATTCCGCCTTTGCCGTCGCCCGCGAAGCCCTGCGCTATCATATGGGCTGGGACCGGGCCTGGGCTTCTCCCGAACCGAAGAAGAAATACGACGTGATCATCGTCGGCGCGGGGGGGCATGGTCTGGCCACCGCGTATTACCTTGGAAAGAACTTCGGCATCACCAACGTGGCCGTTCTGGAAAAGGGTTGGCTGGGGGGCGGGAACACGGGCCGCAACACCACGATCATCCGCTCGAACTATCTGCAGGATTCATCGGCGGCGATCTACGAAAAGGCGCGTGGCCTGTACGAGACCCTGAGTCAGGATCTGAACTACAACATCATGTATTCCCCGCGCGGGGTGATGATGCTGGCCCAGACCCAGCACGAGGTGCGCGGATACGAGCGCACGGCGCATGCCAATGCGTTGCAGGGCGTGGCGACCGAATTCATCTCGCCCAACCGGGTCAAGGAACTGGTGCCGATCATCAATATCGACGGGCCGCGTTACCCGGTTCTCGGGGCGCTGTGGCAGCCACGTGGGGGAACCGCGCGCCACGATGCCGTGGCCTGGGGCTATGCTCGGGCCTGTTCGGCCATGGGCATGGACATCATCCAGAAATGTGAAGTCACCGGTATCAGCCGCGAAGGCAGCAAGGTGACGGGAGTGACCACCAATCGCGGCGATATCGCCTGTGATAAACTGGGCATCGTCGTCGCAGGGCATTCGGGGCATCTGGCCGATATGGCGGGCTTCCGCCTGCCGATCGAATCCGTCGCGCTTCAGGCGCTGGTATCCGAGCCGATCAAACCCTGCATGGACGTGGTCGTGATGGCCAACACCGTGCACGGCTACATGAGCCAGTCCGACAAGGGCGAGATGGTGATCGGCGGCGGTGCGGACGGGTACAATAACTACACGCAGCGCGGCTCGTTCCACCATGTCGAGGAAACCGTGCGCGCACTGGTCGAGACCTTCCCGATGATCAGCCGCCTGAAGATGCTGCGCCAGTGGGGCGGGATCGTGGACATGACCGGCGACCGCTCGCCGATCCTGTCGAAAACCCCGGTCGAGGGCGTGTTCATCAATTGTGGCTGGGGCACCGGCGGGTTCAAGTCCATTCCCGGCAGTGGCTGGGGCTTTGCAGAACTGATGGCTAAGGGACATTCGCCGCTGACTGCCGAATTCAACCTGGACCGCTTCAAAGAGGGGCGCTTTATCGACGAGAGCGTCGCCGCGGGGGTGGCGCACTGATGGCCGCAATACAGACGAAATTCTTCGAAGAGTTTTGCCAGAATTTCCCAAAGAAACCTGGCACCCAGATCCCCGGAGGCATGACATGCTGATCCTGACCTGCCCCTGCTGCGGTGTGACCGCGGAAGAAACGGAATTCCACGGCGGCGGCGAAGCGCATATCAAACGCTTCGGCCCCGGTTCGAGCGACGAGGATTTCCACGGCTACCTGTTCGAGAAGGTGAACCCCAAGGGCGTGCATTTCGAACGCTGGCGCCATGCCAACGGTTGCGGCAAGTGGTTCCATGCCGCCCGTTGCACTGTCACGCTTGAGGTGTTCGGCACCTACCGCGCGCAAACCACGGAGCCCCCGCAGGATATCAAGGACAAAATCTCGGCCAAGCGGCCGGGCTGGAGCTGGAGAGAGTTCGCATGAGCACACGTCTGGCCAATGGCGGCCGTCTTCTGAACAAGGGACGGGCGCTGGATTTCACCTTCAATGGTAAACGCTTCAAGGGGGTCGAGGGCGATACTCTGGCCTCGGCGCTGCTGGCCAACGACCAGATGATGGTCGGGCGGTCGTTCAAGTATCACCGCCCGCGCGGCATCGTCGCCAGTGGCGGGGAAGAATCCAACGCACTTGTGGGCCTTGGCGAGGATGCCAAATTTGAACCCAACCAGCGGGTTACCACGACCGAGCTGTTCGACGGGCTGACCTGTACCAGTCAGAACCACTGGCCCAGCCTCGAATTCGACATCGGCGCCGTGAACTCGAAACTGGCGCGCTTCCTGCCGGCGGGTTTCTATTACAAGACGTTCATGTTCCCGCGCCCGTTCTGGAAGCACATCTACGAGCCGTTCATTCGCCAGTCCGCAGGCTTGGGCAAGGCGCCGCGTGATCGCGATCAGGACAGCTATGAGCATTTCTATGCATTCTTCGATGTCGTCGTGATCGGTGGCGGCGTGGCAGGACTGCAGACGGCGAAGGCTGCAGGGCAGGCGGGCGCCAAGGTGCTGTTGATGGAGCAAACCCCCCATTGGGGTGGGCGCACGCCGGTCGACGGCGGTACGATTGACGGCCAGCCTGTGGATAACTTCGTGGATCAAATCGTTTCCGAACTGGAGACAATGGAGAATGTCACCCTGCGCGCCCGCATGATGGGCTCGGGTGTCTATGACCACGGTTATGTTCTGGGCTACGAGCGGGTGAGCGATCATCAGCCCGGCGCCAAGGGCCCGCGTCATCGCCTGTGGCGCATCCGCGCGGGGCAGATCGTGACGGCGACCGGGGCCATTGAGCGCCCGATCAGCTTTGCCGGAAACGATGTTCCGGGGGTCATGCTGGCCTCGGCGGTGCGTGACTATGCGGTGAATTATGGCGTGTCCGTGGGGGACCGTACCGTTGTCGTAACCAACAATGACGACGCCTATCGCACTGCAATCACCCTTAAAAAGCTGGGCCTTGACGTTCCGGTGATCGTCGATGCCCGCGCCGGTGGCGGTGGGGCTCTGGCCGGTGAGGCCGCGGCTCTTGGCATTCGCGTCGAAAACGGCAAGGGAATCGCCAGGGTCAAGGGCGGCAAACGGGTCGAGGGCGTGGAAATCTGCGCCCAGGCTGGCGAAGGCGCGGCGCTGGAACTGATCAAATGCGATGCGGTCGCCATGTCGGGCGGCTGGTCGCCGGTGGTGCACCTGTGGTCGCATTGCGGTGGTAAGCTGTTGTGGGACGACGAAAATGCCATGTTCCGCCCCGATGGGGATAAAGCTCCGACCGGGGCCGACGGCAAGCGGTTCGTGATCCCTGCAGGATCGGCCGACGGACATCTCGATCTGGCCACGGTGTTGGAAAATGCCGATGCTGCAGGCAAGGCCGCAGCGGAGGCGACGGGCCATGCGCGCGGTAAGGCCGAGGCGCCAAGCGCCACACCCGAAACCGAGGCTCCGATCGAAGCCGTCTGGATGATGCCGCAGGGTGCAAACATCAAACTGCGCATGAAGGCCTGGCTGGATTACCAGAACGACGTGAAGGTCAGCGACGTGCAACTGGCCGCGCGCGAGGGGTATGAATCGGTCGAGCACGCCAAGCGCTATACGACGCTTGGCATGGCAACGGATCAGGGCAAGCTGAGCAACATCAACGGTCTGGCGATCCTGTCGGATTCGCTGAGCCAGCCGATCCCGCAGACGGGTACCACCACCTTCCGCCCGCCTTACACGCCGATTTCACTGGCTTCGATTGCCGGTGAGGCGCGCAATGAAACCTTCCAGCCGCTTCGCAAGACGCCGATGCATGCCTGGCACGAGGAAAACGGCGCCTATTGGGAGCCGGTGGGCGCTTGGCGCAGGCCCTATTGCTATCAGAAGCCGGGTGAAACCATCGAAGAGGCCCTGCATCGCGAGATCACGCAGACCCGTGACAGCCTCGGGATGCTGGACGCCTCGACCCTCGGCAAGATCATCGTCAAGGGCCCGGATGCCGGCAGGTTCATGGACATGCTCTATACGAACATGATGTCCACGCTGAAGCCTGGCCGCTGCCGCTATGGCCTGATGTGCAACGAAAACGGGTTCCTGATGGACGACGGCGTCGTCGCGCGTCTGGATGAGGACACGTTCCTGTGCCACACGACCACCGGCGGGGCCGAGAATATCCACGGCCACATGGAAGAATGGTTGCAGACCGAGTGGTGGGACTGGAAGGTTTACACCGCCAATGTGACCGAACAGTACGCCCAGATCGGCGTTGTCGGTCCCAAGTCGCGCAAGGTGCTTGAGAAGCTGACCGATGACGATATCGGCGGCGATGCCCTGAGCTTCATGGGTTGGAAAGAGATCACCCTGACGGGGGGCATCCCCGCGCGTGTGTTCCGCATCTCGTTTGCCGGTGAACTGTCCTTCGAACTCGCGGTTCCCGCCTCGCGCGGTCGCGAACTGTGGGACAAGCTGATGGAGGCTGGGGTCGAATTCAACGTCACCCCGTACGGCACCGAGGCGATGCACATCATGCGCGCCGAGAAGGGCTTTATCATGATCGGGGACGAGACCGATGGCACGGTGATCCCGCAGGATCTGGGTATGCAGTGGGCGATCTCGAAGAAGAAAGAGGATTACCTCGGCAAACGCGCTCAGGAGCGCAGCCACATGACCGATCCGACCCGCTGGAAACTGGTGGGGCTGGAAACGCTGGACGGCAGCACATTGCCCGATGGCGCCTATGCCACCGCCGACGGAACCAATGCCAACGGTCAGCGCAATGTGCAGGGGCGGGTGACCTCGACCTACCATTCGCCGACCCTGGGCCGGGGTATCGCGATGGGGCTGGTCCTGAACGGGCCGGATCGGATGGGCGATGTTCTGGACTTCCCCAAGGTGGACGGAACCGTGATCAAGGCGAAAATCGTCGAACCCATCTTCTATGACAAGGACGGGGAGAAGCAGAATGTCTGACGCAGTCAGCGCACTGAAAGGGGCCTCCTTCGACGGGATCGTCTCGGTCGAGGAAATGGGCCTGCAAGGCATGATCACCCTGCGCGGCGATCTGGCCTCGTCCGAGGTGGAAAAGGCGGTCAAGGATGTGACCGGCCTGTCGGTGCCCGAACAAGGGCACATCGCGGGTGAGGGTGGCAAATGGGTGGCGTGGATGTCACCCGATGAATTGCTGCTGGTCGTCGCTTATGACAGCGTGAGAGACACCGAGGCATCCCTGCGCGATGCGCTCTCGAAGGTGCAACATCTGGCGGTCAATGTTTCGGACGCGCGGGCCATGTTCCGCTTGTCGGGGAATGGTGCACTTGTGCGTGAAGCGATTGCCAAGCTTTGCCCGGTGGATATGAGTGCTGAGGCCTTTGCCCCCGGTCAATTCCGCCGCTCGCGTATGGCACAGGTGCCAGCCGCGATCTGGATGCCGGATGAGAGCAGCGTTCAGATCGTCTGCTTCCGCTCGGTGGCGGAATATACGTTCAATCTGCTCAAAGGCGCTGCCGCACCAAGCAGCGAGGTCGGCTTCTTTTCCTGAGAGTTTTGCGCGGAAATATGTGGCAGCCCCTTGACCTTGCCGGTCCGGGGCTACCATGTAGTCAAACGTAATTGCTCTAACGAACAGGGGACCTGACATGGCATTCGAACTTCCCGATCTGCCCTATGCCCACGACGCGCTGGCCGCGTCCGGCATGTCACAAGAAACGCTGGAATACCACCACGACATTCACCACAAGGCCTATGTGGACAATGGCAACAATGCCATTGCCGGGACCGAGTGGGAAGGCAAGTCCGTCGAGGACATCGTCAAAGGCACCTATCAGGCGGGCGCCGTGGCACAGAACGGCATTTTCAACAACGCCTCGCAGCACTGGAATCACAGCCAGTTCTGGGAAATGATGGCGCCCGGTGGCACCGGCATGCCCGGTGAGCTGGAAAAAGCCCTGACCGACAGCTTCGGCTCGGTCGACAAGTTCAAGGAAGAATTCGCTGCCGCAGGCGCGGGTCAGTTCGGCTCGGGCTGGGCCTGGCTGGTCAAGGATACCGACGGTGGTCTCAAGGTGACCAAGACCGAAAACGGCGTGAACCCGCTGTGCTTCGGTCAGACCGCTCTGCTGGGCTGCGACGTGTGGGAGCATTCCTACTACATCGACTTCCGCAACAAGCGCCCGGTGTATCTGCAGAATTTCCTGGATAACCTCGTGAACTGGGAAAACGTCGCCTCGCGGCTATAAGCCGCGCGCATTTCCCAATCAGGTATCGGCCCCGCGCAGAGTGATCTGCGCGGGGTTTTTTCGTGTGTTATTGATCATCGCCTTTTAAGATCATGGGGCCATAATTACGTGAAAGATATTGCAACGCAGAAGGAGGATGACAAATGACCGAATTGGCACATGGCGCATGGGTTCTGGTGGCCGATGGCGAAAAGGCCCTGTTTCTGGAAAACGTTACCGACGGGCAAGACCCGTTCCTGCGCGTGATTCGCCTGGAAAGTCAGGACAACCCACCGCATGGCGAACAGGTCAGCGACCGTCCGGGCCGCATGCCGGATACGGGAGAGGGGCATCGCTCGGCGATGCAGGAGGCAGACTGGCATATGCTGGCCAAGGATCGGTTCGCATCGGAGTTGTCGGATATCCTCTATCGTCTGGCGGGGCGCGGGGCGTTTGACAAACTCGTGCTGGTGGCACCTCCGAAAACGCTTGGGGCTTTGCGAGACGGATTGCACAAGGAAGTACGTGCACGTGTCGTGGCCGAGGTGGACAAGGACATGACGAACCACCCGGTGCCGAAAATCGAAACCCTGCTCAAGGCGGCCCTTGCGGCTGGCTAGAGGCTGTAACCGTTCTTTTTCGCCCTTGTCATTGCTCTGTGGTTGCGCCAGCACTGGTGCATCATCCGAAAACGCGTATCGGGCAGGGCGGGCATGGCATGAACGAGTCGATCAAAGGGGTGGCGGCGCTGATCGCCTGTTGCACGATCTGGGGTCTGTGCGGCCTGTATTACAAGCTGCTGTCACATGTCCCGCCGATCGAGATCCTGGCGCATCGTACGCTTTGGTCCTTGCTGTTTTTCATGATCGTGTTGCTGGTGCAAGGCAGACTCGGGCTGGTGCGGCAGGCGCTTTCCGCGCGTCGCTCGGCACTTCTGATCGCGTTGGCTGCACTGATGATTTCGTGCAACTGGTTCGTTTTCATCACCTCGATCCTGATTGGCAAGGCCACCGAGGCATCGCTCGGATACTACATTTTTCCGCTGGTTTCGGTGGTTCTGGGCATGATCGTGTTTGGCGAAAGACTGGACCGGGCGCAGGTGCTGGCCGTGGGGTTGGCCGCCGCTGCGGTGATCACGCTGACCGTGGGCCTCGGGGTCGCACCTTGGATATCGCTGATCCTCGCCTTCAGCTTCGGCTTCTACGGATTGGTCAAGAAAGGACTGAGCGTCGGGCCGGTCGTGTCCGTTACGACCGAGGTTTTGCTGCTGTCCCCGATTGCATTGGCGGTTCTCTGGGTGATGCATTCCAGTGAAACGGGCGGTGCTTTCGGGGTTTCATGGCGCGACAATGCACTTCTGGCGTTTTCCGGCATCCTGACCGGGTTGCCGTTAGTGTTGTTCAGTTACGGTGCGCGCCGGGTGCGGTTGGGCACGGTGGGGCTGGTGCAATACCTGAACCCGACATTGCAATTCCTTGTCGCGACGCTGATCTTCCAAGAGGCCTTCAGCCTTTGGTACGCGGTGGCCTTCGGAATGATCTGGACCGCCCTGGCAATCTATTCCACCGCCAGTTGGCGTCAGGACAGGGCCGCGCGCAGGGCTATGGAAAGTTCCTGAACGCCGCTGACCGTTCGAATGAAATCGCGCAGGCTGTCAGCGGCAAAGCCCTCGGCGATCACATGGTCGATCAGCCCGGTAAGCGGCGTCCAGTAGCCTTCTGTATTCAAAAGAAAAATGGGTTTCCGGTGCAGGCCCAGCTGACGCCATGTCAGAACCTCGAAAAACTCGTCCAGAGAACCGGCCCCGCCGGGCAGAACCACGATCGCGTCCGAGTTCATGAACATCACCTTTTTGCGCTCATGCATGTTTTCGGTAACGACAAAGCGGCTGAGGTCGCGTTTGCCGACTTCGCGCTGTATCAGATGTACCGGGATCACTCCGAAAGTGTCGCCCCCGGCCTCTTGCGCAGCTCTGGCAGTGGCCCCCATCAGCCCGACATCGCCCGCGCCATAGACCAGCCGCCACCCCTGATCCGCCAGCATCCGCCCCAGTTCCGTGGCTGCGGCGCGATAGGCGGGGCGGTTGCCGTCGCGTGAGCCGCAAAAGACACAAACCGAGCGCATGGTCATGGAAATGGTCCTGTTTCTCAAAGGGTTGTTTTGACCACTGATACCGCTGTTGCTATGGTCCGGCAACCACGCACATAGGGTGCGGGCATGTCGGGGGGATGGCATGAGCAAATCGCCAGGGATGATCGGTGGACCCGTGATTGCAGCCGGTGTGGCATCGGTTGTCATTGCCATTGGTGCCGCTCTGTATGTATCGGGGGTGTTGATCCCGGATGCGCAACCTGAAGTTCAGGCAGTGGCCAAGGCCGAAAGCGATACAGGGACGATGGTCCAAGCTGCTGATCAGACGGCGGAAAAGGCTGATAGCGCCCCCCCGGAAGCCCCTGCAGATGTCACCCCTCCTGCCACGCCCGAACCGCCCGGCATCAGTTCTTTCCGGCTGGAGCCGGATGGCCGCATGCTGGTGGCAGGCCGTGCGCAGCCGGGCTGGGACATCTCCATCCTGCTGGATGGTCAGAGCCTGAAAACGCTGATCCCCGATGCGGGCGGTGAATTTGTCGAATTCCTGACGCTGGAAACGAGCCAAGAGCCAAGAGTTCTGTCTCTGTCGATGCATTCTCCGCAAACCGGCGAGGATATCGTTTCGGCCGACGAAATCATCATTGCACCTGGGACAACCGCGCCTCCGGAGAACGAGGCGGAGGTATCACAACAGGATATCGCAGACGTGCCGGACGACGAGCCGGCGCAAACCGTGCTTTTGTCGGACGAAAGCGGTGTGCGCGTACTGCAGGCCCCCCGGCCCGAGGATGCCGTGCCCGAAGTCATGTCCAGCGTCGCCCTGGATGCGATCACCTATTCCGATGCCGGGGAAGTGGCCCTGTCGGGTCGTGCGCAAGGCGGCGGATTTATCCGCGTCTATCTGAACAATGAGCCGATCAGCTCCTCGCGGACCGCACCGGGGGGGCAGTGGCATACCGAACTGCCCGACGTGGACAGCGGCGTTTACACTCTGCGCGTCGACGAACTGGATGATCAGGGCAACGTGACGTCGCGCGTCGAAACACCGTTCAAGCGCGAAGCACAGCATCTTGTGGCGGATGCCGGCGCACCCTCTCGGTCCGTGCGTGCCGTAACGGTCCAACCGGGCAATACCTTGTGGGAAATCTCACGCGAACGGTATGGCGAGGGGCCAATGTATGTCCGTATCTTCGAGGCCAACCGTGATCGCATCCGCGATCCCGACCTGATCTATCCCGGTCAGGTCTTTACCGTGCCGCACCCGGAATAGTGCCGGACGAACCGGGCGTTTCTGCCGGAACCTGTTGATATCACAAGGCGGTGGGCTGGTGTTTCGGTGTGGTGAGCCCTAAGTGAGGGACAGTTTTCTGAAATGGACCCCCTTTCATGCGCCGCCGCACCCTGACGACCACTGAAATGCCTGCAAATGGGTGGGCAACGATCCGCCGTGTGGCGCCCTATCTCTGGCCGGATGGGCAGGGATGGGTAAAACGCCGCGTCGTACTGGCGTTGCTGGCGCTGGTTGTCGCCAAGCTGGTCGCGGTGGGAACGCCGTTTTTCTACAAGGCAGCGGTCGATGCATTGGCGGGCGAAGGTGATACAGCGGCCTGGATGCTGGCCTATGGTGCGGTCGGCCTGACTGTGGCCTATGGCATGGCGCGGCTGATGAATGTGGGATTTCAGCAGTTGCGCGACGTGATTTTCGCCCGCGTGGCGCAACGCGCCCTGCGGCAACTGGCGCTCGAAACCTTCACGCATATCCACCGGATGTCCTTGCGCTACCACATCACGCGCAAGACCGGTGGGTTGAGCCGCATCATCGAACGCGGAGTCAAGGGCGTGGAATTCCTGCTGCGCTTCCTGCTGTTTTCCATCGGACCGCTGGTGCTCGAGCTGCTGCTTATCGGTATCGTCTTATGGACGCTGTTCGATTTCTGGTATCTGGCCGTGGTTGTCGGGGTGATTGCGGCATACGTGGCCTTTACCTTCAAGGTCACCGAGTGGCGTGTGAAGCTGCGCAAGCAGATGAACGATCAGGATACCGACGCCAACCAAAAGGCGATAGACAGTCTTCTGAATTTCGAAACGGTCAAGTATTTCGGAGCCGAAAAACGTGAGGCCGACCGTTATGATGCGGCGATGGCGGGGTATGAAAGCGCGGCCTTGCAGACCTCCTATTCGCTGGCGTTCCTGAATTTCGGTCAATCGGTGCTGATCACTGGCGGCTTGGTTGCGGTGATGGTGATGGCCGCCATCGGGGTGCAGAATGGCGCCATGACGGTGGGCGATTTCGTCATGGTCAATGCCTACATGATCCAGATCACCATGCCGCTGAACTTTTTGGGCACGGTTTACCGCGAGATACGACAATCCCTCGTCGATATGGGGGAAATGTTCGGTTTGTTGGAGCAAGTGCCCGATGTCGAGGATAAATTTCAAGCGAAGGTTCTAAATGTACAAGGCGCCAAGGTGGTCCTGCGCGACGTTTTCTTTGGCTACGACCCTGCGCGCCCCATCCTCAAAGGAGTTTCGCTGACTGTGCCTGCCGGGCAGACGGTGGCGGTGGTCGGCCCGTCGGGATCGGGGAAATCCACCATCGGGCGGCTATTGTTCCGCTTTTACGATGTGCAGGAAGGTGCGGTGCTGATCGACGGGCAGGACGTGCGCGATGTGACACAGGATAGCCTGCACGCCGCGATCGGCGTGGTGCCTCAGGATACGGTGCTTTTCAACGATACGGTCGGCTACAACATTGCCTATGGCCGTGATGGTGCGACCCGCGCCGAGGTGGAGGAGGCTGCGAAAGCTGCGCAGATCCATGACTTCATCATGGGCTTGCCCGATGGGTACGACACGCAGGTGGGGGAACGGGGGTTGAAATTGTCGGGGGGCGAAAAACAGCGCGTCGGCATCGCGCGTACCCTGCTGAAAAACCCGCCGATCCTGTTGCTGGACGAAGCGACCAGTGCCCTCGATACCGAAACCGAGCGCGATATTCAGGGCGCGCTGAAACGGGCCGGGCAGGGGCGCACGGTGATCACCATCGCGCACCGCCTGTCCACTGTCGCCGATGCCGACCGTATCGTGGTGCTGGAAGATGGCCGCATTGTCGAGGAAGGTACGCATACGGAACTGCTGGCGCGGCAAGGGCGTTATGCCAGTCTTTGGCAGCGCCAGCAGGCGGAAGAGGCCGCATGAGCCGAAAGAACTATCCCGAAACGCCGGACGGGCGGTATTTCGTGTCCAAGGGTCGGCTGTGGCGAAAAACCGATCCATCCCTGCCAGACGGCGAACGCCGGGCGGCGATCAAGACGCTGATGCAGGCACGGCGCGCGGTTCAGACCGCCCAAACGCCCGAGGCCGAATGCGCAGCGCGCGATGCCGTGGACGCGGCCAAGCGCAGGTTGGGCGAACGTGGCCCGGTCTGGTGGAACGACGGTGCGCCCGACGAAGGTGGGCGACATCCCGCGAACAGCAGCTATGCCGCGTGGTGGGCCTCGCTGGATAAGTCCCGCCGGGAGTATGGCGAAGGCGGGTAATCGTTTTGACGCGAGCGATTACTCGGCGGCGCGCAGCGGTTTGCCATTGTCGTCACGGGCGTCGACCACGCGCTTGATGTCATTCGCTTCGGGCCGCGCGGCGTCTTCGTCTTCATACTCGCCCGCCTGTTCTTCCGGCCACAGCAGTTCGGGGGCATGCACTTTTCGGGCGGCATTCTGCAGCGCCCAGTCCTGTGCGGCGCGGCTGGCGCGGCCCATCGACAGCGCGGCCAGGGCCCGCGCGGTCCATTGCACATAGGTGCCGGCCCAGATTCTCAACGCCAGCATCGACGGCGTAAACACCAGCGTCAGCATCGTGGCGATGCCCAGACCGAACACCACGGCGGTCGCCAGTTGTTTCCACCACAATGCCGTGGGCGAATTGAACGAGTAACCACCATTGACGAAATCGAGGCTGAGGCCGAACATCATCGGCGCAAGGCCCGCCATTGTGGTGATGGTGGTCAACAGAACGGGACGAATGCGCGCTTCGGCGGTACGTGTGATGGCCTCGATCCGCGGCATGTAGCGGCTGAATTCCTGATAGGTGTCGATCAGCACGATGTTGTTGTTCACCACGATCCCGGCAAGCGCGACGATACCGGTGCCTGTCATGATGATCGAAAACGGCTGGCCCATCACAAGCATCCCGATCAGCACGCCGGTGGTGGACAACACCACCGCCAACAGCACCAGGACGGCATTATAGACGCTGTTGAACTGCGCCAGCAGGATGATGAACATCAGCCCCAGTGCCCCGGCAAATGCCTGTTGCAGGAAGGCCCCGGATTCGGCCTGATCTTCCTGATCGCCGGTCCATTCGTAATCGACGCTGTCGGGCAACACGCCGCTGTCGAGCCATTCGGTCAGGTGTGCGATGCGCTCATTCGCGGTAACGGGCACCTCGGAGCGTGCGCCGCCGTCGGCGGCAACGGTCGTCGTCAATCCGTCCACGACACCTGCTTTGATGTCGAAATAGCGGGTCTGGTCCACGCGGTCGATCTGCGCCAGCTTGGCCACCGGTTTGCGCGTGATGAAATTGGACAGCGGCACCAGGCCATCCTGTGTGCGCACCTTGAGCGCATCAAGCGTGGACAGCACACGATCCTCTTTCGGTAGGCGCACACGGATGTCGATTTCCTCGTCCGAAGAGGGTACGCGCATCGTGTCCAGAAGAATGCCGCGGGTCACCAGCTGCACCATCGCCCCCACGGTCGCCACGTCGGCGCCATAGCGCCCGGCCTTTTCCACATCCACGTCGATCTGCCAGTCGATGCCGGGTAGGGGCAGGGTATCTTCGATTTGCTTCAGGCCGAACGTGGTCTCGAACTTTTCGCGCGCCAGACGCGTGGCGTCTTGCAGGTCTTGCCAGTTGTCGCCTTTCAGCCGCAGGTGCACCGGTTTGGCCGAGGCCGGACCGCGTGCCTGAGCAAGGATTTCCACCTTGGTGCCGGGTAACTGCTCCAGTTGCGCGGTCAGTTCGTCGATGATCGTGTCGCCGTCATATGCCTCGGCACTGACCGCGCGGGTAACTTCGTAATCCAGCACCGGAATGGTGAACCAGGTTTCCCGGCCTTGCGGGCGGTTCTCCCACGGGATGGTTTCCAGTTGAACCTGCCCGATCGTGTCCAGCGGGGCCTCGGCGCCTCCGGTATTGTTGGTCAGCCCGCCCTCGCCGGCAAAGGCAAACACGGTCTCGACGCCGGGATGCTGCATCGCGATCCGTTCGGCTCGCGCAACCAGGGCATCCTTTTGCTCGATCGACAGGTTGCCGCGGCCACGTACATAGATAATGGCCTGTTCCGGCTCGGATTCGACGAAGAACTCGGTGCCCTTGTTGTTGTTCATGTAGAAGATCAGGACAGATCCGACGAGAACAAAGACGAAGCCGAAGGTCACCAGCGGCATCACCGGATTACCCGAAATCGCATGGATCACCCGACCGAACGGGGTGCGGTGATGCCCGGCTTTTACACGGCCCTCACGGTGGGGCATCGCGCGGTTCTTGAGCCAGCCAATGCCATGCTGCGCGCGTTTTCCAAGGGCCATCAGGCCCAGCAGAAGCGCAACCACCGATGCCACGCCCGCCGATGCCAGGACCGCTACGCCAAGCAAAAGGACGAAGACTGATAACAGAGTGGGAATCACCGAGGCCAGAATACGCCCGGCTTCCATTTGCGCGAACTGTTCGGAGACCTGTGCCAACACGACCGGTGCAAGGCTGCCCACCAGCATCAGCGCCGCGACAGCCACGGGAAACAGCAGCAGGTGCCATAGCCAGAAGCCGCCTGCGATCTGCTCGGTCCGGGTGTTGAACCAACGTTCAAGCCGTCCGGTGACGCCGCCCATGACCGGCAAATAGACCAGCGCGACCAACAGAGATGCCGACAAGACGAAGATCAGTGTGACAGGCAGCATGCCCATGAATTGCCCCGGGATGCCGGGCCAGAACAGCATCGGCAAAAAGGCACAAAGCGTTGTCGCGGTCGAACTGACGACCGGCCAGAACATCCGCTTGGCGGCCTCTACATAGGCGTGCATCGGGCCTTCGCCCTCTGCGATGCGCTTGTCGGCATATTCCACGACGACGATCGCCCCGTCCACCAGCATGCCGACGGCCAGGATCAGACCGAACATCACGATATTCGATATCGACACGTCCATGATCGCCAACAGGGCAAAGCACAGCAGGAACGACGTGGGGATCGCGAACCCCACCAGCAATGCGGGCCGGATGCCGAGCGCCGCCAGCGTGACGATCATCACAAGGGCAATGGCGGTCAGGACCGAGCCCTCAAGCTGTTTGACCATAGATTCGACCGTGCGCGACTGGTCGTTCGAGGTGCCCACCGTCACGGCGGCGCGCAACTCGTCAGGCCAACCGGCGCGGGCTTTCTCGACGGTTTCGCGCACAAGGCTGGCGGTTTCGATGATGTTGAAACCTTTGCGTTTGACCACCTGCAAGGCCACCGTTTTTTCACCGTTGAATCTTGCGGTGCCAAGGCGGTCTTCGAAGGTCAGGTTGATGCGCGCAAGATCGCCAAGGGTCACTACACGATCGCCATTGATCTTGACCGGCAAGTCATAGATGTCACGCGCTTCATCGAAGCTGGAGGGAATCTTGACCGAAAATGCGCCCGAGGCGGTCTCGACCTCGCCTGCCGCAATCAACAGGTTGTTGTTGCGCACCACGTTGATCAACTCGTTCGCGGTGACGTTATAGGCCTCCAGCCTGAGCGGGTCGATCACCACCTCGACCATCTCGTCGCGATTGCCCGCGATCCCGGCCTCCAGAACCGGTTCCAGCCCTTCCAGATCGTCCTGAAGATCCTTGGCCAGCCGCGCCATGGTGCGTTCCGGCACATCGCCCGACAGGTTCACGATGATGATCGGGAACTCGCTGAAATTGATCTCGTTGATCGTGTATTTTTCGGCGCCTTCGGGAAACTTGGCTTCGGCGGCGTTCATTGCATCGCGCGTATCGGCCATGATCTTGGTCTTGTCCCAGCCGAACTCGAACTCCAGAGCCACACCTGCATAGTTCTCGGCGGCAGTACCGGACATGGTCTTGAGCCCGTCGAGATCGCTCAACTCGGTCTCCATGACCTTGACCAGCAGCTTTTCGCTATCCTCGGCGGAAATGCCGGGGAAGGGGACCGAGACGAAAAGCGCCGGAATCTCGATATCCGGCTCGCCTTCTTTCGGCAGGCTGATATAGGCTAGGCTGCCCGCCAGGATCGACAGGACGATAAAGGCGACGACCATCCGCGCGCGGGCGGCGGCCCAGTCGACGATGCCGGTCATTGGCCAAGCTCCTGATAGCTGGGCACGACGTGAACGCCATCGGTAACGTATTCCTGTCCGATAATGATGATATCGGCCTGTTCCGGCAGGCCGGACAGCCATACACCGTTCGGTGTGTCGCGCAGCAGGGTCACGGGTGCAAAGACGGCCAGATCATCCTCCCCGACCAGGCGCACCCCAAGCGTGCCTTCGTCGTTCAGGGTCAAGGCTGACTGTGGTAACAGATGTGCCTTTGCACCGTCGGCGGAAATCACGATTTCCGCGGTCTGGCCATCGCGCAGGGTCAGGTCGGGGTTCGGCACCTGGATTTCGACCCGGAACGTGCGCGTTGTCTGGTCTGCCTGCCGCGACAGGAAGGTGACCTTGCCCTGTATGTCACCACCCGAAGCCAGCCGCGCGCCCGCGACGGCGCCGATTTCGACGCGATCCACCTCGATTTCCGGTACGAACCCGACCAGTTGGATCGGGTCCAGTTGAATGACCGTCGCACAGAGCGCGCCGGGTTGCAGAAGGCTGCCCAACTCGGCTGTATCGCTTTCCAGAAGACCGGAGAACGGGGCGCTGATCGTGAGCCGTTCAATTTCCTTTTCGGCGGCATCCACGCCAGCCTGCGCCGAATCTATCTGCGCGCGCGCGGTTTCCAATCCGGTGCGGGCCGCTTCCACCGTCGCCTCGGCCGAACGCAAAGCCGCCTTGGTCGAAGCCGCGCGTGTTTGCGATGCGAAACCTTCTTCGGACAGGCGGGTGGCGGCGTTGTCGTTGATCCGCGCCTCTTCCAGCCGTGATTGGGCTTCTTCTACACGTGCCCTGGCTTCGGGGATGCTGGCGCGCGCCGCCGACAGTCGCGATTTTGCTTCGGCCAGGGCAGACTCGCGCGTGCCGGGATCAAGCTGGCAGAGCGGTTGACCGCGCTCGACGAAAGCCCCTTTGCGCAAGGGGTCGGAAACAACCTGCCCCGAGGTCTCGGCACGCAACTCCACCTGCCGGAAGGCCTCGGTCTGACCGCGCAGGATCACGGCGCTGTCGATGGTGCGGGCGGTGGATTGAACGGCAACGACCCCGACGGGCTTCCCGGTTTTGTCGTCCGTATCTTCCGAGGATTGAGCCTGCGCGGTTTCGCTTTGCGTGTCCGCAGGGTCCGGAGATGCACCTGTCAGCCTGTCCCGTTCGAACACGAACACGTAGATCAGGATCGAAACCAAGATTGCTGCCAGGATGGGGAAAAGTCGCATCAGATAACCTTTAATCACGGTCCGAGGGCCGGCTTGCCTTGGACATTTGAACGATTCCGCGGTTCGTCAAGGCTGTATATGCGTGAACTGACCAGTTTAGATTACCCTGTTGCGTGTTTCCGGGCAAGATGGGCTGTTTGTGCCACACTAGGATCAGCGGCTTATGTCGCAGCGTGGCTTCGAGACGCGGGTGAACATGGCGTATATTGTTTTAAAGGTCAGGTGCGTGACATGACAACGGCCCCTTGGCAGGCAGGGGCCGACGCGATAAGAGGAGGGTCAAACGCAGGGGATATCGAGCGTGAGCGATACAGACAGTTTCATCGAAGAGGTCACCGAAGAGGTTCGCCGCGACCGGTTGTTCGCGCTGATGCGGCGCTATGGCTGGATTGCGGTTCTGGCGGTCATCCTGATCGTCGGCGGCACCGCCTGGAACGAATGGCGCAAGGCACAGGATCGTGCACAGGCCGAGGCGTTCGGTGATGCCATTCTCGGGGCGCTCGAGGCCGGGGACCGCGCGGCGCGCGCGAGCGCTCTTTCGGATATTGACGCACCCAATCAGGGCGCCGGAGGGGTTCTGGACCTGCTGACCGCCGCCGAACAAACCGCCGGTAGCCCGCAAGAGGCGGCGGCGCGGTTGTTGTCGCTGGCCGATAGCGAGGCGATCGACCCGGTCTATCGCCAGATTGCAACGCTCAAGGCCGTCGCCTTGCCGGAGTCGGGGCTCGGCGTCGATGAGCGTCGCAGCCGGTTGCAGGGGCTCGCCATGGCCAACGGGCTGACGCGGCTTCTGGCCGAGGAACAACTGGCCATGATCGACGTTGAAACGGGTGACAGCGCCGCAGCGCTGGAGCGTCTGACGGCTATCGTAAAGGATGCCGAGGCAACGGCGAGCTTGCGTCGCCGGGCGACACAAGTGATTGTGGCCTTGGGGGGCGAGTTGCCGGACACCGGACAAGGCGGGTAAGGTGCCGCCACCGGGCCTGTGGTGGCTTGGTAGAAAGCGTTAACTTGGGGGGCTTCGGCTTTGAAACCAAACGGGATTATTCTGGGGCTTGCGGCGGCTTTGGCGCTGACGGCCTGCTCGAAGGAAGAAGCGATCCTCCAGGGTGAGCGGGAAGGGCTTCGGGATGTCCTGTCCCAGCCGCAGGCGCCGGATGAAGAACAGGCCGCAACGCAAGACCACAGCCAGCCTATCGCCCTGGTCGCCACACGTAACAATCCGGCATGGCCGCAGGCCGCCAGTACGCCGGGCACCCGCACCGCGCATCCCGCTCTGTCGGCCGCGCCGCAACGGGTGTGGTCCACGTCGATTGGGGCCGGCGATGGCCGCAGGACGCGTATCACCGCCGATCCGGTCGTGGCCGACGGGCGTATCTTCACGCTGGATGCCCAATCGCGCGTCAGCGCCGTGTCAATCAATGGCGAGCAACTCTGGACGCATGATCTGGTGCCGCCCAACGATTCCGCCAAGGACGCAACGGGCGGCGGTTTGGCATATGGAGATGGAACGCTGTACGTATCCTCCGGTTTCGGTCTGATGACCGCACTGGATGCCGCGACAGGGGCCGAAAAATGGCAGCAGAACCTGCGCGCCACGGGCTCGGGCAATCCGACCGTTGTCGGCGACCTGGTCTATCTGGTGGCAGGCGACGAGATCGCATGGGCCCTGGATACCGACACGGGCCGCATCCGCTGGCAATTGTCGGCCACACCCAACATTCATAACGTGATGGGCGGTCCTGCTCCGGCCGTATCGGAAAAATATGTCGTGTTTGCCTTTGGCTCGGGCGAGGTGCAGGGCGCATTCCGCAAGGGCGGTCTGCGTTTGTGGGATTCGCAGGTGGCCGGTCAGCGCGATGGATATGCGACCGCGCGGGTGGGTGACATCACCGGCGATCCGATGATTGATGGCGAGCGTGTCTATGTCGGTAGCCATTCGGGGCGCACGGTGGCGCTCGGTCTGGCCAATGGCGAACGCTTGTGGACCTCCGACGAAGGCTCGCTCAACCCGGTCTGGCCTGCGGGTGATTCGGTGTTTCTGGTGTCGGATCGCAATGAACTGATCCGCTTGTCCTCCGAAGATGGCAGCCGGATCTGGGGCACGAAACTGCCGTTTTTCACCAAGGACAAGCCGCGCAAACAGGCCGAGATTTACGCCCATCACGGGCCGATTCTGGCAGGTGGCAACCTGATCATCGCTTCGGGCGACGGATTCCTTCGCTTTTTCGATCCGGTGTCGGGCCAATTGACCCGGCGCGTCGAACTGCCCGGAGGCGCCACCACCAACCCGGTCGTGGCCGGGGGCACACTGTATGTCGTGTCGCGCAAAGGGGAATTGCACGCTTTCCGTTGAGCGCGCGATGCTGTAACAGGGCGGCTTGATCCGCTCCGGAGCCAGAAAGATGAGTTTCACCCTTGCCATCGTGGGCCGCCCGAACGTGGGCAAGTCCACGCTGTTCAATCGCCTTGTCGGCAAACGCCTGGCCTTGGTCGATGACCAACCCGGCGTCACCCGTGACCTGCGCGAAGGCGAGGCGCGGCTTGGCGATCTGCGTTTTACCGTGATCGACACGGCCGGTCTGGAAGAAGCCACCGACGAATCTCTTCAGGGCCGGATGCGCAAGCTGACCGAGCGGGCCGTGGACATGGCCGATATCTGCCTGTTCCTGATCGACGCCCGCGCCGGGGTGACACCCACGGACGAGGTTTTTGCCGACATCCTGCGTAAACGGGCCCGCCACGTGATCCTTGCGGCAAACAAGGCCGAGGGCAGTGCCGCCGATGCCGGGGTGTATGAATCCTACGGTCTTGGTCTGGGTGAGCCTGTCCGCCTGTCCGCCGAACATGGCGAGGGCATGAACGAGCTTTATTCACACCTCATGCCCCTGGCGGATGAGTTCGAGAAACGCGCCGCTGCCGAGGCCCCGGAAACCGAGGTCATCCTGAATGAAGAGGGCGAGGCCGAAGACCCCGACGCCGTGCGTCAGCCGACACCCGAGCGCCCGATGCAAGTAGCCGTGGTGGGCCGCCCCAATGCGGGCAAATCCACGCTGATCAACTGCATTCTGGGCGAAGATCGCCTTCTGACCGGCCCCGAGGCCGGAATCACCCGCGATGCCATTTCCCTGCAACTCGACTGGGATGGCCTGCCGGTGCGAATTTTCGACACTGCCGGAATGCGCAAGAAGTCGCGCGTGCAGGACAAGGTGGAAAAGCTGTCGGTCTCGGATGGTCTGCGCGCGGTGAAATTCGCCGAGGTTGTCGTGGTCCTGCTGGATGCTGCGATTCCGTTCGAGCAACAAGACCTGCGTATCGCCGACCTGGCCGAGCGCGAGGGGCGTGCCGTGGTCGTTGCCGTGAACAAATGGGACATCGAGGACCAAAAGCAGCAAAAACTGCGCGATCTGCGCGAGGCGTTCGAGCGTCTTTTGCCGCAATTGCGCGGCGCGCCGTTGGTCACCGTATCGGCCAAAACGGGCAAGGGGCTGGACCGCCTGAAAGCGGCTGTCGAAAAAGCCTATGATGTCTGGAACCGCCGCGTGACCACCGCGCAGCTCAACCGCTGGCTGGCCGGCATGGTCGAGGCGCACCCACCCCCCGCACCGGGCGGGCGGCGGATCAAGCTGCGCTACATGACACAGGCCAAGACGCGCCCGCCGCATTTCGTGGTCATGTGCTCGCATCCCGACAAGCTGCCGGACAGCTATTCGCGCTACCTGATCAACGGGTTGCGTGAGGATTTCGATATGCCCGGCACTCCGATCCGGCTGCATATGCGCTCGCAATCCGACAAGAACCCCTACAAGAGCAAGAAGAAATCAACGCCCTCGCGGCTGCGCAAACATATCCACGGCAAGGGCAATCCTCCGAAATAGCACTGCTCTGACAGGGTGGAATTCGGAATTCCGCTAACCACACCGGCATGGCCGGTATGGGTTTTCCGCGTTTCATGCGTCTGGTGTGCTATAGTCGGCGCACCGCGCAATGCCGTATGAGCCGTTTTTTTCGCCATGACCGGCACGGTGTCGCACCAATTTTACAGCAAGGATTATTGTCCGGCTCAAATGGTTTCGGTCACGATACACACGCACAACGTGAGATGGCGTCATGACGATTCGGGAATTCACCCGTGCTTATACGGGCAAAAGCGATACTCTGGGCGGACTGTCCCTGCTGGCCACATTGGGCGTTTATGGTGGGGCGCTGACGCTGGCGGCGGACTCTGTTGACCGATGGGCCTTGGTTTGCGCGCTGATCGTGCTGTTGGCCTTCGCTTCGGTGCGGCTTTACGTGCTGCAGCATGATTGCGGACATTACGCGCTGTTTGCCACGAAAGGGCTGAACGATCTGGCGGGCCATGTCCTGTCGGTGTTTTCACTGACACCTTATCGGGTCATGCAGCACAATCATAACCTGCACCATGCCTATCTGGGCAATCTCGATCACCGTGAAACCACCGAAGTCTATACAATGACACTGGCCGAATGGCAGGCGGCGTCTTGGTGGCGGCGGTTGTGGTATAGGCTGTATCGCAACCCGGTGCTGATGCTGGGGCTTGGTGGGATTTATGCCTATTTCATCGCCTATCGCTGGCCGGCCAACACGCTCAAGGTCGGCACCGGAGGCGTGATCGCCCACAACATTGCCCTGGCTGTCTATATCTGGCTGGTCTGGCGGGCGCTTGGGGCGCCGGGCCTGATCGTGCTTGGAGCAAGCGCAGTGTTGGCCGGGGCCATCGGCGTGTTTCTGGTCTATCTCCAGCACAATTTCGAAGACACCTATTGGGATCGCAAACCCGATCTGGATTTTCGCCGTGCGACGCTGGAGGGCTCAAGTTCGCTCGATCTAGGCTGGTTGTGGGATCTGGGCACCGGCAACATCGCCTATCACGACCTGCACCACTTTAACCCCGGTATCCCATCCTATCGGCTGCGCCGCTGCCAGAAAGAGATGCCCGAAGAGCTTCGTACCCATGACGTGATCCGCTGGCCCGAAGCGCTGGCCAGTTTCCGGCTGAAGCTATGGGACGAGGATTGCCAGAAGCTGGTGCCATTCCCGCACGAGGGTGAAGGGCAGGGTGCCGTTCCCGCCGGATAACTTTGTGTCAAACCGGAAAGGGGGCCGTCGGCCCCCGTCGTCGCTGGCGGTCCGTCAGAGGGGGGGGGCGCTCGTTCGGGGCTGAAAACGATCCTCACCCCCGAAGATACTTTGAAACTGCAAGAAGAAGAGCGCGAGGTCAGGCCAGCGTGCCGTCGGCTTGCAGAACGGTCTTGCCGCGCAGGTAGGGATGCAGCGCCTCGGGCAGTTTGACCGAGCCATCGGCCTGTTGGCCGTTTTCCAGCACCGCGATCAGGCAACGACCAACGGCCAGCCCCGACCCGTTCAGCGTATGCACGAATTGCGGCTTGCCGCCGCCTTCAGGTTTGAACCGGGCGTTCATGCGTCGCGCCTGGAAATCGCCGCAGACCGAAACCGAGCTGATCTCGCGATAGGTGTTTTGGCCAGGCAGCCAGACCTCGATATCATGGGTGCGGCGCGCGCCAAACCCCATGTCGCCGGTGCACAGCACGATGGTGCGATAGGGCAGGCCCAGCTTTTCCATAATACCCTGCGCGCAACCGGTCATGCGATCCAGTTCGGCGCGCGAGTGGTCTGGATGGGTGATCGACACCATTTCGACCTTTTCGAACTGGTGCTGGCGCAACATACCCGAGGTATCCTTGCCCGCGCTGCCCGCTTCCGAGCGGAAGCATTGCGTATGGGCGGCATAGCGGCGTGGTAGATAGGATTCATCGACCGTTTCGCCGTTCACGAGATTGGTCAGCGTGACCTCGGCCGTGGGCACCAGCCACCAGCCATTGGTGGTCCGATAGCTGTCTTCGCCGAACTTGGGCAGTTGCCCCGTCCCGTACATCATGTCTTCGCGCACCAGAACCGGGGTCCAGGTTTCCAGCAGACCGTTTTCCTCGACATGGGTGTCCAGCATGAACTGCGCCAAGGCCCGGTGGATGCGCACCACGCCCCCCGACAACACCACAAAGCGCGAGCCGCTGAGTTTCGCGGCGGCCTCGAAATCCATCCCCGGTTTCACGCCTTCGATCTCGAAGTGCTCCTTGGGGGTGAAGTCGAACTCGGCGGGGCTGCCCCAACGATGGATTTCGACATTGTCGTCCTCGTCCTCACCGTCGGGAATGTCGTCCATCGGGAGATTGGGCAGGCCCATCAGCAGGTCGGTGAGTTGCTGATCCAACTCCTTGGCTTGGGTCTGCATCGCGGCGACCTCGGCCTTTTTCTCGCCAACGAGGGTGCGCAGGCGCTCGAACTCGGCCTCATCGCCCTTGGCCTTGGCCGCGCCGACCTCTTTGCTGGCCTTGTTCTGGTCGGATTGCGCGGTTTCGGCAGCGTGAATCTTGGCGCGCCGCGCCTCGTCGAGTTCGAGGATCGGAGCCGAGGCGTTTTCCACACCCCGCCGCGCCATGGCGGCGTCGAAAGCTGCGGGATTTTCACGGATGGCGCGGATGTCGTGCATGAGAATCGTCCTCGGCGCTTGGTTGCGGTCGTTTCGAGGCCTTATGCACCAGATTTTTTGCAAGGTGTAGGGTGGTTTGCGCCGAAGTCGCATGTCGGTGTTTCGCACCGACGAAATACCGACATCATACCGACGCGATACAGACACGGTGTTAGCGCCTTGCAAATGGTCTGCTCGGGTCATAGGTTCCGGCCAATTCGGCGGGGCCTCGTGGTGCCCCTTGTGATAAAGGACAAGACCCAGATGGAAGCCTTCGGACAGTTCATTCCCCTCATTCTGATCTTCGCGATCATGTATTTCCTGCTGATCCGCCCTCAGCAAAAACGCCTCAAGGACCATAAGGCCATGGTCGAGGCCCTGCGCCGCGGTGATCAGGTGGTCACCCAGGGCGGGCTGATCGGCAAGGTCTCCAAGGTCAAGGACGGCGACGAGGTCGAGGTTGAACTGAACGAAGGCGTGAAGGTGCGGGTTGTCAAATCGACCATCGCGCAAGTGCTGAACAAGACCGAACCGGCGGAAGGCTGATTTCGCCCGACCGCTCTGACAAGACCCGGCAATATATTGAAAAGGCAGGATAATGCTGCAAATTGACATGTGGAAACGCATCGCGATCTGGGGCATTGTCGCCCTTGGTCTTCTGCTGGCACTGCCCAACACCTTTTACAGCCGGGTCGAAACCCATAACGACGCTGTCAAGGCGCTCGAGACTGGTGCGCAGTCGGCGCAACTGACCGAAGCCGCAGGGCAATGGCCGGGCTGGCTGCCCTCGGGGCTGGTCAATCTGGGCTTGGATTTGCGTGGCGGGGCGCATTTGCTGGCCGAAGTGCAGGTCGAGGATGTCTATCAGTCCCGGATCGAAAGCATGTGGCCCGAGGTGCGCGACTTGTTGCGTGAGGAACGTGATCGCGTCGGCCCGATCCGTCTGCAACCCACTGAAAACGCAGAGCTTCGTGTGCGTCTGGTCGAAAAGCCGGAAGAAGCAGAATACGCTGCCAGCCTCGTGCGCGGTCTGGCGCGTCCGGTCACCAGCCTGACCGGCGCGGGGGCCAGCGATATCGAGGTGTCTGCCGAGGGCGATCAGATCGTCGTCCGGCTGAGCGAGGCCGAACAGCGCGCCACGGATGAGCGCACCGTGCGTCAGGCGTTGGAAATCATCCGTCGCCGTATCGACGAGGTCGGCACGCGTGAACCCACCATTCAGCGGCAGGGCGCTGACCGTATCCTGATCCAGGTGCCCGGCGTGGGCAGTGCGGCGGAGTTGAAAGAGATCATCGGCACGACGGCGCAGTTGACGTTCCAGCCAGTGGTAGGCCGCTCCCAGAACGAGAACGAGTCGCCCGGCGCGGGCAACGAGGTGCTTCCGGCGCTTGATCAGGAAGGGCTGTTTTACATCCTTGAACGCGCTCCTGTGGTCACGGGCGATGAATTGGTGGATGCGCAGCCCGATTTCGATCAGAATGGCCGCCCGGCCGTTTCTTTCCGGTTCGACCCGCATGGCGCGCGCAAGTTCGGGGATTATACGGCGGAGAATATCGGCAGCCCCTTTGCCATCGTTCTGGATGGAGAAGTGATCAGCGCGCCCGTGATCCAAAGCCATATCCCCGGCGGCTCCGGTATCATCACCGGCAATTTCACGGTCGAGGAAAGCACCCAACTGGCTGTTTTGCTGCGGGCAGGGGCGCTGCCGGCAGGGCTCGATTTCCTCGAAGAACGGACCATCGGGCCTGAACTGGGGGCGGACAGCATCGAAGCGGGCAAGATCGCCTGTATCGTGGCCTTCGTTCTGGTCCTTGTCTTTATGGTGGCCAGCTATGGCACGTTCGGCGTTTTCGCCAATATCGCGTTGATCGTGAATGTCGGGCTGATCTTCGGGTTGCTCAGCATGATCGGCGCGACGCTGACTTTGCCGGGGATCGCCGGGATCGTGCTGACCATCGGGATGGCGGTGGATGCCAACGTGCTGGTGTTCGAACGTATCCGTGAAGAAATGAAGACGGCCAAGGGCCCGGCGCGGGCGATCGAACTGGGCTATGAAAAGGCATTGAGCGCGATCACCGATGCCAATATCACCACCTTCATCACGGCGGTGATTCTGTATGCCATGGGGTCGGGGCCGGTGCGCGGCTTCGCCATTACCCTGGGGTTGGGGATCATCACCTCGGTTTTCACCGCAATCTTCCTGACGCGCCTGATCGTTGTCATGTGGTTCGAGCGCAAGCGCCCGAAAACGGTGCTTGAAGGGCGTGCATTGCGCCTTGTCCCCAAGGAAACCAAGTGGGATTTCTTCCGCCGCTGGAAGATGTCGCTTGGACTTTCCGCGGTTCTGATCGTCGTCGCCGCCGGGTCGTTCCTGGCGCAAGGGTTGAACTATGGTATTGATTTCCGGGGTGGTACGACCATTCGGACCGAAGCCGTCCAACCTGTCGATATCGGGGCGTATCGCGATGCGATCCAGCCTCTGCAACTGGGTGACATCACGATCACCGAGGTGTTCGATCCGACCTTTGCCGAGGATCAGAATGTGGCGATGATCCGCATTCAGGCGCAGGACGATCAGGAAAGCGTGTCCGCCGATGTTATCGCGCAGGTCGAAACCGCGTTGCAAGCCGTCGCGCCGGACCTGAAATTCACGTCGGTCGAAAGCGTCGGCCCCAAGGTGTCTGGCGAGTTGATCCAGACCGCGATGATCGCGGTCGGGCTCGCCATCGCGGCGGTGCTGATCTATATCTGGCTGCGCTTCGAATGGCAGTTCGCGTTGGGCGCCGTGGCGGCATTGGTGCATGATGTCGTGCTGACCATCGGTATTTTCTCCGAGCTGCAAATTCAGTTTGACCTGGCCATTATCGCCGCGCTGCTGACCATCGTGGGCTATTCTCTGAACGATACGGTGGTCGTTTTCGACCGGGTTCGCGAAAACCTGCGGAAATACAAGAAAAAGCCCCTCAAAGAAATTCTGAACATGTCGATCAACGAAACGTTGTCGCGGACGATGATGACCTCGGTCACCACGTTGCTGGCGTTGCTGGCGTTGTTCGCGCTTGGCGGGGACGTGATCCGTGGCTTTGTCTTTGCGATGATCTGGGGCGTTATTGTCGGGACCTACTCGTCGGTCTTCGTGGCCAGCACGGTGCTGCTCTGGCTGGGGGTCAAGCGGGATTGGTCCAAGCCCGACGCGAACAAGGGCAACCAGTTCGCCAACGTGGATGCCTGATACGCTGTTTCAGGCCTGGGCCACTCCGGGCTTGATCTGGCTGGTGGTCGCCATCGGCATCGCGGGCATCGTGCGCGGGTTCACAGGCTTTGGAACAGCGTTGATTTTCGTTCCGGTGGCGGGAATTTTCCTGCCTCCGGCCATCGTGATCGGGGTGATCACCCTGACAGGGGTGGCCAGTACGGCGGCTTTGCTGCCGCGCGCATGGGGGCAGGCGCATCGGCGCGAGGTCGGGGTGCTGGCCCTGGCGGCGCTGATCACCGTTCCCGCAGGGCTGTGGCTGATGGACAGGCTGCCAACGGATACCGTGCGATGGATCGTGGCCGGGGTGGCGGCGACAACCTTGTTGGCCCTTGTTGCGGGCTGGCGGTTCTCGGGTCAGGTCTCGAAGCCGGGTCTTGGCGTGATTGGGGCGCTGGCCGGTGTGATCGGCGGATTGACGGGGCTGACCGGGCCGGTGGTGATCCTGTTCTACCTTGCAGGACAGTCCACAGCGCAATCGGTGCGGGCCAATACCATCCTGTTTCTTGCCATTCTGGACGTGGTGATCGTCGGCAACCTGCTGTGGCGCGGGACGGTGGCGCTGAATACCGTTTTACTGGCCATGACGCTTGCGGTGCCCTATTTCATCACCACCCTGATCGGCCAGTCGATGTTTGACCCGCGCCACGAGCGGTTGTACCGATGGGCCGCGTATGGGGTGATCGGAGTGGCCGTTTTGACAGGGCTGCCGATCTGGACGCCGGGGAATTGACATGCAGATGCACGAGGTGAATTTTGCCGAGGCCACGCCGATCGACGGTTACGGGCCGGGTTTTTTCCGGATCGGCGGCGAGGTGTTCGAGGGTGCCGTTCTGGTCACGGCCAGCCAGGCACGCGGATGGAGCGGATATGAGGATACCGCGCCGTTACTGGAGCTGGCAGAGCAGGCCGACGTGCTGTTCATCGGCACCGGGGCCGAGACCGCGCATATCCCGACGGCATTGCGCAACACGCTGGAAGAGGCAGGCCTGGGCGTCGAGGTGATGCATTCCCCCGCCGCCTGCCGGACCTTCAACGTGCTGCTTTCCGAAGGGCGGCGCGTGGCGGCGGCCCTTCTGCCCGTATGAAATTCCAATCCGGTTTGATCGAGGTCACTTACAGCGCCGGCGGCTTTGGGGTAGGGACAGTTTCATGGGATTGAATGTGTCAGACCTGACGATTGCGCGCGGCGGGATCAAGGTGCTCGAAGGGATTTCCTTTGCGCTTGAACCCGGCTGCGCCATTGTGCTGCGCGGGCCGAACGGTATCGGTAAAACAACTCTTCTGCGCACGGTGGCCGGGTTGCAGCCGCCGGTCTCGGGCCGGATCGAGGCCGCACCGGAAAGCCTAGTCTATGCCGGGCATTCCGATGGGATCAAGGCAACGCTGAGCGTGGCGGAAAACCTCGAGTTCTGGGCGCAAGTCTTTGGTAACAGGGATATTTCCGCCGCTATCGAAGCCTTTCAACTGGACCGGCTGACCACCCGGCCCGCAGGCGGCCTTTCGGCGGGGCAAAAGCGCCGGCTCGGATTGGCGCGGCTGTTGGTAACGGGCCGTCCTGTCTGGGTGCTTGACGAACCCACAGTATCGCTGGACGCCGAGGCAGTGGCCATGTTTGCCGAAGCCGTGCGGAGGCACTTGCGTGGCGGTGGTTCGGCCCTGATCGCCACCCATATCGACCTTGGCCTGCCCGAGGCCGAGGTGCTGGAGGTCGGTCCGTACCGTGCCAAACCGGCTGAGGCCGATGATTTCGATGAGGCGTTTCTGTGATCGCTCTGTTGATCCGTGACTTGCGCCTGGCGATCCGGGCGGGCGGGGGGTTTGGTCTCGGGCTGGCGTTTTTCCTGATCGTCGTCACCTTGGTGCCGTTTGGCGTGGGGCCACAAAGCGACCTGTTGGCGCGGATCGCGGCGGGCATCCTTTGGTTGGGGGCCTTGCTGTCCTGCCTGTTGTCGCTGGATCGCATCCTTGCGCTGGACTGGGAGGACGGCAGCCTCGACCTGCTGGCCACCGCCCCCCTGCCGATGGAGGCCATCGTCAGCATCAAGGCATTGGCCCACTGGTTGACCACCGGCCTGCCGCTGGTGCTGGCCGCGCCGGTTTTCGGCCTGCTGCTGAGCCTGCCCGAGGCGGGGTACAAACCGCTTATTATCTCGCTGCTTCTGGGAACGCCCGCGCTGAGCGTGATTGGCACCTTCGGGGCGGCGTTGACGGTGGGGCTGAAGCGCGGGGGGCTTTTGCTGAGCCTGCTTGTGCTGCCGCTTTACGTGCCCATATTGATTTTTGGCGCCGAGATGGCTCGGCGTGGGGTCGATGGGCTGGATTATACGACGCCGCTTTTGATGCTGGCGGGCATCACCTGCGGCACCATCGCGCTTTTGCCTTTTGCCTCGGCTGCGGTATTGAAGGTCAACCTGCGCTAAGCATATGGGATACGGAATGAACCTGAACGCACTCTGGGCCTATGCCAACCCCAAGAAATTCATCCAGACGACCGACAAGGTGTTGCCCTGGGTGTCGGTTTTGGCCGTTGTTTCATTGGTGGTCGGACTGATCTGGGGCTTTTTCTTCACACCCGAAGATTACCGGCAGGGATCGACGGTCAAGATCATCTATCTGCATGTGCCGAGTGCGTTGATGGCGATCAATGTGTGGCTGATGATGCTGGTGACCTCGCTGGTGTGGATCGTGCGGCGGCATCATGTCAGTGCCTTGGCGGCAAGGGCGGCGGCGCCTGTGGGGGCGGTGATGACTCTGATTGCGCTGGCCACGGGGGCGATCTGGGGGCAGCCGATGTGGGGAACATGGTGGGCGTGGGACCCGCGCCTGACATCGTTCCTGATCCTTTTTCTGTTTTATCTCGGGTACATGGCCCTGTGGGAGGCCATCGAGAATGACGATACCGCAGCAGACCTGACCAGCATTTTGTGCCTTGTCGGGTCGGTGTTTGCGCTGCTCAGCCGGTATGCGGTGAACTTCTGGAACCAGGGATTGCATCAGGGGGCGTCGCTGAGCCTTGATCAGGAAGAGAACGTGGCCGATGTTTTCTGGTATCCGCTGCTGGTTTGTATCGCCGGATTTGTGTTACTTTTCATAGCCTTGGTTCTGTTGCGGACGCGTACTGAAATTCGGGCGCGGCGGATGCGGGCGCTGTTGGCGCGGGAGCGGATGGGATGATGCCTGATCTGGGGAAATATGCCGAGGCGGTTTTGTCGTCCTATGCGGTGTCGATTGCCTTGCTGGCGGTGCTGGTCTGGATGAGTTTGCGGCGCGCGAAACGCGTGAAGAAACAACTGGAAGACGTTGAATCGAAAGTGAAACGCAATGGCTAAACTATCGCCTCTCATGGCTGCTCCGCTGGTGATCGTGGCCGGATTCACGGTGTTGGCCTTTGTCGGGTTGCAACGCGAGAATCCGAACGAGCTGCCCTCGACATTGGAGGGTCGGGCGGCGCCGGCGGTGGAGGTGACGCCGTTGGGGGATAAAAAACCGTTCAAGGACAGTGACTTGCGCGGCGAAGGTGTGAAGCTGGTGAACTTCTGGGCCAGTTGGTGCGCGCCGTGCCGGGTGGAGCATCCCAATCTTGAAAAACTGACACAGCAGGGCATCACGATCTATGGGGTGAATTACAAGGACAAGCCCGGTAACGCCTTGAAATTCCTCAACGATCTTGGCGATCCCTATGCCGCCATCGGAGCGGACGAGGCCGGGCGCATGGCGTTGAACTGGGGGGTCTACGGGGTGCCCGAGACCTATGTGATCGACGGGAACGGGCAAATCCTGCTGCGCTTTGCCGGTCCGATCACCGAGCGGGCGATGCAGAACCAGATCCTGCCCGCCATCGAAAAGGCGCGCTGAGTTTCGTACGTTTTGTACGATGTGTACGCGGGTTTTGTACGAAATCCGGCAGGATTCCGAAGGTTTGCGTCCATCATGGACGCATCGCCCACAGTCAGAAGCTGCACTCGACCTCGGCATTGGGGGTGAGGCTGGGGCAGGGCCGGTTGCTTTCGCTGTCGCCCTGAGCGCCGATCACCGCCATCAGGGTGAGAATCCCTGCCTGAATCAGAATTACGACCGCCTGCATTGGTTACCTCATCGTTTGCCCGATTATTCGTTTTGAAACCCATTTGGGGGATTGATGGGCGGATGAAAGGGGGAGACCTGCGGAACTGGCATCACAGGCGCGCGATGGGCAGAATGCCGCCTTTTCCCCGCGGGCGAGAGCGGATCACGGGGCGGGTGCGTTTGCTCGACAGGGTTTGCGGGGCTGGCTAGGGTGCGGGGACGAGGCAAGGCGATTGGTGAGGTGCACAGATGGAGCAGGGGCCGAATGTGAAGGGCCACGGCCTGAGAGGGATTGCACGGCTGCGCGCGGCGTATCGCAATTCCGTGGCGGGCTTTGGCGATATCTGGCGGGCGGAAGAGGCGTTTCGCATCGAGGTGGTCGTGCTTGTGCTGTCGCTGCCGGTGGCGATCTGGCTGGGGGAGACGATGCTGACCCGTGCGGCGCTGGTGGTGTCGGTGCTGTTCGTTCTGATCGTGGAAATCCTGAACAGTGCCATCGAGACAGTGGTGGACCGGATCGGCGCCGAGAGGCATGAGTTGTCACGCATCGCCAAGGACCTGGGGTCGCTGGCGGTTTTGCTGGCCACGATTGCGGCGGGGCTGATCTGGCTGGCGGCGCTTTGGGACAGATTTGCGGGGTAGGGTGGTGAGGGCTGTTGCTGAGCCGCGCGGTCGCCGCCCCGGGGGGCGGGTCGGCGATCGCGCGGCGGCCTTCGGCCTTGATTCCGCGCGAAGGAACGCGTCTGACGATCACGCTCGGGTGGTTCGTCCCATGAAAAAAGGGCGGCCCGGAAGCCGCCCTTGTGGTCTGTGCCGATCCGCGATCAGGCGGATTTGGCGAGGTTGCGCAGCACGTAGTGTAGCACGCCGCCGTTTTCGACATATTCCTTTTCCACCGCCGTATCGATGCGCGACTTGAGAGTGATCTCTTTCGTCGTGCCATCGGCATAGGTGATGGTGCAGGGCACGTCGGCCTGCGGTTTCATGTCGCCTTCCAGCCCGGTGATGTCGAAGCTTTCCTCGCCGGTCAGGTTCAGGGTCGAGCGGGTGTCGCCGCCGGTGAACTCGAACGGGATGACGCCCATGCCGACGAGGTTCGAGCGGTGAATACGCTCGAAGCTTTCGGCGATCACGGCCTTGACGCCCAGAAGGCTGGTGCCCTTGGCGGCCCAGTCACGGCTGGAGCCCGCGCCGTACTGTTCGCCGCCGATGACGACCAGCGGGGTGCCCTGTTCCTGATAGGCCATGGCGGCATCGAAGATCGAGGTCTGCTTGCCGTCGGGGCCCTTGGTGTAGCCGCCTTCGACGCCATCCAGCATCTCGTTCTTGATGCGGATATTGGCGAAGGTGCCGCGCATCATCACCTCGTGGTTGCCGCGGCGCGATCCGTAGGAGTTGAATTCGCGTACCGGCACCTGCCGTTCGGTCAGGTACTGACCGGCGGGCGTTTCGGGCTTGAAGCTGCCGGCGGGGCTGATGTGGTCGGTGGTGACCATGTCGCCCAGAAGGGCCAGCATGCGCGCGCCCCTGATATCGGAAATGGTTCCGGCCTCTTTCGCCATGCCCTGGAAATAGGGCGGGTTCTGGACATAGGTCGATTGCGGGGGCCAGTCATAGGTCTTGCCCTCGGAGGTTTCGACCGCCTGCCATTTGTCGTCGCCCTTGAAGACATCGGCATATTTCGACTGGAACGCCTCGCGCGTGACGGTCTGTTCGACCAGGTCGGCGATTTCCTGCTGGGTCGGCCAGATGTCTTTCATGTAGACGTCGTTTCCGTCCTTGTCGGTGCCGATGGGGTCCGTGGTGAGGTCGATATTCATGTCGCCCGCGATGGCGTAGACCACCACCAGCGGCGGCGAGGCCAGGTAGTTGGCGCGCACGTCGGGGCTGATCCGGCCCTCGAAGTTGCGGTTGCCCGAGAGCACCGAGGTGGCGATCAGGTCGTTGTCGTTGACGGCCTTGGAGATTTCCTCCTGAAGGGGGCCGGAGTTGCCGATACAGGTGGTGCAGCCATAGCCGACGAGGTTGAAGCCGATGGCGTCGAGATCGTCTTGCAGGCCCGCGGCTTCGAGGTAATGCGACACGACCTGACTGCCGGGTGCGAGCGAGGTCTTGACCCAGGGTTTGCGGTCGAGGCCCAGTTCGCGCGCCTTGCGGGCGACGAGGCCCGCGCCGATCATCACGTAGGGGTTCGACGTGTTGGTGCAGGAGGTGATCGAGGCGATCACGACCGAGCCGTCGCGCAGTTCGTATTCTTCGCCCTCGACCTTGGCGGTCTTGCGGATATCGTTTTCGGCGGTGTTCAGATCGCCCTCGGAGGCCATGTTGCGTGCCTCGTCGGACACGTCGGTGCCGCGATACTCGCCCACGACCCGGTAGAAGGCCGACGCCGCCCGGTCGAGCGCGACGTAGTCCTGCGGGCGTTTCGGGCCCGAGATGGCCGGAACGATGGTGCCCATGTCGAGGCTGAGCGTGTCGGTGTAGACCGGCGCATAATCTGCGTCGCGCCAGAAGCCGTTTTCCCTGGCGTAGGCTTCGACCAGGGCGATGCGGTCGGCGTCGCGCCCGGTGTTGCGCAGGTAGCGCAGGGTTTCGTCGTCGATCGGGAAGAAACCGCAGGTGGCGCCGTATTCGGGGGCCATGTTGGCGATGGTCGCGCGGTCGGCCAGCGGCAGGTTGTCGAGGCCCGCGCCGTAGAATTCGACGAACTTGCCGACAACGCCCTTGGCGCGCAGCATTTCCACGACTTTCAGCACGAGGTCGGTGCCGGTGGTGCCTTCGACCATGGCGCCGGTCAGTTCGAAGCCGACGACTTCGGGGATGAGCATCGAGATCGGCTGACCGAGCATGGCGGCCTCGGCCTCGATCCCGCCGACGCCCCAGCCCAGAACGGCGGCGCCGTTGACCATGGTGGTGTGGCTGTCGGTGCCGACCAGCGTGTCGGGGTAGGCCACTTCGACGCCGTCCTGATCCACGTCGGACCACACGGTTTGCGCCAGGTATTCGAGGTTCACCTGGTGGCAGATGCCGGTGCCCGGCGGCACCACGCGGAAGTTGTTGAACGCGCCCTGGCCCCATTTCAGGAACTGGTAGCGTTCCATGTTGCGCTCGTATTCGCGGTCCACGTTCATCTGGAAGGCGCGGGGGTTGCCGAATTCGTCGATCATGACCGAGTGGTCGATGACCAGATCGACCGGGTTCAGCGGGTTGATCTGTTCGGCGTTGCCGCCGAGCGCCACGATCCCGTCACGCATCGCCGCGAGGTCCACCACGGCGGGAACGCCGGTGAAGTCCTGCATCAGCACGCGGGCGGGGCGATAGGCGATCTCGCGCGGGTTCTTGCCGCCCTTGTCGGCCCATTCGGAGAATGCCTTGATGTCGTCGGTCGAGACGGTCTTGCCGTCTTCGAAACGCAGCATGTTTTCCAGCACCACGCGCAGCGCGGCGGGCAGTTTCGAGAAATCGCCCAGACCGGCCTTTTCGGCGGCTTCGATCGAATAATAGGCGAAGGTTTTGCCGTTGACGCTGAGTTCCTTGCGCGTCTTGGCTGTGTCGTGTCCAACGGAGATGGGCATGTGGCCTTCCTTTCACTCTCAAGGCAGGAATTCGCTGGCTTGCTTCTGACCCATTTGAAACTAGCGATCAAGGGGGGTGATGCATTTTTTGTATACTATTGCACACCGAAACTCGATGAAAGAGCTTTCACTCCGCTCTCGCGAAACCTTGATTGGTCATTGCAGGTGTGAATGGATACATGGAATACCGAACAGGAAATGCGCAACAGGCCCGATCCCATGACATCACAGCTTTTCAGAATCGCTTTGTTCCTTGTCCTCGGAGTTCCGGGCGCGGCGGTCGTGCTGGGCGCCACGCCGGCGCGGGCCGAGGAGCGGCGGGTGGTGGTCGAGCTGTTCACCTCGCAGGGGTGTTCCTCTTGCCCGCCGGCGGATGCGTTGCTGCTCGAACTGGCCAAGCGCGAGGATGTGGTCGCGCTGGCGCTGCATGTGGATTACTGGGATTACATCGGCTGGAAGGACAGTTTCGCCACGCCCGCCCATACCGCCCGGCAAAAGGCCTATGCGGCGTCGCGGGGGGAAAAGATGATCTATACTCCGCAAATGGTGGTGCAGGGGCAGGAGGCCCTTGTCGGCACCAAGGAAATGAAACTGGCCGACCTGATCGCGCGGCACAGGGTCGAGCCGCAAACAGTGGATTTGTCGGTCGAACGCGCGAACGGGGTTCTGACGATCTCGGCGCAGGGGGCATTGCCATATCCCGTGGATGTCTGCCTTGTGCGGTACATGCCGCAGGAAACGGTCGAGGTGCGCAAGGGCGAGAATGCGGGCCGCACGCTGACCTATGCCAATATCGTGACCGACTGGTCCGTGCTGGGTGAATGGGACGGGCGCGCGCCGTTGTCGATGCAACTGCCGCTGGAGGACGATCAGCCTGCCGTGGTGGTCTTGCAGCAAAAAGGCCTCGGCCCGATCCGCGCCGTGGCGGACCTGCGCTGAGGGCCCCGGCAGGCGGGTTACAGCGGAAATTTGCGACATTGCCGGTGCGCTGCCCCTTTTCTCGGGCGGCAGAGAAGTTATATTGCCGCCCTGCGAGCGGACTGTCAGCAAAGCACGGGAACTCATGGCAAAGCACAGCGTATGGATGATGTCCGGCGAGGATGACGGCGACGCGGATGGCGGGGCCGATACCTCGGTCGTGGTCAAGACCCGCTCCAAGACGAAGCGCCCGCCGCTTTACAAAGTCTTGCTGCTGAATGACGACTATACCCCGATGGAGTTCGTGGTTGCGGTGCTGGAGCGGTTTTTCGGCATGAATCACGCGCAGGCGTTCGAGATCATGCTGACCGTCCACAAGAAGGGGCTGGCCGTGGTGGGCGTGTTCAGTCACGAGATCGCCGAGACCAAGGTGGCGCAGGTGATGGATTTTGCGCGCCAGCATCAGCACCCGCTGCAATGCACCATGGAAAAAGAGTAGGGCGCGGATGAGCACCCCGTCACGCCTGTCGCTGGCCGTCGAGGCCGGTTTGCTGGAATTGCCCGAGGCCGGGCGCATTGCCGTGTTCGCCCCGCGCGAGGGGCTGGATATATCGGCGCTGCCCGTCGAGCGGTGCCACCTGATAGCGGGGTCGAAACCCGAGCACGATCATTTCGCCGGTCTGGGCCTGAATTGCGCGGTCGAGCCCGAAGGGCGCTATGGTGCCGCGCTGATCTGTCTGCCCCGCGCCAAGGCGCTGGCGCATGCGCTGATCGCGCAGGCGGCGGAGGTGACCGACGGGGTGCTGATCGTGGACGGGGCCAAGACGGACGGGGTGGAATCGATTCTGAAGGAGTGCCGCAAGCGTGCCGAGATGTCCGCGCCGGTGAACAAGGCGCATGGCAAGCTGTTCTGGTTTCATGCCGGGCCGGAGGTTTTCGCGGACTGGACGATGAGCGGGCCGCAGCGGATCGACGGCGGGTTCGTGACCGTGCCGGGGGTGTTTTCGGCCGATGGAATCGACCCGGCCTCGCGCCTGCTGGCCGATCATCTGCCGCGCAAGCTGGGCCGTCATGTGGTGGATCTGGGGGGCGGCTGGGGCTATCTGAGCGCCCGCGCGCTGGAAGGGCGCGACGAGATCGAGCGGATCGACCTGATCGAGGCCGATCATGCCGCGCTGGCCTGTGCGCGCGAGAACGTGGCGGATGCCCGCGCCGTGCTGCATTGGGAGGACGCCACGCGCTGGCAGCCCGATGCGCCGGTGGATGCGGTGATCACGAACCCGCCGTTTCATACCGGGCGCGCGGCGGACCCCGATCTGGGCCGCGCGTTCATCCGGGCGGCGGCGCGGATGCTGAAGCCGCGCGGCGAGTTGTGGCTGGTGGCCAATCGCCATCTGCCTTACGAGACCGAAATGCGCGCGCATTTCAGCCATGTGGACGAGGTGGCCGGGGACAGCCGTTTCAAGGTTCTGCACGGTCGCGGCGTGTCTCGCAAAGCGCGGTGAACTGCCCTAGGGTGGCGCGCAGACTCAACAGGAAAGGCTGCTGATCATGTCATTTTCCATTTCCGGCAAGACGGCCATCGTGACCGGCGGGGCCAACGGGATCGGGCTGGCCATTGGCCGGCATTTTGCCGACAAGGGCGCCAATGTGGTGTTTGCCGACATGGACGAAGAACGGCTGGCCAAGGAGTTGGGCGGGAACGAGGATACGCCCAATATCCGCTATTTCGCGGGCGATCTGCGTGAGCGGCTGACCCAGGCCAACCTGTTGTCGGCCACCATCGACGCCTTCGAGCAGGTGGATATCCTGATCAACGCGTCGCGTCAGGTGGTGCCGTCGGATGCGCTCAATCCCGATGACGATGCGGTGGAGCAGTTGTTGCAGCAGAACCTGATGACGGCCCTGCGCATGAGCCAGATGGTCGCCAAGCGGATGATCAAGCAGGCCGAAGGGCAGGACGAGGGCAGCGCGGGCACGATCGTGAACCTGTCCTCGATCGCGGCGCGGCGCACGCATCCCGAGTTGATGGCCTATTCGGTGTCCACCGCCGCGCTGGACCAGATGACGCGTAGCATGGCGGTGGCGCTGGCGCCGCATCGCATCCGGGTGAACGCGGTGGCGTTCGGATCGGTGATGAGCGCCTCGCTCAAGGATACCTTGCGCGAAAAGCGCGATTACCGCGCCGATATTGAGGGACACACGCCGCTTGGGCGGATCGCCTCGCCCACGGAACTGGCCGAGGCGGTGCAATACCTGGCCTGTGACGGCTCGGCCTTCATGACCGGGCAGATCATGACGGTGGATGGCGGGCGCTGCCTGCTCGATCCGGTGGCGGCCCCGGCGCATTGAGGAAGGACAGCGGTATGAGCGGTGATTTGCTGAATGAGAAAAAGCGCGCGGCGCAGTGGTTTCGCAGCCTGCGCGATCAGATCGTCGCGGCCTTCGAGGCGCTGGAGGACAGCCATGACACGGGGCCGCTGAGCGAGGCCGCGCCGGGGCGGTTCGAGGTGAGCGACACCACGCGCGCCAGCGAGGACGGGTCGGATGCGGGCGGCGGGCTGATGAGCGTGATGCGCGGCGGGCGCGTGTTCGAAAAGGTCGGGGTGAACGTGTCCGAAGTCTACGGCACGCTGGGCGAGGCCGCGCAAAAGGCGATGGCGGCGCGCGGTGTGCCGGGAATAGCCGAAAACCCGCGGTTCTGGGCCAGCGGCATCAGCCTTGTGGCGCATATGCAGAACCCGCATGTGCCCGCGGTTCACATGAACACGCGGATGTTCTGGACGCCGGGCGCGTGGTGGTTCGGGGGCGGATCGGATCTGAACCCGTGCATCGAATATGACGAGGACACGGCGCATTTCCACGCCACGCAAAAGGCGCATCTGGAGCCGCATGGCGCAGATCTGTATCCGCGCCTCAAGGACTGGGCGGACGAGTATTTCTATATTCCGCACCGGCACCGGGCGCGCGGCGTGGGCGGGATTTTCATGGATGACCGCAACTCCGGCGACTGGGAGGCGGATTTCGCCCTGACGCAGGATATTGGCCGCGCCTTTTTGCCCGCCTTTGTGCCGCTGGTGGAAAAGCGCCGGGGGCAGGCGTTCAGCGAGGCCGACAAGGACACGCAACTGATCCATCGCGGGCTCTATGCGGAATACAACCTTGTTTATGACCGGGGCACCAAGTTCGGGCTGGCCACGGGGCATGACGCCAACGCGGTGCTGATGAGCCTGCCGCCCTTGGCCAAGTGGGTCTGAGCCCGAGCGCGCGCTGAGCGGCCCGAGAGGCGAAGGTTATTCTTTGCGGTGAGCTTCGAGTTGTTTGGCGCCGCGATCGGCCAGCGGGCCGATGCCGTCTTTCCAGCGGCGGTGAATCCAGAACCATTGATCCATGTGCTTGCGCACCATCGCCTCCAGCCGGTCGTTGACCTCTTGCGTCATGGTGACGGGGTCGGTGGCGGGCACGGGCTCTTCGACGATGACGCGGTAATCGAGGCCGTTTTCCTGCCGGATGGCCCAGACCGGCACCAGCGGCGCGTCGAACTTGAGCGCCAGTTCGGCGGTGGCGAGCGGCGAGAGCGCCGGTTTGCCGAAGAATTGCAGCGGCACGCCGTCCAGCGCGTTGAGGTCGGTCAGGATGGCCAGCACCCCACCCGAGCGCAGGTGCTTGACCATCTGCATCATGCCGCGCCGGCCCTGTTCGAACATCGGCTGGCTGATCGCGCCCATCGCCTGAATGTAGCGGCGGTTGAAGAAGTCGTTGGCCATCGGGCGATAGAACACGCCCATGTCGAAGCCCTGTTCGATCATCGCCACCCGCGCGGCGTTGAAATTGCCGAAATGGCCGGTGACGAAGATCACCGGGCGGCCCTCGGCGCGGGCGGTGCGGATCGCGTCGAGGCCGGGGCCTTCGACCGGGGCCTTGCGCCCGCGTTCGACGAAACCTTCGGGTGAATACAGTTCGATCATGTTGCGCCCGGCATTGTCGGGCACGGCGCGGGTCAGGCGGCGCACCTCGGCTTCGGGCAGGTCGGGCAGCACATGGGCGAGATTGTCGCGCACCCGTTTGTCATAGCCCGCAATCGGCGCGATGATGCGAGACGTCACCCAGCCCATGACCGGCAGCCGCCAGCGATAGGGCAACAGCCGCGCCAGGGCGATGGGCGCATACATGGCCAGCCCGAGGGCGGTATCGCGTGCACGGTCGGGAAAGCTGGGGGTGGTCGGGTCTGTCATCGCGTCGGGGCCTGTGATCCTTGTGGCGCAGACATACGCCGCGCGCCGCGCGATCACAAGGCCGGGGTGCAGGCGTTAGGGGGTGCGGGGCAGGCCGGTGCCGATCATCGAATCGCGGGTGACGAGCGCGGCAAGCGCGTCCTGGTCCATCTGCTCGGTGCCCGCGGGGCGCGCGGGCAGCACGATATAGCGCATGTCGGCGGTGCTGTCATGGACGCGGATGGTGGTGGCCGGGGGCAGATCGACGCCGAATTCGCGCAGGACGGCGCGGGGTTCGCGCACGGCGCGCGAGCGGTATTCGCGGGTCTTGTACCAGTCCGGCGGCAGGCCCAGCAGGTTGCGCGGGTAGCAGGAACACAGCGTGCAGACGATCATGTTATGGGTCTCAGGCGTGTTTTCGACCGCGATCAGGTGCAGCGGGCCGATATCGAATCCCATCTCGCGGCAGGCGTCCGAGGCGTTTTCCAGAAGGCGCGTCTTGAAGGCGGGATCGCTCCAGGCGCGGGCCACCACGGCGGCCCCGTTGGCGGGGCTGCGGGCATCCATCGTGTCGATCTGTGCGGCGACTTCGGCTGCGCTGAGGTGGCCCTTTTCGATCATCAGTTCGCGCACGGCGATTTCCATGCGCTGCCAATAGGTGAGCGGGGTGTCATTGTCGGCCCGGTAGGGATGGCCCGAGGGGCTGAGCCCGGTATGGTCGTGATGATCGTGCGGCATCCGTTCAGACCCTTTCCAGCCAATGGCCGTAAATCTCGGCGTCCAGCGTGTCGGTGGGGCATTCGGCCGCCTCGCCCCAGATTTCCGCCATGCTGAAGCGCACGCGGTAGAGCGGCTGTTTGTCGGCGGGCAGGCCATAGGCCAGTTGTTCGGGGTTGGCGAAGGGGCCGAGCGGGCGCTCGATGGTGCCGGTCTTGCCGCGCAGATAGGCGGGGGTGCGCACATGGCCAGGGGGCATCATCGTCTTGACGCGGACACGCTCAGCCATTTTCGCGCTCCTGCGCCTCGGCATAGGTGGGGCCGCGGGCGACGATCTCTTCCATGCGGGTGCCGAGCTCGGCAAGGGAATAGGCGCCGGATTCGACAAGGTTCTGGTTGATGGCGGCGATCCAGCGTTCGTAATAGCTCATCTTTTCGAAGGCGTCTTCGCCCATGTCTTCGAGCGCGCGGCGCAGCCCGTCGACGGTGAAGAAGCCCTTGACGCCGCAGAGCACCATCAGGGCATCGACGCGCTTTTCCCAAAGCGCGAAGTCATGATCGTCTGCACAGACCGGGCCCGCATCCTGCCCGCCCATGTCATGCCAGCGGCGTCCGTCGGTATCACTCATGACGGGCAGGGTAGGCGGGGGAGAGGGGGCTGTCCAGTGGGTTGGTTGCCGGGTGGCGGAGGCCGCCGGGCGGGATTTGCAATGCGAAACATCGGCCAAGGGAGAAACAGCAGGTTCGCGCCCGCCCTGGGGGGCGGGGTCGGGCGCGAACCGGATCGCAGGCGATCCGGGGGGGGATTCGCCCGATGGCGCGGTGTTCGAGTCCCTGGGGTCAGGTGTTTTCCTCTTCCTCCTCGTCGTCGGGGACGGTGAGGGTGATTTCGCCTCGGGCCTCCAGCGTGCGGATGGCGTTGACGATGTCGGTCATCGCGGCCTCGCCGTCGCGGGGTTTGACCTTGCCCAGCTCCTGCATTTCCTCGCGCAGCGCATCGGCCATGCGTTTGGAGATATTGCCAAGCACGAATTCGGCCGTCGCGGCCAGATCGCCCCCCTGATCCGTGGCCGAGGCCAGCGCAGTGACCAGCACGGGCTGATCCACCTCGCGGGTGATCTTGGGCACGTCCGCCGGGGCGAGGCGCGCGGGGATGTGGACGAAGGTAAAGATCGCCTTGCGCACGAGATTGGAGAAATCCTGATCGGTTTCATCAAGCCCCGTCAGCACGTCGTCGCGGGTGGCGGCGGCGGAGTAGTTGAGGATCGCGCCCACCCGTTCCACCGGCCCGTCGTCGAAGGCGGTTTCGGGCACGTCATGCAGTTGCGCGGCCAGCGCAAGGCCGATCCGGTCCACGGCGTCGGGGGTGACGGCGCCGGTTTGCGACATGGCATAGGTGATGCGGCGCGCCCGGTCGCCGGGCAGGCGGCCCAGCAGGTCGGCGGCGCGGGCGACATCGAGCTTGGAGAGCATGACGGCGGCGATCTCGGTGCTTTCGCGACCCAGGATGTCAAGCAGGTCGTCAGGCGGGGCGGCGCGCACCTGTTCCCAGGGATCGCCGAACTGGCGCACGCCCGCCTCTTTCCTGAGCCGGGCGGCGGTTTGCGGGCTGATCCGGCCATCGAGCGCGCTGAGCGCACCGGCGACACCGCGCGGGAAGGTCAGGCCCATCGCCTCGAGCTCGGAGGCGAATTCTGCCACGACATCGGCCAGCGTGCCGCGATCCACATAGCGCATCGAGCCCATTTGCGTGGTCAGTTGCGCCTGTAGCGGGTCAGGCAGGTCGGTGAGCGGTAATTCCGCGCCTTCCTTGAGCAGGAAGCGCACGATGATCGCCGCCTTTTGCCGGCGGGTCAGGCGCGCGCTGGCGGGGCTGGCGGCGCGGGGCGGCGCGAGTTGCGCAAGCGGTGTCGAATGGGTCATCCCGTCCCTCGTTCAGGCATTGGGGCCAGTCTAGGGCGGGAGTGGTGAAGAAATGTCTAAAAAAAGCGGGGCGCACGACGTAGGGCACCCCGGAAATTTGCCTGAAATCGCGTCCGCGGTCAGCTTGTGGTTTGCGGCACGCAGGTTTTCGATCCGGCATCCCATGTGGTGCCATCGGCGCAGGACATCGCCTGCTGTTCATGTGCGGGACAGGCATGGGCGGCCATCGCCGAAGTCACGGTCAGGGCCGCCGCGGTCAGAATGGTCTTGAGGGTCATTTTCGATATCTCCTGTTGAACCATGAGGTGAGCATAGCACAGGATCGCCCTTGGGCAAAATCATGGATGAAAAAAGGGCGGCCCGTCGCAGGCCGCCCGATGAAAAACCGTGCATGTGGTGCAGGTCAGCTTTCGCCGAAGACCCGTTTGAAGATCGTATCGACATGCTTGGTGTGATAGCCCATGTCGAATTTTTCCTCGATCTGCTCCTTGCCGAGGGCCGCGACCACATCCTTGTCGGCCAGCAACTCCTCCTTGAAGTCGGTCCGCTCTTCCCAGACCTTGAGCGCGTTGCGCTGCACCATGGCATAGGCGTCTTCGCGGCTGACGCCCGCCTGCGTGAGGGCCAGGAGCACGCGTTGCGACATGACGAGGCCGGGGAACTTGTTCATGTTCTCCAGCATGTTCTCGGGGAAGATCAGCATCTTGTCGATCACGCCGGTGAGGCGGGCAAGGGCGAAATCGAGTGTTACGGTGGCGTCCGGGCCGATCATCCGTTCCACGGAGGAATGTGAAATGTCGCGTTCATGCCAAAGCGCCACGTTTTCCATCGCCGGGACCACGGCGGAGCGCACGAGGCGGGCGAGCCCGGTGAGGTTTTCGGTCAGCACCGGGTTTTTCTTGTGCGGCATGGCCGAGGAGCCTTTTTGCCCCATCGAGAAAAACTCGGCGCCTTCCAGAACCTCGGTGCGCTGCATGTGGCGGATCTCGATGGCGATGTTCTCGATCGAGGAGGCCACGACGCCCATCGCGGCGAAGAAGGCGGCGTGACGGTCGCGCGGGATGACCTGTGTGCTGATCGGTTCGGGCTGAAGGCCCAGTTGCTTGCAGACATGGTCTTCGACGCGGGGGTCGATATTGGCGAAGGTGCCGACCGCGCCGGAGATGGCGCCGGTGGCGATTTCCTCGCGCGCGGTTTTCATGCGGGCGAGGTTGCGGTCCATTTCGGCATAGAAGCGCGCGAAGGTGAGGCCCATGGTGGTGGGTTCGGCGTGGATGCCGTGGCTGCGGCCCACGCGCAGGGTATTCTTGTGCTCGAGCGCGCGGCGCTTGAGGGCGGCGAGCAGGCCTTCGATATCGGCGATCAGGATGTCGGCGGCGCGCACCAGTTGCACGTTGAGGCAGGTATCCAGAACGTCCGAAGAGGTCATGCCCTGATGGACGAAACGGGCCTCTTCGCTGCCGACATGTTCGGCGAGGTGGGTGAGAAAGGCGATGACGTCATGCTTGGTGACGGCCTCGATCTCGTCGATGCGGGCGACATCGAAGTCCACGTCCTTTGCTTTCCAGACGGCCTCGGCGTTTTCGCGGGGGATCACGCCCAGATCGGCCATGGCGTCGCAGGCGTGGGCTTCGATCTCGTACCAGATGCGGAACTTGGTTTCCGGCGACCAGATGGCAACCATGTCGGGGCGGGAATAGCGGGGAATCATGTGACGAACCTTTGCATCTGCTGTATCGGTTGGCGCGGGTTTAGACGGAAGGCGCCTCAGCGGCAAGCGGATGGCGCCGGGGTAAGACGCATTGAGTGAAGCGGAAAGCGACAAGGCGGCGCGCGTGCTGGCCGATTTCGAGGGGCGCTGGCGGATGGCGCGCCGGATCGGGCAGGCGAACGGCCCCGATGCGCGGCTGGAGGGCGAGGCGTGCTGGAGCCCCGTGGCCGAGGGATTGCTGTGTGAGGAGCGTGGCGTGCTGAGCGTCGAGGGCCAGCTGCCGCTGGCGGCGCATCGGCGGTATCTGTGGCGCAGCGATCTGAGCGTGTGGTTCGACGATGGGCGCTATTTCCATCAGGTGCCGGGGCAGGGAGGGCCCTGCGGGCATTGGTGCGATCCCGATCAGTATGACGGGGTTTACGATTTCAGCCGCTGGCCGGTCTGGCGTTGCACATGGCAGGTGCGGGGGCCGCGCAAGGACTACCGGATGGTGACGGAGTACCGGCGGTAGGGCGCTTGGCGGCGGTGATGCGGGGGTGCAGCCCCTGTCGCGGGTCATGCGGCCTGTCCGGGGCTCCGCCCGGAGGGAGGATATTTTCGGCAAGAAGAAGGGATGGTCTTTCGGGATGGACAGGCGGAACCGTGCGGGTAATGTCGCGCCATGACGGGTATTTTTCAGAAGAGCACCCCCTATGAGGTGAGTGCGCAGACGCGTTTGCCGGGGATCGGGCCGCTGGACCCGGCGGACTGGTTGATGGTGGACGATGCCTTTGGCGCGCAGATGGCCGAGCGCGAACGGCTGCTGCGCGAGCGGCGCGATGATGTGCTGGCTGTCACGCCGGAGGGGCGCGCGGCGGCGGACGAATTGCTGGAATTCGTGCTGGACTGGCTGGCGCGGCATTCGCCAAGCTATGAGGTGGCGGCGGATCGTGTCCGGCGGCCCGATGGTGTGACCGTGCAGGTCGACCGGGACGATCCGATGGGGACGCTAGGGCATCTGGTGCAGGAAGATCTGTGCCTGATGGAGAAGCAGGGCGATGAGCATGTTCTGACGGCTGCCGTGCTGTGTTTTCCGGCCAGTTGGCGGCTGGCCGACAAGATCGGGCGGCCCCTGACGGCGATCCATGTGCCTGTCGAGGTGTATGACGATGCGCTTGCACGGCGGGTGCAGCGGCTGTTCGACGGGGTGCAGGTGGAGCGCCCTCTATGGCGGTTCAACGCGCTGCATTATGCCGATCCTGCATTGTTCCAGCCCGAAACGAGGGACGCGCCGCGCACCGACGATGCGGGTGGGGCCTATCCTTATCTGCGCAGCGAGCGGCAATGCGTCCTGCGCCTGCCCCGGACGCGCGCCTGCGTTTTTTCGATTCACACGTTCTTGCTGGCCGGGGCCTGAGATTCAGGTGGAGACCGGCACGACGTCGCGCAGCATCGAATAGACGAACAGGAAGGCGCCGAGCGCCGGCACATGCAGCATCAGGGTGAGCGCAAGCGTGTGGATGGTCAGGCGCAAGGGCTGTGTCGGCTCGGCCCGCGCGGTGAGCCATTGTGTCAGCGGCGCGGCCTGCGCCGTGTCGGTGGAGATTTCGATTTCATCGCCATCGGGGGTGGGGGTGAAGCTCCAGGGATGCTCGGGTTTCGGCGTCGGGGGGGTATGCGCGCTGCGGTTTTGCGGCGCGGCGGTATCGCAGGGCGTTTGCGCCGACAGCCGGAGCAGGTCGAACACATCGTCGATCAGTTCGGGACCGACGGCGCGGGAGGCCGGGCCATGCAGGACGGCATGGGCGGGCAGGAATTCCTGTGTGCGATCGACGATCTGGTCGGCGACGAAGCCCAGAGACCCGCCGTCGATAAGCGCATTGCCGGCCTGATCCGAAGGACCGACCGCCGCGACAAGGTGCCAGGAGCCGTCATCGTCATCCGGGGGAAGCCAGCCAAGCGCCACGCGCAGGTAATCGCGCTCGATCAGCGCGATATCGTCGCAATCCCAGGTCAGGCTGCGGGTTCTGGCGTCGGCCAGTTGGAAGGACAGGTCGAATTCCTCGACGATATCCTGAAATTCCATGCGCGGACATGCGCGATACTCGAACCCGACAACAATACCATGGGACTGCATAGCGCCAATTCCTGTCAGGGTTTGAACTTTGTCTTGCCCCATAAGGCGGTGCAACTTTGGAGTGAATTTGATGTAAATGAGGCGGAACAGTGAAATCTGCTCCGCCTCAAGCGTTGAAACGGTTGTTTTTGTAACGGTTCCGTAAAGGTTCAGCCGCCTGCGTCGATCTGCGCGGCCATGATGGCGATCGCCTTTTGATAGACCCCGGCGGCGTTCCATTCCCTGATCGCGCGGAAATTCGGCTGCCCTTCCTGATAGCCCTGTCCGGGTTGCCAGCCTTTCTGGCGCAGGTAATTGGCGGTGGAGGCGAGGGCGTCGGCCTGGCTGTAGAAATCCACGCGCCCGTCGCCATTGGCGTCGACCCCGTATTTCAGGGCGTTGCCCGGCAGGAACTGGGTGTGCCCCAGTTCGCCATGCTTGGCGCCGCGCGTGTCGCCGGTGATGGTGCCCTGATCCACCAGTTTCAGCGCGCCGATGGCGTGAGGGACGAAGAACGCCGAGCGGCGGCAGTCATAGGCCAGCGTGGTGATGGCGGACACGACGCGGCTGTCGCCCATGAAACCGCCAAAGCCGGTTTCCATGCCGTGAATCGCGATCAGAATGCCGGCGGGCACGCCGTACCGTTGTTCGAGCGCGTTGTAGAACTGGGCGTTGCGGGCCTTGCGTGTGCGTCCCTGGGCGACGATGGTCGAGGCCCCGCGCACCTGCATGAACTTGTCCAGCGAGTATTTGAAACTTTTCTGGTTGCGGTCGGCGGCGATGGTGCGGCTGGCGTATTGGGCATTGGCAAGGGCCTGAAGGCCGCGGTTTCCGACGCCCGCGCGGGCCGCTTCCTGGGCGAAGGCCGCTTTCCAGGCGGGAAAGCCCGACCCGTTATTGCCGCAGGGGGCGGCGGTGGCCATGCCCGGCAACAGGCCGAGGGCGAAAAGGAAACCGGCGGCGATCGGGCGGGACCATCTGGACATCATCGGGCGCTCCTGCAGAAAAAATCCTGTCGTGGTGCAACTCTAGCCGAGGGGGCGGTTTGCCTCAAAGGCAAATCTGGTGTCCGGCCGCCGCGGGGCGGCGACCGGAGGGGTGATATATCGGGGCGCGATCAGGACAGGAAGTTCTGGACCGCCTCCATAGCCTGTGCCGTGGTTCCGAAGGCCTGGAACGACAGGAAGGTGCCGGTCAGGGCCGCCGCCTGCGACGCAAGCCGCGGGTTTTCGCCCTTGATGAGATTCACCAGCAGCAAGGCGATGCCGACGGGCAGCGAGAACAACATGACCGCATAGGCCATGAGCCATGCGGACAGGCGTTGCGGGGCGCTGAGGGGGGCCTCGTCCGGGTCGATCCGCGCCGGGGGGGCCTTGCGGGTTTTGCCGGTTTCGAGATCGGCGTCGGCTTCGCGGAAGAAGCTGCGCAGATCGGCGAGTTCGGACGCGCAGGCGCGCGTATGGTCGGAATGGTGACCCGTGGTCACGTTCGCCGTGCCTCGGGCCAGGCGCGCGCCCGCCGATTGGGCAGGTCCCGGCAAATCCGTGGTCATCAACAGGAAGTCCGCCGAACTGAGCAGGCGGCTGTGACCGACCCAGCGGATGTAGTCTGCGGACATCTGCCAGTGCAGATCCTTCAGCACATGGGTCAGGACCATGTCATTGGTCATACCCTGCCCATCCTTGGTGGGGTCCTTGTCGTCCTGGGCGATGTCCACGGTCAGTACCCGGGGCACCTGTTTGGAGAATTCGTCGATAAAGGCGTCGTATTCGATGCCGATGCGCATCGTGTGGCAGCAACTGGCCACGATCGCGCTATCGTCGGATTGCACGCGGGTGCCCGTAATCCTGTGGCCCATCCGCGCGAGGGCGACACGCACGCGGTTGGCGGTTTCGACGATGTCGATGTCTCTCGTACCGAGAAATACTAGTCCTGCTGTAACCCATGTTCGTTCATTGGTCATGCTCATGCCTGTTTGCAGGGTTTCACCTACGGTTTTCCTACGCCGACAAGTGGAAGATGGTTTGTTTCAAATATGGATACATTGGGGCAATCCACCGGAAATGAGCGGATTGTTGCCATCTGGCGGATTGTCGCCCAAGGCGCGGCATGAAAAAGGGCGCCCCGTGAAGGGCGCCCTGATCGTTTCACTGTCCCGTTCAGGCGATCAGCAGCTGTAGTACAGCTGGAATTCAACCGGGTGCGGGGTGTGTTCGTAGGCTTCGACCTCTTCCATCTTGAGGGCGATATAGCCGTCGATCTGATCCTTGGTGAACACGTCGCCGGCCAGCAGGAAGTCGTGATCGGCGGCCAGGGCGTCGAGCGCCTCGCGCAGCGAACCGCAGACGGTCGGGATGCCTTCCAGTTCTTCGGCGGGCAGGTCGTAGAGGTTCTTGTCCATCGCCTCACCCGGATCGATCTTGTTCTTGATGCCGTCGAGACCGGCCATCAGCAGGGCAGCAAAGCACAGGTACGGGTTGGCCGAAGGATCGGGGAAGCGGGCCTCGACGCGCTTGGCCTTGGGGCTTTCCGTCCACGGGATACGCACGCAGCCCGAGCGGTTGCGGGCCGAGTAGGCGCGCAGAACGGGGGCTTCGAAGCCCGGAATCAGGCGCTTGTAGCTGTTGGTCGACGGATTGGTGAAGGCGTTGAGCGTCTTCGCGTGTTTCAGAATGCCGCCGATGAAATACAGCGCTTCCTGGCTGAGATCGGCGTATTTGTCGCCCGCAAACAGCGGCTTGCCGTCTTTCCAGATCGACATGTTCACATGCATGCCGGTGCCGTTGTCGCCATAGATCGGCTTGGGCATGAAGGTGGCCGACTTGCCATAGGCCTGCGCGACGTTGTGGATGACGTACTTGTACTTCTGAAGCTCGTCCGCCTGTTCGGTCAGCGTGCCGAAGATCAGGCCCAGTTCGTGCTGGCAGGAGGCCACTTCGTGGTGGTGCTTGTCGACCTTCATGCCGAGGCGCTTCATCGTCGACAGCATTTCGCTGCGGATGTCCTGCGCGTCGTCGATCGGGTTGACCGGGAAATAGCCGCCCTTGACGCCCGGACGGTGGCCGGTGTTGCCCATTTCATACTGGGTGTCGGTGTTCCACGAGGCGTCCATCGCGTCGACCTCGTAGGAGACCTTGTTGATGGTGTTCGAGAAGCGCACGTCGTCGAACAGGAAGAATTCGGCCTCGGGGCCGAAGAAGGCGTTGTCGCCGATGCCCGAAGATTTCAGGTAGGCTTCGGCCTTTTCGGCGGTGCCGCGCGGGTCGCGGTTATAGGGTTCACCGGTGTCGGGTTCGACGACCGAGCAGTGAATGCACAGCGTTTTCTCGGCATAGAAGGGATCGACATAGGCCGACTCGCAGTCGGGCATCAGTTTCATGTCGGAGGCTTCGATGGATTTCCAGCCGGCGATCGACGAACCGTCGAACATGAAGCCTTCTTCGAGGAAATCTTCATCGACTTCGTCGGCAATCACGGTGACGTGCTGCAGTTTGCCGCGCGGATCGGTGAAGCGGATGTCGACATACTCGATGTCTTCTTCCTTGATCTGCTGAATGATAGCTTTGTGGCTCATCCCTTTTGTCCCTTTCTGTCTGGGTCGCGTTTCGGGTTTGGATCGGGGCGCCGGTGTGGCGCCGGTAACTGTTGTTTCGGGTTCAGAGCGCGTCCGAGTCGGTTTCGCCGGTGCGGATGCGGATCGCCTGTTCGACGGGGCTGACGAAGATCTTGCCGTCGCCGATCTTGTCGGTGCGGGCGGCCTCGACGATGGCCTCGATGGCCTGGTCGACCTGATCGTCGTCGATCACCACGTCGATTTTCACCTTGGGCAGGAAATCGACCACATATTCGGCGCCGCGGTACAGTTCGGTATGGCCTTTCTGGCGGCCAAAGCCCTTGACCTCGATCACGCTGAGGCCCTGAATACCTGCGTCTTGCAGGGCTTCTTTCACCTCGTCCAGCTTGAACGGTTTGATGATCGCTTCGATCTTTTTCATGGCTCGGCCTCCTCGCCCTTCGGTGTCTTGCTGGTTTGCAGACCACTTCTCAGGAGGGCTCTCAATCGGATAGGGTGGCGGCGGGCCTGAGTGCGGGCCTGTCGCGCAGTAAATGCACAAAATTTAGGCAAGCTGCCCGCGATGTGGGCGGAATTGAATCGCGAGGGCGGGAAACCATGACGGAATTGCTCACAGCCGCGCAGATGCGCGCCATCGAACGGGCTGCCATCGAGTCGGGCGAGGTGACGGGGCTGGAGCTGATGGAGCGCGCCGGGCGCGGCGTGGTCGAGGCGGTGTTCGAGGAATGGCCCGACCTGGCCAGGGCCCCGCACCGGGCGGTGGTTCTGTGCGGGCCGGGCAACAATGGCGGCGACGGGTTCGTGATGGCACGGCTGTTGAAGGACTGGGGCTGGGAGGTGGCGGTGTTCCTTTATGGGGATGCCGAAAAGCTGCCGTCGGATGCCAGGGCGAATTACGAGCGGTGGCGGGAGATGGGGGAGGTGCGCCCGTGGAATGACAACGGGATAGAGGACCTTCTGGACCGGCAGGGCCACGACCTTGTCGTCGATGCGGTGTTCGGAACAGGGCTGACGCGGCCGATGCCGGAAGACACCGAGCGCACATGGCACGGTTTCGTCCCGACGGTCACGCACAATGCATCAGAGATGCGCCCGAAATATGTGGCAGTCGATACGCCAAGTGGGCTGTGCGCGGACTCAGGTGGGAACCTCGGCGCGTTTCCGGTCGACCTGACGGTGACGTTCCACAAGGGCAAGACCGGCCATTACCTTCTGCGCGAGGGGCGTTACGGTGGCGGGCCGGGACTGAGCGGGAAGATCGTGGTGAAGGACATCGGTCTGGGGGGCTGCCCGGCGGTGCCGCCGGGCGATGTCGTCAGATTGGTTGAGCGTCCGGCTTCATTGGTGCCCAAGCATACGTATGGTCACAAATACACCCACGGTCATGCCTTGATCCTTTCTGGCGGTTCTGGCCGCACCGGCGCGGCGCGGTTGGCGGCGCGGGGGGCGCTCAGGATCGGGGCGGGGTTGGTGACGGTTGGCGTGCCGGGATCGGCGCAGATGGAGGTGGCCTGCCAGATCACTGCGCTGATGCTGCGGCGTGTGGAGGATGGCGAGGCGCTGGCCGAAGCGTTGGAGGACGAGCGGCTCAATGCGCTGTGCCTGGGGCCGGGGATGGGGATGGAGCGGGCGCGGGATCTGGTGCCGGTGGCGGTGCGCGCGCAGCGCGCACCCTACGTGGTACTGGATGCCGATGCGTTGACGGCGTTTGCAGATGCGCCTGAAATCCTGCTTGCAATGCTGCATGACAAATGCGTTCTGACGCCCCATGCAGGGGAATTTGCGCGGCTGTTCCCGGACATTGCCGACAAGCTCAACGCCATACCGACCAAGGGCCCGGCCTATTCCAAGGTGGATGCCACGCGTGAGGCCGCCAAACGAGCGGGCTGCGTGGTGTTGTTCAAGGGGCCCGACACGGTGGTTGCCGCACCCGATGGGCGGTGCAGCATCAATTCGGCCCAATACGAGCGCGCCGCTCCGTGGCTGGCGACCGCCGGGGCGGGCGATGTGCTGGCCGGGGTCATCACCGGGCTGTTGGCGCGGGGGGTCGCGCCGATGCAGGCGGCGGAAACGGCGGCGTGGCTGCATGTGGAGGCGGCGCGCGCCTTTGGCCCCGGATTGATCGCCGAGGATCTGCCCGAGTTGCTGCCGACCGTCCTGCGCGATCTGGGGCTGTAACGGCGAAACGTCCCGTGTCCGGAACCGGCAGCGGGGCGTTCAAAGGGCGGTGTCGCCGGGACTTATGCGGCTTTTGCCTGCGTGGATCGAACGATCTGCCCGGCCACTTCGATCCCGTCGACATAAAGGATATGGGGGCGGTCGAATTCCAGCTCGATCACGGTGAGGTTCGCGATGCCCTCGCGGCGGATGAATTCACCGTCGACCAGCCGTTCCGCGGGCACCAGCGCCTGACGGGCGCCGAACATCGCCTCGGCGCGCCAGTCCCTGACCAGAACACCCTGTCCGGCGGGCAGGATCATGTCGCGATCGGGGCGCGTATCGCCAAGCGATCCGGCCTGAATGACAATGGCGTCGGCCTTGATGCGGCGTTTGCGGATATTGCGGACAATGGCGGCACCGGCATCGCGGGTGATGATGCGGTCGCCGGGCCTGACATCGCTGACGGCCTTTTCGCCATCGAGCGTCAGGATGATCGAATTGGCCATCAGGCCCGCGTCTTCCATGGGGGTATGGACGGAATTTTCACCGTGTGCCCGCCCGACCGTTTTCGGTTTCATGGCGTTTCTCGCTATGTTACTGCCTCAGTTTTTTTCCAGATTATGGCAAGAATGGGTTAATGTCGTGCCTTTTTTGCGGGAGGAGGGTGCTTTTTGCGGTGATTTTTCCTCTCGCATCCGATTTGCGGCTTTGCTAAGAGGCGGTCTCACGTGCGGGTGTGGCGAAATTGGTAGACGCACCAGATTTAGGTTCTGGCGCCGCAAGGCGTGGGGGTTCAAGTCCCTCCACCCGCACCATGTTAACCCATTGAAATCAAAGAATGCCCTTGCAAATAAGGGCCTGTGGCCGGCTTGTGGGTGCAGCTTGGGTCACAAAAGGCGGTTTGCGGGAACGGCAGGATCGGTCTCGATCATCTTGACGCGCGGCGGGGGTGTCAGAGGTATCGAAAAAAATTGACAGGGCGCAGGCGAAAGCGCAGGCTTGGGCGATTATCATATATGCATTCACAGATCGGATATTGTCATGCGACTGAAGGCATTGATCGTCGGGCTGGCGTTTGTGCTGGCAGCGGGACCGGGGCAGGCGGCCACATTGTTCAGTGTGGATGGAAACCGGGATGCAACCACACCAATCGGTGAAGGAGCGCCTGACAAGGGGGCGGCTCAGACGTTTGAAGTGACACAGACGCTGACGGACGTCGCCTTTTCCTTTGATATGACCTGCTATAGCTGCGCGGGCGAATTGCGGCTGATCTCGGGGCGAATGAGCCCGACGGCGACCATTTTCCAGCAAGTTTTCGACACGACCTATACGAAGTGGGAGGGGGCGCAGTCGGCTTTGTCAGGGCTGACGCTTGTGCCCGATACCTACACGCTCATCATGACGATGACGACGGGCAATGGAAGTTGGCGGGGAACCACAACCCCCTCGGTCACCGGTAGCGTCATCACTGCGGAAAACGGGTATCTGGTGCTCAATGACGTGGACCCGAATTTCGTGCCGTGGTCCGGCACCACACCATTTGCGGATGCGATGCTGAAGTTCACGGTTACCGGCAACGTCGCCGCCGCAGCGGTGCCGCTGCCGGCCTCGCTGCCGTTGCTTTTGGCGGCCCTGGCCGGTCTGGGATTGATCCGGCGGGGCAGGGGCTGACGTTCGGCGCGCGGTCACGTTCCGGGATTGCGGTTGACGGTTCCTTGGCAGGGTCGTTCAAGGCGTCGGTTTTCGGCTGAGCCCGCCTTGGCCCGGTATCATTCTACAGTTCGTGAATGCATCGGGGCAGACTCTGCTTGCGTCCGGGCGAAGCCAACCCTAGAAGGGCCACTGATTTTGACCGCCGCGGACGCCTCCGCGGCCCGATGCTATGGATGAGGACGACTATGCAGGTCACCGAGACCCTGAACGAAGGGCTGAAACGCGCGTATACAATGATCCTGACCGCCCAGGAACTGGACGACAAGGTCACCGCGAAACTGAAAGAGGCCCAGCCTGAAATCGAAATGAAAGGCTTCCGCAAGGGTAAGGTGCCCCTGCCGTTGCTGAAAAAGCAGTTCGGCCAGCGTGTGCTGGGCGAAGCCATGCAGGAGGCCGTCGATGGCGCGATGGCCCAGCATTTCGAAGACAAGGGCGAGCGCCCGGCCGCCGAGCCTGCCGTCAAGATGGTCAATGAGGACTGGAAAGAGGGCGACGATGTCGAAGTCGAGATGTCGTACGAAGCGCTGCCCGAAATCCCCGAGGTGGACCTGAGCACGATCAAGGTCGAGCGTCTGGTCGCCAAGGCCGATGACGAGGCGGTTGACGAAGCGCTGGCCAATCTGGCCGAGAGCGCACAGGACTTCAAGGACCGCAAGAAAGGCACCAAGTCGAAAGACGGCGATCAGGTCGTGATCGACTTTGTCGGCAAGGTCGATGGCGAGGCGTTCGAGGGCGGTTCCGCCGAGGACTATCCGCTGGTTCTGGGCTCGAACAGCTTTATCCCCGGTTTCGAGGATCAGCTTGTCGGCGTGAAGGTCGGTGAGGAAAAAGACGTGACCGTCACCTTCCCCGAAGAATACCAGGCCGAGCACCTGGCCGGGAAAGAGGCCGTGTTCGAATGCAAGATCAAGGAAGTGAAAGAGCCCGTCGCCGCCGAGGTGAACGACGAGCTGGCCCAGAAATACGGAGCCGAGAGCCTTGACGACCTGAAGGGCCAGATCAAGGAGCGTCTGGAAGCCGAATACGCCGGGGCCGCACGCGCCGTGCTGAAGCGCAAGCTGCTGGACGAGATGGACAAGCTGGTGAGCTTCGATCTGCCCCCCAGCATGGTCGAGGCCGAGGCCAAGCAGATCGCGCATCAGCTGTGGCACGAGGAAAACCCCGATGTTCAGGGGCACGATCACCCCGAGGTCGAGCCGACCGAAGAGCACAACACGCTGGCCGAACGCCGCGTGCGTCTGGGGCTGCTGCTGGCCGAACTGGGCCAGAAGGCCGAGGTCGAGGTCAGCGATGCCGAGATGACCCAGGCCGTGATGGAACAGGCCCGTCAGTATCCGGGGCAGGAGCGTCAGTTCTTCGAATTCGTTCAGAACAACCCGCAGATGCGTCAGCAACTGCGTGCGCCGATCTTTGAAGAGAAGGTCATCGACCACGTCATCGAGCTGGCCGAAGTCAGCGACAAGGACGTGTCGAAGGCCGATCTGGAAAAGGCTGTCGAGGCTCTGGACGAAGAGTGAGGCCGAAACCGGGGCGCTCTGTTCTCCGGTCGTCGTGGAATGAATGCGGGCCGCCCCTGATTGGGGCGGCCCGTTCCGTTCTTGCGTCAGTCAGCCGGGCAGGGGAGATAATCCACACCGGCCAACCTGCATGGCCTTTCGATGGGGTTGGTCAGGCGTTGCAGTTGCGGCCAGAACGAAACATCTGGGATATCTTTTCCTGCAGGGCCAGTGCCGCCTGCCGTTCGTCGTCGGTGGCGGCGGCGGCAACCTGTGCATCGCAATAGTCACGCAGTTCCGGTGTCATGGCGTCGCCGGCGGCGCGGGCGGCCAGTGCATCGGCGACTTCGTTTTCGTCGGCAAAGATGTTTCCGGTGATGCCCGCGAAGTTGCGGATGCGCGCGATACGCTCTTCGGTGATGTCGCTGAGCGCGGCAAGGGCCTTGGTCTTGCCCATCTGGACGGTTTCCCCGATATAGCCGTAGGGGGCGTTGTCGCAGCGCTTGAGAATGCGGTCCATCGCCGGATCGACGACGCTGATCACGTCGCTGATGCCGGACTCGAAGGCGTATTCCGCGATGCCCGCCATCAGTTCGCAGGCGGTGTATGAGACGCTGCGGGAATTGCCCGGACGCTTGAGGCGTTCGGTGTCGATGCAGAACCGGGTGTTTTCCCAGATTGTCGCGCTGCGCAGGGGCGGTTCCCCGCACAGGATGTCCTGGAACACGTCGGTCAGCATGTGCGGTCCGGTGGTTTGCAGCATGCGGTTGCAGCCCACGACATTGTAGTCGTCATCGAGCGCGACGAGGTATGCAGGATCGAGATCGTCGAACAGGTCGAATTCACGGCCATTGCGCACGGTCACGTCCCAGCCCATCCGATCGTGGAATACGCGGGCGCGCAGTTTGAACATGTCGTCAATAACCGATCCGAACCGGTGGCGGTTCAACGCGTCAATAACAAGGATCATGGCGTTCGTTCCCCAAAGTGGTGGTGATTGGGGAAAGGATATCAAGGGAGTGTTACTGTGGAATTAGGGAAATCCCGTAGTTTGGGGCCCTCGGGAAAGTTTTTTTCCTCAAATGCATGTCAGCCCGAGGATATCCCACAGGATTTGCGTGGCATGTTTTGGGTACTGAATCAACCGGGAAGTATCAGCCCCAGGCTGACGGCGCGCCCGACGGCTTGTGCGGTGCTGATGGTGCAGAGTTTTTCGCGCGACGACCTCAAATGCACTTCGACGGTACGTGGCGAGATCGACAGGATGTCGCCGACATCCTGTTGCGACTTGCCCGCCGCCACCCATTGCAGAATCTCGAGTTCCCGCGATGAAAGGTTGGGGTGCCGCAGGGTTTTCATCAGGGGTTCGGAATTCATCACGGTGTCATGCAGGTGCACCGCATTGTTCAGAAGGCTTCCGATGATTTCCCGCTTCAGGCCGGCCCATTCGGTTGCTGTCGTCGAGGTGCAGGCGCAGAGCAGGCCGGTTTCACCGAACATTCCGCGGATCGGGACCGTCACGCCCTGCGAGGGCAGGCCGAAATCGTGGGCGTCACGAAATACCCTGTCGTAGTTGGTGTCGCTGGTCAGGCGGTTCCAGTCGACAGGGGCGACGGACCGCGCCGCCGAGCGAAGCGTCGGATCGAATTGCTGCAGGCTGTGCTGAACGTAATGGGCTTTCCATTCGTCCGGGTAGGTGGTGAAGCCATGCATCTTGCCCGAAATCGGATTGACCGCGAAATAGGTCGCGTGCTCGACACCAAGCGTATCGCACAGCTTGTTCAGATGCGCGACGAAGTCACGCTGCCCGTCGGGCGTACTGGCCAAGTCAATCAGATCCATGCGCTTGTTCATGTTGTATCGGGGGCGCGGGGGCGCCCTCTCCTCAGTTCAGCGTTTCGATCACCCATACCGGGGTCAATTTATACAAACACCATCGGGAATACCAAGATGGCAGGGATGTCATGATATACTCATACATGTCTTGTCGCCTTGGAATACTGCTTTACGGGGTGAACGAACATTGACTTGAAACAGCAAGAGACCGGTCGGCAGACAGGTTAGCGTTAACTATAATGCCATAATGCGGCATTGTCTTGGCGCTTGGGAAGCGGATTCCAGCCGACGCACAGAGACGCGTGGAATCGCGGCCAGAAAGATGTAAACCCGGCAAGGTTACTCCGGGGCCTCGGGCATCGGAGCCGAATGAAAAGGGCCGCGCGACAGTGTCGCGCGACCCGGATTTTCTCGGCAACGTCTGGATCAGGCGTTGTTTTCGTCGTCCGATGCGTCTTGCTCGGGCAGGACTTCTTCGACCGTCTCGGCCAGATCTTCGTCGTCCGATGCGGCGCTGCCGATGTCTTCGAAGAGTTCCGCGATTTCATAATCGGCGGCGGCTTCTTCTTCTGCGGCGGCGTCCTGAATGCTTTTGCCCGACGCTTGCAGTTCGGCCTCTTCGGGCGAACGGGCGACGTTCAGTTGCATGTGCACCTCGACTTCGGGGTGCAGGTGCACCTCGACGTCGTGCAGGCCGAGGGTCTTGATCGGCTGGCGAATCAGAACTTGCTTGCGGTCGAGCGAGAAGCCTTCCTCGGTGGCGACGGCAGCGGCGTCACGAGTCGAAACCGACCCGTAAAGGTTGCCGCCGTCAGAGGCCTGACGAATCACGATGAACTGCTGACCATCCAGCTTTTCGGCCAGTTGTTCGGCTTCCTTGCGGGTTTCCAGGTTGCGGGCTTCCAGCTGCGCTTTCTGGTCTTCGAAGCCTTTGATGTTGGCCTCGGAGGCCGACAGGGCCTTGCCTTGGGGCAGCAGGTAGTTGCGTGCGAAACCGGGCTTGACGTCGACGACATCGCCCATCTGGCCCAGCTTGGCCACGCGTTCGAGAAGGATAACTTGCATGATGCTCTCTCCTTACTTCACGGCGTAGGGCAGCAGGGCGAGGAAGCGCGCGCGCTTGATGGCGCGGGACAGCTCACGCTGCTTCTTGGCCGAAACGGCGGTGATGCGCGACGGCACGATCTTGCCACGCTCGGAAATGTAGCGTTGCAGCAGTTTCGTGTCCTTATAGTCGATCTTGGGTGCGTTGTCGCCCGAGAAGGGGCAGACCTTGCGGCGGCGGAAAAACGGTTTTGCAGCCATGGTTTAGTGTCCTTTCTTCAGGCGGTTATCAACGGCGCTCGCGACGGCTGTCGCGATCTTCTTTCTTCTGCATCTGGATCGAGGGGCCCTCTTCGTGCTCGTCGACCTTGATGGTCATGACGCGCATCACATCGTCATGCAGACGCATCAGGCGTTCCATTTCCTGAACGGCCGGCGCGGGGGCGTCGGTTTTCAGGAAGGAGTAGTGGCCCTTGCGGTTCTTGTTGATCTTGTAGGCCATCGTCTTGACGCCCCAGTACTCGCTGTCGACGATCTTGCCGCCGTTGTCGGACAGAACGGTACCGAAATGTTCGATGAGGCCTTCGGCCTGCGCGTTAGACAGATCCTGGCGCGCGATAAATACATGCTCATACAGCGGCATGTGATCTCCACTTCTTTCAAGGCGCATTTCAAAGGCGGGCCAGACCCTTCCACGGCCCCGCCACGAGAGACTGCGCGGTTCAAACGTCGTGCGGAAGGATGGGCGCGTATACGATGGATCGTGCTGTGGCGCAAGTGGCGGTGTCGCGTATGGCGTATGTCCCAGAATTTGTCTGCGCTTTGCCCAAATCGCGCCTCAATCAAGCTGTTCTTTCAGGGTTAACAAATCATGAAAGGATGCCCGTCGTGGTTGCGCTGCACGAATTGTCGAATATCGAACCCGACACCCTGATCGAAGGGAATGCCCGCCGCGCGCTGCGGGGCAAGGCATCGTTGCGCCGGGGGGTGAAAATGGGCTTCGGTGCGGCATTCCTGATGGCGTCGGTCGGGTTGTGGGCGTTCCAGGCAGGCGCGGGCGACGGTGCGATGCAGTTGATCAAGCTGCTGATCTCGGGCGTGTTGCTGATCGTCGGGTTGTTCTTTGTCAGCGGTCTGGACGAGCGCGGCGACGTTCCCGAAATACATATCGACCCCATCAAGCGGCAACTTCGTATCGTGAATGTCGACAGCGAGGGAATGGCGCGGATATGTGCCACTCATGCGTTTGACGATCTGGCCGAAATCGCGTTGCGAGACGGTTTGCTGACCGCGCGCGATCATGAGGGGTGCGAACTGTTCGCCATTCCCGTGGACGATCCATCGGTCGTCGAGGCCCTGCGCGATACGATGCAACTGAGTGCATGAAGCGCATATGATCATGGCGATTTGCGCCTTTGTGCCGGCGAATGTTCGCTGATCCACACGTTTTGTTGAATTTAACAGGATTGCCCGAGCCGGGATTACCCCATTTATTGCGTCTGGAACTGTAATTTCCATTCCTGAGAGAGAGACGTAATGAAGACACTGCTTTTGACCACCGCCCTGACCGTAGGTGCCATGCCCGCTTTGGCCGCGCCGGAGCAATACAACCTCGACCCGAGCCACAGCCAGGTCGTGTTCTCGTACAACCACCTTGGGTTTTCGACGACTTACGGGATGTTCACGGGCTTCGAGGGCGAGATCATGTTCGACGAGGAAGACCCGGCGAACTCTTCGGTCAGCGTGTCTATGCCGGTGCTGTCGATGTTCACCGGATGGGAGGCGCGTTTCGATCACTTCATGTCCGAAACGTTCTTCAATGCCGCGGAGGGCGACATGATTACATTCAGTTCGACCGGGATCGAAGTGACCGGCGACACCACGGCACAAATCACCGGCGATCTGACCATGAACGGTGTGACCAAATCGGTCGTGCTGGATGCCGAACTGAACAAGCAGGGCGGGCATCCGATGATGGAGGGCAAGCCTTGGGTCGGGTTCGACGCCACCACCACGCTGAAACGCAGCGAATTCGGTATGGACTTCGCCGTGCCGGCGGTCGGGGATGAGGTCGAAGTGATGATCTCGATCGAGGCGGGCAAAGCCGAATAACACCGGCAAGTGGAATGCAAGAAAGGGCCAGTCCAAGCGGCTGGCCCTTTTCGTTTGTCCCCGCCGGGGCTTTGTCAGCCTCGGTTCGCTGTCAGATCGAACCGGATATTCACATCCGCACCAAGCGATCCGGTGTCGTTCGAGCCGACGTTGAAATCGCGGCGGTCCACGCTCAACCCGCCCTGAGCGGTGGCGCTGTCACCGTCCACCGTCAGGTCGAATGGCATTTCAACGGGGACGGATTGATCGCGGATCGTCAGGGTGCCGCGCGCGACATGGCCCTGATCGGTGCCGAACAGGTCGGCGTTGAAACGGGCGGTAGGAAAGTTTTCTGCGTTGAAGTACTCGGCTCCCATGGCCTGATCGGTCACTGAGCCAAGGGTCAGAGACCCAATCGAGATCACGACCGTCACTTCGCCATGCTTACCCGTCGCGTCGGGCGTTTCCGAATAGCTGATATCGGCGGTCCAGTCGGCAAAGCTGCCGGTCACGTCCGATCCCATTTGCAGGACCGTGATTTCAAGAGTGCCGTTCTGCACCTGCCATTCGCCCTGCACGGTTTCAAGGGATGGGGCGGTTGCGGCGGTTTCCGTCATCGGTGCACGCTCCAGCGGAAGCCAGCCAAGGGCACCCGCACCGCCAAGGATCGCCGCCCACAGGGCAAGGGCGGTCATAACAGGCAGGCCGTGACCGGGCTGTGTTTCGGTTGGCTGGCCTGGGCTGTGGCCGGGCAACATACGGCGCAAGGTGGCGTCGCGGTCGATGACATGGTGTTTGAACGCGCCCACGATGTGCAGGACGATGGCGCCGATCAGAATCCACTGCAGGATGTAATGCAATACGCCCGTCAGGTCGGCCACATAGGCGTCTTTCGGCACGAAGGGCAGGTTTTGTCCGAAGGGCCACCAGATCGGGGCAAAACCTGTCGTGGCCGCATGGTGCACCCAGCCGGTCAGAGGAACCGCGACAAGCGAGCCGTAAAGCAGCCAGTGGACCGTTTCGGCCAGCCATGCCTCAACCTTGTGGTCGCCGTTCAGCAGGCCGGGTTTGCTCTGCCCGAATGCCCACAGAATGCGCGCCAATGCGACGAAAAATACGGCGAGGCCGATGGTCTTGTGGGCCGAAAACAGGGTGGCGGCCCATTGCACGGTGGTTTCGGATACGGCGATGTCGGGGTTGCCGACCTGATGGGCCAGATCGTTGGCAATGATCCCGAGCGGAATCGCCGCCAGGATCAACAGCGCGGTCAGCCAGTGAAAGGTCTTGGCGACGCTGCCATAGGTGGTCGGGGTGTTGCTGGCGGGCATGGAATGCTCCTGATTGAAATCTTTGCCGCAACATTAGCGCCGGGGGCAGAACGGACAATCCCACGCTGCGCACAGGTGGCGTGCATGTGTGCCGCAGCCGGGGTTGCCCGTTGCCTCGGCGGGCGAGGCGCGCTATCGGGGAGATTACCGAACAAGAAAGACAAGAGGTCATGATGAGCCGAGCATTCGTATTTCCGGGGCAGGGGGCGCAGACGATTGGCATGGGCCGGGCATTGGCCGAGGCGTACCCGTCTGCAAAGGCGATTTTCGACGAGGTCGATGAGGCCCTGGGCGAAAAGCTGAGCGATCTGATCTGGGAGGGCGAGCAGGACACGCTGACCCTGACGCAAAACGCGCAACCCGCGCTGATGGCGACCTCGCTGGCGGCGATGCGCGCGCTCGAGGCTGAAGGGGGGGCGATTGATGCGGCGTCGATGGTCGCGGGGCACTCTCTGGGGGAATATTCGGCACTGGCCGCCGCCGGGGCGCTGAGCGTGGCCGACTGTGCCCGCTTGCTGCGCACGCGCGGCGAGGCCATGCAAAAGGCCGTGCCGGTGGGCGAGGGCGCGATGGCCGCCATTCTGGGGCTCGATCTGGAGGCCGTGCGCGATGTGGCCGTGGCTGCCGCGCAGGGCGAGGTCTGTCAGGCCGCCAACGATAACGATCCGGGGCAGGTTGTGGTCTCGGGGCACAAGGCCGCCGTGGAGCGTGCGGTGGAGATTGCCAAGGAAAAGGGCGCGAAGCGGGCCATGTTGTTGCCGGTCAGCGCACCGTTCCACTGCGCCCTGATGCAGCCCGCCGCCGATGTGATGGCCGAGGCCTTGAGCGCCGTGGACATCGCCGCGCCCAAGGTGCCGCTGGTAGCCAACGTGCGCGCCGGTGCTGTGACGGACCCGGATGAAATCCGCCAGTTGCTGGTCGAACAGGTGACGGGATCGGTTCGCTGGCGTGAATCGGTGCTTTACATGGCCGCTCAGGGCGTGACCGAGGTTTGGGAGATCGGCGCGGGCAAGGCGCTGAGTGGGATGATCCGCCGGATCGACCGGGCATTGGCGACCCGTGCGGTCGGCACGCCCGAGGATGTGAACGCGGCGGTCGAGGCACTGAACGGCTAGGGCCGGGACAAAACGAATTGTCGTGCCGGATGTCCTGTGGAGGTCCGGCGACGGAACAAAGGGATATGCAAGATGTTTGATCTGACAGGAAAAACCGCCCTCGTCACAGGTGCGTCGGGTGGGATCGGCGGCGCGATTGCACGGGCGCTGCATGGCGCGGGCGCGACGGTGGGCCTGAGCGGCACGCGCACCGAACCTCTTGAGGCGCTGGCCTCGGAACTGGGGGAGCGCGCCCATGTCCTGCCGTGCAACCTTGGCGACGCCGAGGCGGTCGAGGCCCTGCCCAAGCAGGCCATCGAGGCCATGGACGGGCTGGATATTCTGGTGAACAACGCCGGGATCACCCGCGACCAGATTTTCATGCGCATGTCCGACGAGGAATGGGCGCAGGTGCTGGACGTGAACCTGACATCGTCGATGCGGCTGTGCCGGGGTGTGATGCGCCCGATGATGAAGGCCCGTTGGGGGCGTATCATCAATATCAGTTCCATCGTCGGGGCCACGGGCAACCCCGGTCAGGCCAACTATGCCGCCTCCAAGGCGGGTCTTGTCGGGATGACCAAATCCATCGCCTATGAGGTCGCCAGCCGGGGGATCACCGCCAATGCCGTGGCGCCGGGGTTCATTGCGACGGCGATGACCGACAAGCTGACCGACGATCAGAAAGACAAGATCAACGCGCAAATCCCTGCCGCACGCATGGGCGCGCCCGAGGAAATCGCCGCGGCCGTATTGTATCTGGCCAGCCCCGAGGCCGGGTATGTCACCGGCACGACGTTGCATGTGAATGGCGGTATGGCGATGATCTGATCCGCGGGGTCCGGTCTGCACGTCCTGCGGGAATCAGTGGATGCGATGCAATGACCGGAGCCGGAGACCGTTTGCATCGTGGTCGCTGGCCGCTGCGTATCGGGCCGGGGCCAGAGGGAGGATGACCTTGCGTAAGGGGCGGTGGTTGTGGTTTGTTCTGTTTCGCCAACAGCTTAGCGACCGCGACGCGGAATTCGGGGCGAATCCGGCCCCGGTTCGGTTCCGTTGGGACGGCAGCGCTCGGTCGGGTGGCCATTGGCGAAAGGATTTGCCAACGGCGCACCATGTGCTATAGGCGGCGCAGTTCGGCTGGGAGGTGGCATTCGCCCGTCCGGGCCACCCGCTTTGGCGGGATGAGACATCCGCCCCGTGGGGCATAACCAAGGCCGCTTCCCGGCTGGGGCAGGGGCAGCAAAGCGGGTCGGCAGACCCCGAAGTAAATGAGGATTATGACATGAGCGATATCGCAGACCGCGTGAAGAAAATCGTCGTAGAGCATCTGGGTGTGGAAGAGGACAAGGTTGTCGAGAACGCCTCGTTCATCGACGATCTGGGCGCAGACAGCCTTGACACGGTCGAACTGGTCATGGCCTTCGAGGAAGAGTTCGGTATCGAGATCCCCGACGATGCAGCCGAAACCATCCAGACCTTCGGTGATGCTGTGAAATTCATCAGCGAAGCATCGTAAGCAAGACTCTCACCCGATCGGGTGACAGGCCCCTGCCGGTTCGGCAGGGGCCTTTTTCGTGCCTGCATACGGGTCAGGAAAATTTGGCGAGGGCGTTAATCGACGCTATGATGCCGATTTGTTGACATCCCGCCCGGCCATCTGCTGGCAAGATCGTGCTGTCCCGATTGGTCGGGGTATAGTTTTCGCAACGGAAGGTCTGTCGCCATGATCATCTATCCCACCCTCGAACTGATGAACGGCAAATGCGTGTCGCTGACGCGTGGCCGGTTGAATGAACCGGTGATCTGGCATGTGGACCCGGTTGAAACCGCCCGCGGCTTTGCCGCCGCCGGTGCCGAATGGATTCACGTGACCGATATCGACGCCTTGACGGGCGAGGGAAACAATGACGATCTGATCGGGGATATCATCCGTGCCGCCGGTGCGCCTGTCCAGCTTGGCGGCGGGTTTCGTTCGCGCGAACGGGTTGAAAACTGGATCGACCGTGGCGCGGGCCGCGTCGTGATCGGCACGATGGCGGCACATGATCCGGATTTGCTGCGTGAACTGGCCAAACTGCATCCTGACCAGATCGTTCTGGCCGTGGATATCTATGACGGTTCTGTCATGACCGAAGGCTGGAAGTCGCGCAGCGCCTTCCAGCCGGAGACCTATGTCAAGGCCTTCGACGATGCGCCCCTGGCGGGAATTATCGTCACGGATATCGACGCCGATATCGAGGACAGCGACGGCAGCCTTGCCGTGATCACCGGCCTTGCCGCGCAGACTCATCACCCGGTCATTGCACGGGGGACCGTAAGCAGCGCCGACGATGTATCGCGGTTGAAATACGTGCCCAACATTGCCGGGACACTGATCGGCCGGGCCCTGCTGTCCAAGGATGTCGATCTGGCCGAGGCCATCGCCATGGGCCATGCCGAGACCGAACCGCAGGCCGAGTTTCAGTAAACGGGAATTTCAGTCAGGTTATCGGCGGAGTGGCGTCGACTTGGCCTGGCGCATGCAGCGCCGCTCTTGCCCCCCGGTGGCAAGGCGGGTTATGAGCAACCCTTGAAGAGGTAAGGAAAGGGCAGAAGCATGCGTCGAGTGGTTGTCACGGGGCTGGGTTTGGTCACGCCTTTGGCGTCAGGCGTTGAAAAAACGTGGGCACGGCTTCTGGACGGGCAGTCGGGGGCGGGAACCATTACCCGTTTCGATCCCCAGAACGTGGTGACGAAATACGCCTGCGAAGTACCGCTTGGCGATGGCTCGGACGGGACGTTCAACGCCGATGATCACATGGCGCCCAAGGAACGCCGCAAGGTTGATGACTTCATCCTTTACGGTGTCGCCGCCGCCGATATGGCGGTCAAGGATGCGGGCTGGACCCCCGACGACGAAGAGAGCCGTGAGCGCACGGGCGTGATGCTGGGCTCGGGGATCGGCGGGTTGCGCTCGATCGAGGAGACCACGCTGCTTATTCGCGACAAGGGCGTGCGCCGTGTGTCGCCGTTCTTTATTCCGGGTGCGCTGATCAACCTGATCAGCGGGCAGGTCAGCATTCGGTACGGGTTCAAGGGACCCAACCATTCGGTGGTGACGGCCTGTTCCACGGGGGCGCATGCCATCGGGGACGCATTGCGTCTGATCCAGTATGGCGATGCCGACGTGATGGTGGCCGGCGGGGCCGAGGCGGCGATCTGTGAGATCGGGATCGCCGGGTTCAACGCCTGCAAGGCGCTCAGCACCAAGCGCGCCGACGATCCGCAGCGCGCCAGCCGTCCCTATGACGAAGATCGCGACGGGTTCGTCATGGGCGAGGGCGCGGGCGTGGTCGTGCTGGAGGAGTACGAACACGCCAAGGCGCGCGGCGCCAAGATTTATGCCGAGGTTCTGGGCTATGGCCTGTCGGGCGATGCCTATCACATCACCGCTCCCTCCGAGGACGGCGATGGTGGGTTCCGGGCGATGAAATCCGCGCTGAAACACGCCGGTGTCGACCCGTCCGAGGTGGATTACATCAACGCGCACGGCACCAGCACCATGGCGGACACGATCGAACTGAAAGCGGTCGAGCGTCTGCTGGGCGATGCCGCAGGGCAGGCGACCATGAGTTCGACCAAGTCGTCGGTCGGCCACCTTCTGGGGGCGGCCGGTGCGATTGAGGCGATCTTCTCGATCCTGGCGATCCGCGATCAGGTGGCGCCGCCGACGATCAATCTGGACAATCCCGCAGTCGACACTCCCCTTGATCTGGCGCCGAACGCCAAGCGGGAGCGCAAAATTGACGTGGCGCTTTCGAACAGCTTCGGCTTTGGCGGAACGAATGCCAGCCTGTGTATCGGGAAACCGCGCTGATGTGGCGGCATATCGCCTCGAACTTTCTTACCTTTCTGGTGGTGATCGTGTTCCTGATCGGGGGCGTGATCCTGTGGGGGCAGTCGGAATACAACGCCACCGGTCCGCTGGACGATCCGATCTGCCTGCGGGTCGAGCGCGGCAGCAACATGCGCGCGATTTCGCGGCGGCTGGCCGAGGACGGGGCGATCAGCAACGGGACGATCTTTCGGGTCGGAACCGACTACACCGACAAGACCGCCCTTCTGAAAGCCGGGAGCTGGCTGATCCCCGAGGGGGCCAGCATGTCCGAGATCGCCGATCTGATCACCAAGGGCGGGGCCAGCACCTGTGGCACCGAAGTGGTGTACCGGATCGGGATCAACAGTGCGGCTGTGGAAGTGCGCGAGTTGGACCCGGCGACCAGCCGCTATGTGGAAAAGGCCGCGTTTACCCCCGGAGAAGAGGACGCCCCCGCCCTGTTTCAGTCGGTGCGCGACAAGGCCGATACGCGCTATCGCATCGCGATGGCCGAGGGCGTGACCAGTTGGCAGGTCGTCAACGCATTGAATTTAATGGATGTTCTGGACGGCGAAGTCGGGGAGACTCCCGCCGAGGGCAGCCTGGCACCGGACAGCTACGAAGTGCGCGAGGGCGACACCCGCGAAAGCGTGATTGCGCGGATGCGGGAGGCGCAGGATGTGATTTTGGCGGGGGCCTGGGAATCGCGGCAGGAGGGGTTGCCGTTGGAGGGGCCGTATGAGGCCTTGATCCTGGCGTCGATCATCGAGAAGGAAACCGGCATCGCGGAAGAGCGTGGGCAGGTGGCCAGCGTGTTCGTCAACCGCCTGCGGGAGGGGATGCGGCTGCAGACCGACCCGACGGTGATCTACGGGATCACCAAGGGCGAGGGCGTGTTGGGACGGGGGTTGCGTCAGAGTGAACTTCGGTCTGAAACCCCTTGGAATACTTATGTAATTCCGGGGCTTCCGCCGACGCCGATTGCCAATCCGGGCCGTGCCAGCATCGAAGCGGCGGTCAACCCCGAGGAGACCGACTATATCTTCTTCGTGGCGGACGGATCGGGGGGGCATGCCTTTGCCGAGACGCTGGACGAGCATAACCGCAATGTCGCGCGCTGGCGCGAAATCGAGGCCGAGCGCAGCACGGAGTGATCCGGGCGCGCGGGTTCGCCCGGTCCGGCGCGTTTCGTACGTTTTGTACGATGTGTACGCGGGTTTTGTACGAAACTCCGGGGGTGTGCGGACATTTGCGTCCATCAGGGGCGCAAATCGGGCGGTGAGAAGGCGCGGGATTTCTGGCAACGAGCGGGATGTCGAGAGTCGGGCGATTGGCCATTGGGTTGCTGTGCCTGGGATCGGTTTGCGTGTTGTCTGAGGGCAGGCAGGTTGGCTGGACCTGCGGTGCGGGTGTGGCGGGTCGTGAAAGTCGGAAGGTCGGGTTTGAGTCCTAAGTGACAGATGCTGTGAAATGCACGAATGTCCGCTGCGGAGGGGGCAATACGCGACTGACTGCGTTGACGCACGGGGCCAAAGGTGGCAGGGCCTCACTTTGTTAATATGAAAGCAAAGACCATGAGCACGTCTGCTGAGATCCAGAGTCATATACGTGACTTTGTACGCACCCAGCTTCTTGGGAGCGTAGATGACCTCATTAGACTTTGTCGATCAAATGATTTCGGAGACAAACTACGATCCGCGCAATACGCTTTTCTATGGAATGCTAGTCTAGCCGATCCTGAAGCGCTGGAAGCTGCGTATGACCGAATGATTGAAGATGGTGGGTGCTATGAGATGCCGATTGACAGCAACGCAGTGTTCGGACGTATTTTGATCATGGCAATAGCACCAAGCAATCCTGCGAAAGCCGCTGAGGTATTTGAAACGCTTATCAAGCTTTACGCTGACCCCGGTGAAGCCGATTACATCAAGCATGAGATACTCGAAAACTATAGCCCCGCCCGCGCAAAGCTTTCAGATCAGGGAATTTGACCTCCCCCCCGAGATCCTAAGCGTTGCGCCCGTTGCGCTAAGGGGGCACGTTCATGCTTTACAAAACCGGTGTCCTTTCTGATTGGTTTCAATATGCACTACAGACCAAAGCGGTCATCGGTACAGCCGCAGCGAATTCACACTTCGTCCGCATACCGGCCATAGGCACCATGTCCGGTCGTTATCCGGATTTAAATTGCAGAGGCCTTCCCCGCCGCGCGATACAGTGGCCGAAGGCCGCCTTGCATCGCCGGGCCGCCCTGTCGCACCAAAGGTGCGCCGACGATGCTTGGATCGCCTCTGGCGTGACCGGGCTGGCGATTGGGTGACGCAGGTGCGCCGCTTTGATTTCTTTCGGATTTGGCGGGCATAAACTGCGCTGGATGGCCGTTTGATCGCCATCCCGCAGTCTGGCGCTGCGCGGCTTGCGTGAGGCGTGCCTTGAGTCCGGGCTGTGATGGAGGTGGGGTGAGCGTTTGGTTTGAGCCTTTGCAAGACGTTCGTGCAGAGCGCCCAGCCGGTTAACAGCCGTGAAGCGGCCCGGCTATCGTCAGCCCCTCCCCTGGGCTGGCGATTTGTCTGAGCTGGGCGCGCCGTTCGGTCTGTGGATGTGTTTTGCGACCATAAAGCTCTTTGAAACAACGGTTGCATCGCCACCCCAGGGCTGACGTTAGCCTTCGTCGCGAGCGGCAGCAAAGTCCCGCATAGCAGCCATCGGCGCCATTGTCTGGATTGAAACCGCAGAGGTCTTCCCGTGCGCGAAACAGCGCCGAAGGCGCCGCGCATCGCCGGGCCGCCCCCCGGCGCGGCGATTTGGCTGATGCAAGGACCACGCTCTGATGTTTTCATGATTTGGCTGACATAAAGCATTGCCGAATAACTGTTGGATCGCCGCACCGCGACCCGGCGCTGCGCGGCTTGCGTGAGTGGTGACGCCGGTCGCGCGCCCTGTCGCCCCCCCAACTGCGCACCGCACGCTCCCTTTAACCGGCCTTAACGCGCCTTGGGTCAGCCTTGCCTTCTGTCAGCTGGACGGGGCGGCCGGTGGGCCGTTCTCCTCAATCGGAAGGGACCGGGCAAGAGAAACACGAGGCATGAGCACGAATGGTTTTGATCACCCCCGACGAGGGGCCCACGGGCCTGACCACCTCGATCGACGCGCTGGAGCGGCAGTTGTCGGACATGCGCGAGGATATCGAGGTCATCTACCGGAAGATCCGGGCAGGGGAATTCGGCGAACTGAAGAACGCGGCCAGGGCGACGGCGGAAATCCGGCAATGGCTGAAGATCGCGATAGAAGCGGAGGCGCAACTTGAAAAACGCAGGAAACAGGAAAAAGGCATCGCACGGGAGTATGCCCTCGACCTTGGAGAGGCACGGGCTTCGGTCTGCAGCCGGCTGGATCGTCTCAGAAGGGCCAGATGTCCAGGACGATTTTCTGGATAGTCTCGATCAGGGCGAGCTGATGGCGCTGCCCTATCTGTTCGAGTTCTGGGCGCTGGAGCATCAGCTGCCGCCTGAGGGGGACTGGACCAACTGGATCGTGATGGGCGGGCGCGGCGCGGAATGGGTGCGCGCGCAGATCGAGGGCGACAAGCCGATGCAGGCCGGGCGCTGCCGGCGCATGGCGCTGGTGGGGGAAACCGTCGATCAGGTGCGCGAGGTGATGATTTTCGGCGAAAGCGGCATCATGGCCTGTTCGCCCCCCGACCGGCGGCCCGACTGGCAGGCCAGTCGCAAGCGTCTGGTCTGGCCCAACGGCGCGACGGCGCAGGTGTTTTCGGCGCATGATCCCGAGGGGCTGCGCGGGCCGCAGTTCGACGGGGCCTGGGTGGACGAATACGGCTGCGCGGCGGTGGACAAGGGAACCAACCAGCCCAACAAGTTCCTCGATGCCAAATCCTCGGAATCCAGCCTGCCGCGGCATTCCACGGGGCGGCGGGACGAGTTGATCCAGCTTCAATACCTGCGCGCGATGGCGGGCTACTGGACCGACCCGGCGAACAACCCGGTGTCCGAAGAATACGACGGCCCGATGCTGGATTGGGATCATAGCTGTGCCTGGGCGTGGGATGCGCGGCCCTATCCGTTTTTCCCCAACAATCGCGGACTTTGGAGCGATGGCGAGAACTATGCCAGGGGGCATTGGCTGAACGGGCGGGCTTCGGGGCGCACGCTGGCCTCGGTCGTCGATGAGGTGACGGCGCGGGCCGGTCTGGCGCATACCGATACCGGCGGGTTGCACGGGTATCTGCGCGGCTACCTGGTGGATCAGGTCGAAGAGGCGCGCGGCGCGCTGCAACCGCTGATGCTGCGCTACGGGTTCGATGCCATCGAGCGCGATGGCCTGTTGCAGTTTCGCATGCGCGACGGGCGGGCGGATGTCGTGCTCGATCCCGACTGGCTGGTGCGCGATGCCGAACTGGACGGCGTGATCGAGCAAACCCGCGGCAGCGAGGTGGAACAGGCGGGCCGGGTGCGGCTGCGGTTCATCGAGGCCGATGCCGATTTCGCGGTGATCGCCGAAGAGGCGATCCTGCCCGATGACAGCACCCATGCGGTGGCGACCTCGGAAATGCCGCTGGCGATGACACGTGCCGAGGGGCGTCAGACCGTCGAACGCTGGCTGTCCGAGGCGCGGGTGTCCACCGACACCGTGCGCCTTGCCCTGCCGCTGTCGCGGCTCGGCACCGGGGCGGGTGACGTGATCGCGCTGCCCGAAGAGGGCGGGCAGGGGCTCTACCGGATCGACCGGGTCGAACAGGTGGCCCAGACCCAGAGGGCCGAGGCCGTGCGGATCGAGCCGGAAACCTATCGCCCGGTCGATTTCGGGGACGAACCCGCGCAGGTTCGTGCCTTCACTGTGCCGGGGCCGGTCACGCCGCTGTTTCTGGACCTGCCGCTCATGACCGGAGAGGAAGTGCCGCACGCACCGCATATCGCGGTCACGGCCGATCCCTGGCCCGGCGCGGCGGCGCTCTATGCGTCGGATGTGGATGCGGATTACGCCCTGAACCGCCTGCTGAACCAGCCAACGCCGGTCGGGCTAACCGAAACGCCGCTGATCGCGGCCTGCCCGGCGCGCATCGACAAGGGCGAGGGCCTGCTGGTGCGGATGGTCGGCGGTGAATTGCAAAGCGTGGGCGATGCGGCCTTTCTGAGCGGGGCGAACCTGTGCGCAATCGGCGATGGCACGCCGGACGGGTGGGAGCTGTTCCAGTTCCGCGATGCCGATCTGGTGGGCGAGGAGACCTATCTGCTGCACCATCGCCTTCGCGGGCAGTTGGGCACGGAAGGCGCGATGCGCGAGGTCTGGCCCGCCGGGTCGATCATCGTGCGGCTGGATGGCAGCCCGATGCAGATCGACATGCCCGAGGCCAGGCGCGGCATGGCACGCCATTACCGTATCGGCCCGGCGGATCGTCCGGTGGACGATCCGTCCTATCAGGGTGCGGTGGCGGCGTTCGACGGGATCGGGCTGCGCCCTTATGCGCCGGTGCATCTGCGTCACGGCATGGATGCGGGCGGAGACCGGCATTTTGGCTGGATTCGCCGCACCCGGATCGGCGGCGACAGGTGGGACACGCCCGAGGTGCCCCTTGGCGAGGAACGCGAAGCCTATGTCCTGCGGGTGATGCAGGGAACGCAGGTTCTGCGCGAGGTCACCGTGGAGACGCCGGAATGGACCTACACCGCAGCCGCGCAGGCACAGGACGGTATCACCGGGTCGTTCACGGTGCAGGTCGCGCAGGTGTCGGCGCTCTACGGGGCGGGGGCGGTCGCCACGCTCGGCATCGGCTGAGCGTGGCGAGGCCGGGCTGTTATTCGCTGCCTTTGGTCATGCGCGCGATGCGGTTTTCGTTCCACGCACGGTCATGCACCACGGCCATTGCGATATGCCCGGCGGTCAGCGCCAGCAGAACCCAGCCCAGTTCGCCATGCCAATTGCTGCCGAGGTTGGTCATCCATTCGATCTTGGGCTCGAACTTGTCGAAGATCTGGATGCCGAAGGCGCTGAACCCGCGTCCCGATCCGTAAGACCGGATCAGCGCGACGACCGGCACCGCGAATAGCAGGCTATACATCGCCACATGTCCCAGAGCGGCGGCCTTATCCAGGCCGCCGTTATGCTGTGGGCGGCGCGGAATGTTGATCAGCCCCCAGATCGCGCGCACCGCGACCAGCACCAGCAGCAGCAACCCGAATGGCTGATGCCAGGCGAAAAAGAAATCGGCCAGCGGTGTGTCATCCACCAGAAAATGCAACGCTGCTGAAATGGCCTGCCACAGGATCAATGCCGCCATCGACCAGTGGAAAAAACGGCTGATCACACCATAGCCACGGGCGTGATCCATCACTTGCATACTCATCTGTCTTTACCTCGTTTCCATATCGTAACAAACATCTGCCCGCATGATACGGGCGGGGCTGGCGGTTCCGTCGCGGACAGGTGACGTTTTTGCGATAATCCGATCATGTGCACAATACTTCAGCCGTTTGCACAGTCCACGCACCGGGTCGCCGCCGGGTCCAGCGCCAACCGGCCCGGCGCGATCTTATCGCCGCACTCCTCGCAATAGCCGAATTCGCCCTCGTCCATGCGCCTGAGCGCCGCCTGCAGCCGTTTGCGCTCGCTTTGGCGGCGGGCCTGCGTGGCCTTGGCCATGGCCTGATTTTGCAGGGCGTCCTGTCGGCTCAGCCGCCCGATGGCCTGCTGGTCCAGCTCGACGGTGGCCTGCCCGGCCTCGCCCAGCCGGTCTTCGGCCTCCAGTTCGGCCAGCCTGTTCCCGATCAGCACCCGGAATCGGGCGTGCTCATCCCCATTCATTTGCCTGATCCTTCCGATCACAGCTTTGCGTTTTGCCTCGGCGTCCTATCTGCTATACTCAACCACCGAATTTGGGAGCATGCAAATGGCTGAAACCCGCGCAAAACTGGCCGAACTCGATCCGGTCTGGGGCCGCATCCGCACCGAGGCCGGCGAGGCGATCGAATACGAACCGCTGCTTGGCGGGGTGATCCACTCGTCGATCCTGCACCACAAGACGCTGGAATCGGCGCTGGCTTACCGGATTTCCCTCAAGCTCGCCTCGACCGAGATGCCCGAGCAGATCCTGCGCGAGATTTGCGATGCCGCCTACAAGGCCGACCCGTCGCTGGCCGTGGCGGCGCGCGCCGATATCGTCGCCGTGCATGATCGCGACCCAGCCTGCGACCGTTTCATTCAGCCGATGCTGTTTTTCAAGGGGTTCCAGGCGGTGCAGGCCTATCGCGTGTCGCACTGGCTCTGGCGCGAGGGGCGGCGCGACATGGCGCGGTTCTTCCAGATGCGCGCCTCCGAGGTGTTCGGGATCGACATCCACCCCGCCGCGCGGATCGGCAAGGGCATCATGATCGACCACGCCCATTCCATCGTCATCGGCGAAACGGCGGTGGTCGGCGATAACGTGTCGATGCTGCATTCGGTCACGCTTGGCGGCACCGGCAAGGAAGAAGAGGATCGCCACCCCAAGATCGGCAATGGCGTTCTGATCGGGGCCGGGGCCAAGGTGCTGGGCAATATCCGCGTGGGCAACTGCTCGCGCATCGCCGCAGGTTCGGTGGTGCTGCAAGAGGTTCCGCCCTGCAAGACGGTGGCGGGCGTCCCGGCTAAGATCGTGGGCGAAGCAGGCTGCGATCAGCCTTCGGTCAGCATGGATCAGCTTCTGGGCACCAAGGGTTCGGACTAAGGCCGCAGGCGCAAAATCGCCTCGTTCAATACATTAAAAACCCACGGCAACCACTTGATTGCCGGGGGTTTTTCTTCAACGCAAAGTCGATCAGGCCAACATTACCATCGGGTTTTCGAGGTTCTCGACGATCTGTTGCAGCAACTCGGCGCCGAGCGCGCCGTCGATCACCCGGTGATCCACGCTCAGCGTGACCGACATGACCGTGGCCACCGTCAGTTCGCCATCCTCCCCGACGACCGGCTTCTTCACGCCTGCGCCCACGGCCAGAATGGCCCCGTGCGGCGGGTTGATGACCGCGTCGAAATTGTCGATCCCGAACATGCCGAGGTTGGAGATGGCGAAACTGCCGCCCTGGTATTCCTCGGGGGCAAGTTTGCGGTCACGGGCGCGCGCCGCAAGGTCTTTCATTTCCGCCGACAGGGCCGAAAGCGATTTCATTTCGGCGTCTTTCAGCACCGGCGTAAACAGCCCGCCTTCGATCGCCACGGCCACCGCCACGTCCGAGGGTTTGAGCTGTAACACCTTGTCGCCCGCCCAGACGGCATTGGCCGCGGGCACCGCCTGCAAGGCCAGCGCACAGGCCTTGATGATGAAATCGTTGACCGACAGCTTCACGCCGCGCCCTTCGAGTTGCTTGTTCAACTGGCTGCGGAATTTCAGCAGCGCATCCAGCCTGATATCCCGCCGCAGGTAGAAATGCGGCACGGTCTGCTTGGCTTCGGTCAGGCGCGCGGCGATGGTCTTGCGCATCCCGTCCAGCTTGATTTCCTCGTAGTCGCGGCCCTGATACATCGCGGCGATGGCATCGCCCGACGGGCCCGAGGGGGCCGCAGCCGCTTGCGGCGCCGCAGCGGGCGCTGCCTTGGCCGGGGCTGCGCTTGCGCCTTCCACATCGGCCTTGACGATCCGGCCATGCGGCCCCGAGCCCTTGATCCCGCTCAGGTCCAGCCCCTTGTCGGCGGCGATCCGGCGCGCAAGCGGCGAGGCAAAGATGCGCTCGCCCCCCGCATCAACAGGCGCGGCGGGGGCTGCACCGGCGCTACCGGCCGTGTCAGCCGGGGCCGGGGCGCTGTCGTCACTCTCGGGTTTGGCCGCAGGGGCCGGGGCGCTGCCTACATCGCCGATGTCATCGGCGCTTTCGCCCTCTTCCAGCAGCACGGCAATCGGCGTGTTCACCTTGACGCCTTCGGTGCCCTCCGCAATCAGGATCTTGCCGACGGTGCCTTCGTCCACGGCTTCGAACTCCATCGTCGCCTTGTCGGTTTCGATCTCGGCCAGCAGGTCGCCGGAACTGACGGTATCGCCTTCCTTGACCAGCCATTTGGCCAGCGTGCCCTCTTCCATCGTGGGGGACAGGGCGGGCATGAGAATTTCAGTTGGCATCGTCCATGTCTCCTTAGCGATAGGTTACTTTTTTCACGGCTTCCAGAACCTCGGCGGTCGAGGTCAGCGCCAGCTTTTCAAGGTTGGCGGCATAGGGCATCGGCACGTCCTTGCCCGTGCAGTTGATCACCGGCGCATCCAGGTAATCGAACGCGCGCTCCATCAGCACCGCCGAGATGTGGTTCCCGATCGAGGCCACCGGCCAGCCCTCTTCGACTGTGACGCAGCGGTTGGTTTTCATCACCGAGGCAATCACCGTGTCATGATCCATCGGGCGCAGCGTGCGCAGGTCGATCACCTCGGCGTCGATCCCGTCCTCGGCCAGCTTTTCGGCGGCCTCCAGCGCATAGGTCATGCCGATGCCAAAGCTCACGATGGTCACGTCGCTGCCCTCGCGCGCGATGCGCGCCTTGCCGAAGGGGATGGTGAAATCGTCCATCACCGGCACGTCGAAGGACTTGCCGTACAGGATCTCGTTCTCAAGGAACACCACCGGGTTCGGATCGCGGATCGCGCTTTTCAGCAGGCCCTTGGCGTCGGCGGCGGAATAGGGCTGAACCACCTTCAGCCCCGGCACCTGTGCATACCACGCGGCGTAATCCTGGCTGTGTTGCGCCCCCACGCGGGCGGCGGCGCCGTTGGGGCCACGGAACACGATGGGGCTGCCCATCTGCCCGCCCGACATATACAGCGTCTTGGCCGCCGAGTTGATGATCTGGTCGATCGCCTGCATGGCGAAGTTCCATGTCATGAATTCGACAATCGGGCGCAGCCCACCCCATGACGCGCCCACGCCGATCCCGGCAAAGCCGTGTTCGGTGATCGGCGTGTCGATCACCCGTTTCGATCCGAACTCGTCCAGCAATCCCTGGGTGATCTTGTAGGCGCCTTCGTATTCGGCCACCTCTTCGCCCATGATGAACACCGTGGCGTCGGCGCGCATCTCTTCGGCGATGGCGGCATTGATCGCCTCGCGCACGGTCTGCTTTTTGGTTTCCGTGCCCTCGGGCCAGTCGGGGCTGAGGTCCGGTTTGGGCGCTTCGGGCGCCTTGGCTTGTGCGGGGGCCGGGGCAGGCGCGTCGCCTGCGCCGCTGTCATTACTGGCCTGCGGGGCAGGGGCGGCGGCGGTCGTGTCGATATCGTCGGCGCTTTCGCCTTCCTCCAGCAGCACGGCGATGGGGGTGTTCACCTTGACGCCCTCGGTGCCTTCCGCGATCAGGATCTTGCCGATGGTGCCTTCGTCCACCGCCTCGAACTCCATCGTGGCCTTGTCGGTTTCGATTTCGGCGAGGATGTCGCCACTCGACACCTCGTCGCCTTCCTTGACCAGCCATTTGGCCAGCGTGCCTTCTTCCATGGTGGGCGAGAGGGCGGGCATCAGGATTTCGGTTGCCATTGTCGTCTCTCCTCCTCAGGCGTTCTGGGGCGCCGTATCGGCGTAAATGTCGGTCCACAGCTCGGCCGCATCCGGCTCGGGGCTGTCTTTCGAGAACTCGGCCGCATCGTTCACGATGGCCTTGATCTCCTTGTCGATCGCCTTGAGATCGTCCTCGGTGGCGTGCTTACCCGACAGCAGCAACTCGCGCACATGCTCGATGGCGTCCTTTTCCTCGCGCATTTTCTGCACTTCCTCGCGGGTGCGGTATTTGGCCGGGTCCGACATCGAATGCCCGCGATAGCGATAGGTCTTGATCTCGAGGATATAGGGCCCCTTGCCCGACCGGCAGTGCGCCACGGCCTTGTCGCCCGCTTCCTTGACGGCCAGAACGTCCATGCCGTCCACCGCCTCGCCGGGGATGCCGAACGCCTCGCCACGGGTGTAGATATCGGGCGTTGAGGTCGAGCGTTTCTGCGCCGTGCCCATGGCGTACTGGTTGTTCTCGATCACGAACACCACCGGCAGGCTCCACAGGGCGGCCATGTTGAAGGTCTCGTAGACCTGCCCCTGGTTGGCCGCGCCATCGCCGAAATAGGTGAATGTCACGCGGTCGTTTTCAAGGTACTTGTCGGCAAAGGCCAGACCCGCGCCAAGCGGCACGTTCGCCCCCACGATCCCGTGCCCGCCATAGAAATCTTTCTCGGTCGAGAACATGTGCATCGAGCCACCCTTGCCGCGCGACAGCCCGCCCTCGCGGCCCGTCAACTCGGCCATGACGCCCTTGGGGTCCATCCCGCAGGCCAGCATGTGCCCGTGATCGCGATAGGTGGTGATCCGCTTGTCGCCCTCCTCGGCGGCGGCCTCCAGCCCCACGACGACGGCCTCCTGACCGATGTAAAGATGGCAGAACCCGCCGATCAGGCCCATCCCGTAAAGCTGACCGGCCTTTTCCTCGAATCGACGGATCAACAACATGTCCCGGTAAAAAGTCTTCAGCTCCTCCGCCGAAACGTTTGGTTTCTTTGCGCTTTTCCGGGTGCTCATGGGTCGCCCGCTCCTCTGCTGCAAAATAGTTTAGCGTTAAACTAATTCATACAGCAAAACCGCTTTTCATGCGAGAGTCAATTTGGGCCGCGCGGCCGGTCGTGGCGCGCGTTTGCGGACAATACCCATAAAATACCGAAGGTTCAGCGGATGACGATCTCGTCGGCGCGCAGCAGGCCCAGAACGTCGCGCGCCTGCTGGTCCAGCAGGTCGAGGTCGAGGTACTCGTCCGACAGCCGCAGCGTCAGGTTTTCCATCCGTGCGACCTGACCTTCCAGCGCGTCCAGTTGCCCCTGCAAGGCGCGGCTCTCGGCCTCGATCTCGGCACGGCGGAACAGCCCGTAATCCCCCTGCACCGCGGCAAAGGTGAAATACGCCCCAAGGCCGAAGGCCACGACGAAGAATATCAAAACACCCAAAGCGGGCCGTGTGCGGCGTGTCATGGTGATTACTGCTCTGCCTCTTGGTGCCGCCTCTTTCGGGCGGTCTCGGGCCACCTTGCCACAGGTGATTCGCTTTGTGAATCCCCTTTTCACGATTGCCGCATTGCGCGATACCTTTCCCGTCAGAGGAGAGTCCGCCATGCCACACCTGCCACCCCGCAGCGACCTTGCCACGCACGAGGTCACCAACCAGCCCGCGCCGCGCGGCGATCTGGACCTCTGGGCGAACGACCCGGCGCTGCGCGGCCACGCGCAGGCCGGCGGCGCGCAGGCCGACCACCTTGCCAGCTACGGCGCGCAGATCGGCACCGCCGATTTGCAGGCCGCCGGGCGCGACGCCAACCGTCATCCGCCCGAACTGGTGCTGTTCGATGCGGGCGGGCGGCGGCTGGACGAGGTGCGCTTTCACCCGGCCTATCACCATCTCATGCAAACCGGCATCGGCGGGGGCTATGCCGCCCTGCCGTGGGAGGGCGCACCGGGCGGCCACGCCACCCATGCCGCGATGGTCTACCTGACGAGCCAGATCGAACCGGGCGTGTGCTGCCCCATGACCATGACCTACGCCGCCGTCCCGGCGCTCAGGGCCGACAAGGGGCTGCTGTCGCATTGGGTGCCCAAGCTGACGGCGCGCACCTATGACGGCGCGCCGCTGCCGCTGGCGCGCAAACCGGGCGCGACGCTCGGCATGGCGATGACTGAAAAACAGGGCGGCTCGGACGTGCGCGCCAATACCACCACCGCCACGCCCGAGGGCGGGATGTACCGCCTGAACGGGCATAAATGGTTTTGCTCCGCGCCGATGTCGGACGGGTTCCTGACCCTGGCGCAGGCCCCCGGCGGGCTGACCTGTTTCCTCGTGCCCCGCTGGCTGGAGGACGGGCGCAACCCCATCCAGATCCAGCGGCTCAAGGACAAGCTGGGCAATCGTGCCAATGCCTCGGCCGAGATCGAATATGTCAACACGCTCGCGCATCGCCTTGGCGACGAGGGGCAGGGCGTCCAGACCATCATCGAAATGGTGCATCACACCCGGCTCGACACCGCGATGGCCCCGGCGGGGCTGATGCGCGCCGCGCTCGACCATGCCCACCACTGGGCGCGCCACCGCACGGTGTTTCAGAAACAACTGATCGACCAGCCCCTGATGCGCGCGGTTCTGTCCGACCTGGCGCTCGACTGGGAAGGGGCGCTGGCGCTTGGCCTTCATGTGGCTGCGTTTTTCGACAAACCGGGGGACGAGGCCCGCGCCTTTGCCCGCCTCTCCGTGGCGCTGGCCAAGTTCATGGGCAACAAGCTCTGCCCCAATGTCGTGTACGAGGCGATGGAGGCGATGGGCGGAATGGGCTATGTCGAAGACACGCCCCTGCCGCTGCTCTATCGCGAGGCCCCGCTCAATTCCATCTGGGAAGGCTCGGGCAACGTGATCTGTCTCGACATCCTGCGCACCCTGCGGCGCGAGCCGCTGGCGGGCGAGGTGCTGAGCGCCGAACTGGGCGCGGCGGCGGGCAGCTACCGCCGTTACGACGCGGCCCTGCGCGACCATATGGGCCGCTTTCCCCGCCTGCCGGACGAGGCACAGGCGCGTTGGTACGCCGAAAGCCTCGCCACGCTCCTGACCGCCTCGGTCCTGATCCGCCACGCCCCGCCCGCCGTGGCCGAAGGCTTCATCGCCACCCGCCTTTTCGGCGGCCGTGGCCGGATAAGCGGCGCCATCGAAGGCGTGGACAGCGCCGCGATCCTTGGCCGGTTGGGAGAGGGGTAGGGGGATGGCAGGAGAGAAGCCTTATGGCAATGTCGGGGGTGGGCCAAAGACTGCGATGGGTCGGGAGGGGAGTTTGGAAAGCGTCAATCCATGGACTTCTTTCAAGGCAAGATCGGCCTATTGTTGATATTGGTGGTTTGTATATCGAATTTCCGCCTCTACCCCTAAGCTGCCATTGCCCCTCGGCGCTTGTTGCGGACAGGATCTGCGTGAAAGTGGGGCAGGTGGCGGTGCGACATGGACAATAAAATCAATCTTTTGGATTTCGAGTGGCAAGCGTTGAGTGTACTTTTCAGTCAAAAGGGCATCAATCCACCGGACCGAAAGAATTTCATTGTTCTCTCTCGAAAGTACACCAGTGTCGGCAGCTACACCGAGATTGAGGTGAAAGGCTTTTCCAGCCTCGTAGCGTCCAGAGAAAATGTTTTCCTCCGTGGTTGTCGAGGTCGACGGGCTGGCGAGCGGCATGACTTTGATCCTGTGGCCGGAGACAAATGATAAGATCCTGCTTGAAACCGTCACCCATGGAGAAATCATGCCATCGGCTCCAAGTATTACCATTCTTCTCGGCTGAGCGACCGATCGCTTTGTCCCGCATGGCAACCTTTGGCGCCATGTTCACCTGCGCGAAACAGCGCCGAAGGCGCCGCGCATCGCCAGACCGCCCGCACGGGCTGGCGATTGGGTGAGGACGGCGCCCCGTTCAATCCTCTTTCGAATTTGGCAGGCATAAAGCACAAAGAATGACCGTCTGATCGCCATCCCGCGGTCTGGCGATGCGCGGCTCAGGCAACGGCAGCTCCGTCCCGCATCTCGGTTATTTATCGGAGCTGCAGTGAAAGTCCACTCTCCGCCCCACCTGCCTAGCATCCGCGTCGGATTGCATCGCAATCGAATGTCCACTCCGAAACCGCCATCCGCCATTGCCGAACGCTCAGGCCATGATCGTCCCCATCCCCCTAGCGGAATATCCACCCTCAGGCGAACATGCCTGTCGACATCGCCCCTGACGCGGTGGTTCGGGTGGCGGGCAACTCCGCCGGGGAACATGATCGTCACACGGGCGCAGCGCAGGCATCGGGCGTTTCATAACGGTCTCCTCATCTCGTATCCCCATTGCTAACAGGGAGCCGTTGCCAAACCGTAAACCTCCGGCGCGTGGGCGCATTTGCGTCCATGATGGGCGCAGATATCCGGCAGGGGGCCGATTTTCGTACAAAACGCGTGTACGCATCGTACGTTTTGTACGATTCAACCCCCTTGCCGATGCGCCGCTCAGGCTGGCAGGTGGATGGTGAAGCGTCGCCGGATCTCGGCATCCAGCCGCGGATCGAACCGGGCCTCTGACCGATCTGCCAAAATCGCCTCCTTGCGTTCGGTGGCCCGTTCGATCAGGTCGGGCTTGCCGTTCTCGGCCCATTCCTTGGGGCTCGTGCGGTCGCCGAGCGCGGGGTAGACATGATCGCGCTGCATCCGCGCCAGCGTCTGATCGGTGCCCAGGTAATGCCCCGGCCCGTTCAGGCAGACCTCGCGCATCTGGTCCAGCGCCAAAGTCTCGTTATCCACCTCGATCCCGCGCACACAGCGCAGCGCCTGCCCGATCAGATCGTCGCCAAGTATCAGGGATTCATGGCAAAACCCCAGCAGCGAGGCATGCATCCCCGCCGCCTCATAGACCATGTTCAGCCCCGCCAGGCCGGCCATCACGTTGGAACACATCTGCTCCCATCCAGCCTGCATGTCGGGCAGTTTGGCGTCCGCGATCCCAGCCGCCGCCCCGCCGGGCAGCCCGTAATACCGATGCATCTGCGCGCAGCCCGCGCTCAGCAACGCCTGCTCGCCCGACCCGCCCGTCATCGCCCCGCTGCGCAGGTCCAGCCCGAAGGGCCAAGTGCCGAAAATCGCCGGATGGCCGGGTTTCACCGCGTTGACATAAACCAGCCCCGCCAGACATTCCGCCACCGCCTGCACGATCGCCCCCGCAATGGTAGAAGGCGCCGTCGCCCCCGCCATCCCCGCCGACAACAAAAGGATGGGCATTCCGCCGTCGATGCAGGCTTCCATCACCTCGCAGGATTCGGTTGCAAACCGCATCGGAGGAACGACGAAGCAATTGGTATTGCTGACAAAAGGCCGCTCACGCCATTTGTCTTCTCCCCCCGCGATCAGGTGCAAAAGCTCCAGCGCCGGGGCCACATGCGAGGGCTCGGAAAAGCTGGTTCCGACGTGTTTCGTGGTCCCCGCGCAGCAGGCATAGACCGTGTTCAACTCCATCTCGAACGCATCCGGGATATCCCGCGCGACCATGGGCCGTTGCAGGAAATGGATATTGTCCAGCCGGTCGGTGATCCGCGCGGCATCGTGCAGATCCTGCAAGGTGCTGTCGCGATAGTCGCGTCCGTCCACATCCACCATATGCACCGCCGCACCAGCGGTGCCGTAATGCACCCGAGGGCCCACAAGGAGCAGGTCATGCCGGGGATTGCGGGCGAACAGGGTTATCTCTTTGTTTGCATTGGCAATTGTTTCCTCCACCAGGGCGCGGGGAAAGCGCAGGCGACCGTCATCGCCAAGGGTGGCACCGGCGCGGGTCATACGGGCGATACCACTGTCTGGTGCACCGGACAGGCCGATTTGCTCCAATGCATCGAGCGCGGCGCGGTGGATGCGGGTCATGCCGTCTTCGGTCAGCGGGGTATAGGTGCCGCCCGTCAGGCCGGGGCGCACGGGGCGCAGATCGTCGTTCAGCGGGGCAGCCCGGCTGGCACGCCGGGCCGCGCGCCCGCCGGTGCGGCGCGAGGTCATGTCGTTCATATTTGAAACCTATTGAAAAGGCAGGAAAATTCAGGCTTTCAGCAGTATTGCATCCGGTCTGGCCTGCCTCTGGCTGCACGTCCTCGCGCCGCACCGATTGTGCGCGTGACCAGTGCGATCTTGCAGCACGGTTTCATGGTCGGGTCCTCCTCCCTGACCGGTTCAGGAAAGCCGATTCTGTCTGTGCTGTCTGTCCTGATCGCGACCGATGTCGCAAACGGATCATGAGGCGGCGAAGCGAGACCCTCGCGTTTGCCCTTGCCATTCGCCCGCACCGGGCGTAGCGTCAGGCCATGACGATCCGCTGCTTCATCATCTGCTGCATTACCACCTGAGATATCTCGGGCGGGCCGTCATCTATTCCATATCCAGACGTGACTTGATAAGCCCGCCGCGGGACAACCGCGCCTGCGAGGACATTCATGACGACGATCAAACTCTATAACACCAAGGCCCGCGCCAAGCAGGTGCTGGAGCCATTGGACCCCGAAAACGTGCGGATGTATGTCTGTGGCCCTACGGTCTATGACCGGGCCCATCTGGGCAACGCGCGGCCCGTGATCGTGTTCGACGTGCTCTATCGCTTGCTGCGCCATGTCTATGGCACCGATCACGTGACTTATGTGCGCAATTTCACCGACGTGGATGACAAGATCAACGCGCGCGCCATTGAAAACGTCGGCAAGGGCGGGGACGTGAACGCCGAAATCGCCCGTATCACCGAAATGACGACACAGTGGTTTCTGGACGATATGGGCGCACTTGGCGCGCTTGAACCCGACGCCATGCCCCGTGCCACGCAATATATCGGCCAGATGATTGCGATGATCGAAGACCTGATTGCCAAAGGTCATGCCTACGAGGCCGAGGGGCATGTTCTGTTTTCGGTCGAAAGCTACAAGGAATACGGGCGTTTGTCGGGCCGCTCGGTCGATGACATGATCGCCGGCGCGCGGGTCGAGGTGGCGCCCTATAAACGCAACCCGATGGATTTCGTACTGTGGAAGCCATCGAGCGACGACCTGCCCGGATGGGACAGCCCCTGGGGCCGGGGACGGCCCGGCTGGCATATCGAATGCTCGGCCATGTCCTATGAATTGCTGGGCGAAAGTTTCGATATCCACGGCGGCGGCAACGATCTGATGTTCCCGCATCACGAAAACGAGATCGCCCAAAGCTGCTGCGCCCATCCCGAAGGCGGTTTCGCGCAGATATGGATGCATAACGAGATGTTGCAGGTCGAGGGCAAGAAGATGTCCAAGAGCCTTGGCAACTTCTTTACCGTGCATGACCTGCTGGAACAGGGATTTCCGGGGGAGGTGATCCGCTTCGTGTTCCTGTCCACGCACTACCGCAAGCCGATGGACTGGACGGCGGAGAAGGCTGCCGGAGCCGCTGGCAAGTTAGACGATTTTCTCAAGATCATTGAAAGAAATGGCAATCTTGAGGAGGCCAAGACATTGCCTCCCATGCAAGCCATCGTTGATGCTTTGGCAGATGATCTGAATACACATGCGGCATTGGTCGGCTTAGATCAGTTGGCGAACCATGCGATGGGCTCAGAGTTGGCCGCTAACCTTGTTTTCCTCGGATTTTACACATTTGAGGAGATTTCTGATCGGATAAAATCTGCTCATGTTGCAAAAAGCGGGCTCGAACGTTTGGCGGACCAACTTTTCCAAGCCCGCCAAAGCGCCATGCAAACCAAGGACTTTTCCGAGGTGGACCGCCTCAAATCCGCGCTGATCGACGCTGGCGTCGAGGTGCGCATGAGCAAGGACGGGGTGGAATTGATCCCCGGTGCGGGGTTCGATCCTGCCAAGCTGGAAGGGTTGGAGTGATGTCGAGAACCCACCCAGCCAAGTTGCGCCATCGGAGCGAGGGGCCAGCCTCTCACATTCGCCGGGATAGTCGCGAACAGAAGAAAGCAGGGGGGCGTGATGGGTAAGGAGCGTCTTTATCTTTATGACACAACCTTGCGCGACGGTCAGCAGACGCAGGGAGTGTCGTTCTCGGCCCATGAAAAACAGCAGATCGCCAAGACGCTCGATGCTCTTGGTGTGGATTACATCGAGGGTGGCTGGCCCGGTGCGAACCCCACCGACAGCGCGTTTTTCGCCGATGCCCCGCAGACCCGTGCGACGATGACCGCCTTTGGCATGACCAAGCGCGCGGGCCGTTCGGCCGAAAACGACGATGTGCTGGCGGCGGTAATGAATGCCGGAACGGGCGCGGTATGCCTTGTGGGCAAGACCCATGATTTCCATGTCGAAACCGCGCTTGGCATCACTTTGGCCGAGAACACCGAGAACATCGCGCGATCCGTCGCGCATCTGGTCGGGCAGGGGCGCGAGGCGCTGTTTGACGCCGAGCACTTCTTTGACGGCTGGAAGGCCAATCGCGAGTACGCACTGGAGGCGTTGCTGGCGGCGCATGAGGCCGGGGCGCGCTGGATCGTGTTGTGCGATACCAATGGCGGCACCTTGCCCGACGAAATCGGGCGGATCACCTCCGAGGTGATCGCGGCGGGTATTCCGGGGGATCGGCTGGGCATTCACTGTCACAACGATACCGAAACCGCCGTGGCCGGATCATTGGCGGCGGTGCGGGCCGGGGCGCGCCAGATTCAGGGCACGCTGAACGGCTTGGGCGAGCGTTGTGGCAATGCCAACCTGACGGCCCTGATCCCGACCTTGTTACTTAAAGAGCCCTATGCCAGCCGGTTCGAGACCGGGATCACGCAGGACGCATTGCAGGGGCTGACGCAGGCCAGCCGGTTGCTGGACGAAATCCTGAACCGCGTGCCGACCAAGCAGGCCTCATACGTGGGGGCATCGGCCTTTGCCCACAAAGCCGGACTTCATGCCAGTGCGATCCTCAAGGATCCGTCGACCTATGAGCATATCGATCCGGGGCTTGTGGGGAACATGCGCATCATCCCGATGTCCAACCAGGCGGGGCAATCGAACCTGCGGCGGCGACTGGCCGAGGCGGGGATCGATGTGCCATCGGGCGACCCGGCGCTGGCCCGTATTCTGGACGAGATCAAACAGCGCGAGGATCGCGGGTATACCTATGACAGCGCGCAGGCCAGTTTCGAATTGCTGGCCCGGCGTGAACTGGGGCAGTTGCCGGATTTCTTCGAGGTCAAGCGCTACAAGGTGACGGTCGAGCGGCGCAAGAACAAGTACGACAGGATGGTTTCGCTGTCCGAGGCCGTGGTCGTGGTCAAGGTCGATGGCGAAAAGAAGCTGTCGGTCAGCGAGTCGATGGATGAGGATGGCAACGATCGTGGCCCGGTGAACGCGCTGGCCAAGGCATTGGCCAAGGATCTGGGGCCGTATCAGCAGGCGATTGACGACATGCGGCTGGTGGATTTCAAGGTGCGTATCACCCAGGGCGGGACTGAGGCCGTGACCCGTGTCATCATCGACAGCGAAGACGGGCAGGGGCGGCGCTGGTCCACGGTGGGGGTCAGCGCCAACATAGTCGATGCCAGTTTCGAGGCGCTGCTGGATGCGATCGTCTGGAAGTTACTGCGTGATTGCGGGCGGGAAGGGGCCGTGGCCTAGGTGGCGCGCGTGGAGTTCGACGCCGATCTGATCGCCTGTGCGCTACTTGTGGAGCGCGGCGATCCCGACAGGTTCGCCGCGATCATGGCCGCGCCGCCGCGTGCCCGTGCGGTTCTGTTTCCGATCTATGCTTTCAACATCGAGGTGTCGCGCGCCCCGTGGGTCACGCAGGAAACGATGATCGCCGAAATGCGCCTGCAATGGTGGCGCGATGCGTTGGAGGAAATCCGTAGTGGCGGGCCGGTGCGCCGTCATGAGGTGGTCACGCCTTTGGCGCGGGTTCTGGACGGGCAAGGAGTGGAATTGCTGGATGCGCTGACCGAGGTGCGGCGGTGGGACATCTACCGCGATCCCTTCGGGGATATGGCGCATTTCCAGGATTACCTTGCCAAAACCTCGGGCAATCTGTTGCTGGCGGCTGCGCGGGCCCTGGGGCCTGTGCCGGATGCGGTGGTGCGAGACGCGGGGTATGCGCTTGGGGTGGCCAACTGGCTGCGTGCTGTGCCCGCGTTGGAGCAGGCAGGGCGGGTGCCACTGGTCGAGGGGACGGCGGATGCGGTGCGAGGGCTGGCTCAGGAAGGGTTGAACAGCCTTGCGCAGGCCCGTGCGCGCCGCCAGAACATCCTTGCTGCCGCGCGCCCGGCATTGCTGCCGATGTGGCAGGTCGGGCCGATCTTGCGCATGGCTGTGCGTGATCCGGCACGGGTGGCGGACGGCACGTTGGAACTGTCCCCGTTTCGCTGCCGCATGGGCTTGATGAGGACCGCTATCACCGGTCGCTGGTAGGCGGTCAGGCCATCATTTCCTTGGTGGCCGTCAGGGTGATGTCCGGGTAATCCCGTTCGACCCGGTCGATATCCCATTGCAGGCGCGTCAGGTACACCACGTCGCCGTCATGGTCATGGGCGATGTGCTGTTTATTGGCATCGGCAAATGCTTCAACCGCGTCCTTGGGGCCGCTGACCCACCGGGCCGAGGTGAACTGCGACCCTTCGAACCGGACGGGCAGGCCGTATTCCATTTCAATCCGGCTGCCCAGGACCTCGAATTGCAACGCACCAACGACCCCGACGATAAAGCCCGAGCCGAAGGCGGGCTTGAACACCTTGGCCGCGCCTTCCTCGGCGAATTGCATCAGGGCCTTTTCCAGATGCTTGGCCTTCATCGGATCGCCCGCCCGGCAGCTTTGCAGCAGTTCCGGCGCGAAAGAAGGGATGCCGCTGACGCGCAGGGCTTCTCCCTCGGTCAGGGTGTCGCCGATGCGCAATTGTCCGTGGTTTGGGATGCCGATGATATCGCCGGCCCAGGCCTCTTCTGCCAGTTCGCGATCCGACGCCAGAAACAGAACCGGGTTCGAGACTGCCATCGGTTTCTTGGTGCGCACATGGGTCAGCTTCATGCCGCGCTTGAAATGCCCCGAGGCCATGCGCACGAACGCCACACGGTCGCGGTGCTTGGGGTCCATATTGGCCTGCACCTTGAACACAAAGCCGGAAACCTTGGTTTCTTCGGGAGCGATCTGGCGCGGTTCGGCGGATTGCGGTTGCGGTTCGGGGCCATAGGTACCGATCCCGTCCATCAGTTCCTTGACGCCGAACGAGTTGATCGCCGACCCGAACCAGATCGGGGTCATGTGCCCTTCGAGAACCGCCTGCGGGTCGAGCGCGGGCAGCAATTCGCGGGCCATCTCGACCTCTTCGCGCAACTGTTCGACAAGGTGTTCGGGAACGTGCTCGGCCAGTTTCGGGTCGTCCAGACCGTCGATCTGGATCGACTCGGCAACCTTGTTGCGGTCGGCGCGGTCCATCAACTCCAGCCGGTCGTTCAGCATGTCGTAGCAGCCGATGAAATCACGGCCCACGCCGATGGGCCAGCTGGCGGGTGTGACGTCGATTGCCAAGTTTTCCTGAATTTCGTCTATGATATCAAAGGTATCACGGCTTTCACGGTCCATCTTGTTACAGAAGGTCAGGATCGGCAGGTCGCGCAGGCGGCAGACCTCGAACAGTTTCTGCGTCTGGCTTTCCACGCCCTTGGCCCCGTCGATCACCATGATCGCGGCATCGACGGCGGTCAGCGTGCGATAGGTGTCTTCGGAGAAATCCGAGTGGCCAGGCGTGTCCACGAGGTTGAACCGGAACTTGCCGAAATCGAAGGACATGGCCGAGGCCGAGACGGAAATCCCGCGGTCCTTTTCCATCTGCATGAAGTCCGAGCGCGTGCGCCGCGCTTCGCCCTTGGCGCGTACCTGACCGGCCATCTGAATAGCGCCGCCATACAGCAGGAACTTTTCGGTCAAGGTGGTCTTGCCCGCATCCGGGTGCGAGATGATCGCGAAGGTGCGGCGCCGTGCGATTTCAGGCGGCAGATCGGGGCGGTTTTGGGTCAGGTCCAGCATGAGGGCGCATATAGAGGGCGCAGGACGGGTGCGCAATACGGGCCGACGGTTTGCACGACCGGATTACCGCGTCGAGGCGCGTTTGAGGATGCTGGCGGCGTCGGGGTGATTCAAAAGTGCCTTGCTGACTTCAAGATCCTTGTGAGCGCGCTCGCCGTGGACCGACAGAAGGTCGGACAGGGCATCGCTCAGGTCTTGCGGCAGGGCCGCGCGCGTGCGGGTGTCGACCAGCAGGGTTTCGGCGGCGATGCCCTCGGCATAGATGATCTGGTGATGATCGAACAAAAGCTGGAAATAGTCGATGAAGCCGCCATCCTGCTGCACCACCGTGTCGCCATTCACCAGGTAGCGCGCCCGCACCAGAAGCTCGTGCCGGCCCGCGCCAAGCGCATCTGAACGCTGATAGATGAACAGTCGGTGATCCGGGCTGACCAGCAGGTCGTTTTCGTTGTGCAGGGCGCCCGCCTTGATCCGGATCGGGGCGAATTCGCCCACGGCGCGAACGGTGGACTGACCGATCCAGCGAACCTGCTGGGGGCCATCGTCGCGGGTCAGCACCATGTCGCCTATGTTCAGGTCCTCGATGCGGCGCTGCGCACCCGAGGCCATCGTGATATGCGTTCCGCGCGAGAACGAGACACAGGCCACCTCGGCGAATTTCTGGTGGGCATTGTCGCGGTCGATCCCGACAAGGGCATAGCCCATGCGAGGCACCAGTTCGGCCATGGGCAGGATATAGACCTCGGCCACATTCCCATGAACGTCGACCTCGACGAGGGTCAGCACCTCGGAGGTTTGGCCTGTGCCTGACATGACAGTCAGACAGGCATCCAGATGCAACGTCGCGCCGGGGCGGCCAAGCGAGGTATCCGGCGCCACGCTGAATCCGCCTGCTTCGTCGGCCAACACCGACAGGCGGTGCTGATGTGCCGTTTTGCGAAGTTCATAGGTGTCGTCGAGATCCAGTTCGGCGGCGAAGGAAACCGGATCGCCCAGATTGGCACCGCTCACCACGGTAAAATCGGCGGCCCGAAAGACGGGAATCGACTGGGCTGGTTTCGGGACTGTCTGGGTCATTGGTGTATCACTGAGTGCACGTCGTCTACGGTGGCGTATGCGATATCACAACCTATATTTCTGGCGGGTGTGGGTCAATCAATCGGTCTTTTGCTGGTATCCCCCCGAAGGCGGGTGATATCGTGGCGCAACCATATAAGGGAGCTATCACATGGATCTGGGAATAAAAGGTAAAAGCGCGCTGGTTTGTGCATCGTCCAAGGGGCTTGGGCTGGGGTGCGCGCGGGCATTGGCCGGGGCCGGTGTCGATCTGGTGATGAATGCCCGCGGGGCCGAGGCGCTGGAGTCGGCGGCGCAGGTGATCCGGGATGAGTTCGGCGTCAAAGTGACGACGGTGGCATGCGATGTGACCACCGAGGACGGACAGGCCAAATTGCTGAAGGCGGCCGGTGAGGTGGATATTCTGGTCAATAATGCGGGCGGGCCGCCGCCGGGCATGTGGACGGATTGGAACCGCGACGATTTCATAAAGGCGCTCGATGCCAACATGCTGGCGCCGATAGCCCTGATCAAGGCGTTGGTGCCGGGGATGATGGAGCGGGGCTGGGGCCGGGTGGTCAACATCACCTCGCAGTCGGTCAAGGCGCCGATCCCGGTATTGGGCCTGTCGAACTCGGCCCGTGCGGGGCTGACCGGCTATGTTGCGGGCACGTCGCGGCAGGTGGCGGGCAAAGGCGTGACCATCAACAATCTTTTGCCGGGGATTCATGCCACCGATCGCGCGGACTCGCTGGATCAGGGGGTTGCTGAGAAAGAAGGAATTTCCGTGGATGAGGCCAAGACGAGGCGCTGCGCAACGATCCCTGCGGGCCGTTACGGCACCAAGGAGGAATTCGGTGCGACCTGTGCCTTCCTGTGCAGTCAATTTGCCGGGTTTATCGTGGGGCAGAACGTCCTGCTGGATGGTGGCGGAGTGAACGCGACGCTTTGAGCGACAATGCCGGGTCAGTGATGATGGGTGAAGAGTTTCCTGATGGCATTGGAGGGATGACGTTGGAGGACATACCATTTGGGTCCGCGCCATCAGGTGAAACGTCCAAAACCCTGCGTGTGAATTTCTATCTGCCGGACAATCGTGACCAGCCGGTGCCGTTGCTGGTCTGGTATCACGCCGGAGCCTTTCGCAGTGGCGCTTACAATCACGCCAGCCACCGGAAAATCGCCCGGTGGCTGGGCCAAAAGGGAATAGCATTGGCTACCCCGGAATACCGCCTGGGAGCCGCAAGGGGTGATCTCTCGGAGCACGTGCAGGACAATCTGGAGCGCCTGCGAGGTTTGCGTGATCCCCGGTTTCTTATTTCTCTCTCTTGAATGGCGAAAATATCGGTAGCCGTTGCAGGCTTGCGTGCTTGTTCTCTCGGTCGGGCCGGGGGCTCTTTCGATTGGAGAGATGTGCAGGGCTTACCGCCCGCCTTGCCGGCTGCGGCGGGCGGGAAGCGGGCGCCCATCGGGCAGGGAGATATTGGCCACCTGCTCGGAGATCGGATCATTGGACAGCGGGTGCAGTTGTGCGTCATACCCATCGGGATTGCGCATCTTTTCCCACGCGCCGTTCACATATACTTCGAGTCCTGAAAATGCGGCCTTGTAGCCCATCTTGGGACTGCCGGGCACCCAGTATCCCAGATACACATGGGGCAGCCCGTTTTCCCGCGCGATTTCAATATGATCAAGGATGATGTAGGTGCCCAGAGAGGCACTGGTGCGATCCGGGTCGTAGAACGAATAGACCATGCTGACACCGTCATCCAGAACGTCGGTCAGGCAGACCGCAGCCAGTTCTTCGGTTTCTGTGTCCACATATTCCACAACACGGGTGCGGATCGGCGTTTCCTCGACCATCGCGGCGAATTCGAACGTGTCCATGTCGGCCATGCCGCCATCGGCATGGCGATGTTCGAGATAGCGGCGGAAAAGAGCGTATTGTTCTTCGGTGGCCCAGGGCGAGGTCGAGCGGCGTTCAAGCGTGCTGTTGCGGTTCAGCGTTTTGCGCTGACTGCGCGAGGGGTGGAAATCATCGACATTGATCCGGGCCGACAGGCAGGCCGAACACTCTGCACAAGCCGGGCGGTAGAGAACGTTTTGCGAGCGGCGAAAACCCTGTTTCGACAGGCTGTCGTTCAGGCGCTGCGCCCCTTCGCCCTGAAGGGCCGTGAACAGCTTGCGCTCCATCCGGCCCGGCAGATACGGGCAGGGCTGCGGGGCCGTCACGTAGAACTGGGGTGCGATTGGCAGGGTATGGCGCATCGGGCAAGGCTTTTTCGGTTCTATGATTTACGGTAACAACCTTGGGCGCGCAGGCCAAGTGCCAATAAACAGGGATGTAATCGTGTTTCAGGCCGTAGCACGCCGGTTCAGGGCTACGGTGCCAAGCACATGGTCGCTCAGGCCCTGACCGCGTTCCGTGGTCAGCATCAGGACGATGGAAATCACCTGAAGTATCGGAAACCCGAACGAGATGGTCAGGCCAAGCGTATGCAGCAGCGCCATGGACAGATCGAAGCGCTGACCGTCGAGCTTGCGAAATTCGAGCGAAACCAGGCGCATGCCCCATGTGGCCGAGCCCCGTGCGATGGTGACAACGCGATAGGCAAAGCCAACGATCAGCATGAGAAAAGGAAAGAAAAACAGCCCCGTAAAGGCCGTAAAAGGAACGATCAACAGGCAGATCAGAACGATCAGAACGGTATCGACCACCCAGGCCAGCAGGCGTTTGGCGGGGACGTCCGAATAGAATTCGGGTTGGGTGACGGGATCGGGAAGGTGCCAGGAATACTCGGTCATGGTGGTCCTGATATAGGGGAGGGAAACGGTCCGGGAAACCCCGGACCGTTCTGGCTCAGGCTTCTTTGGGCGCGTCGTCATCGCTGGCGGCGCGGGCGCGGTCCGACATGAACTGGTCGAACTCGGCCTTGTCGCGGGCGTCGCGCAGGCGTTGCAGGAATGCCTCGAAATCGGCCTGTTCCTGTTCCAGTCGGCGCAGCGTGTCGGCACGATAGGAGTCGAAGGCCGAGTTTCCGGTGCTGCGACTGGCCGTATAGGCGCAGCGGCCACGCTTCAAGCTGTTGCTTTTACAACCCATTTTTCCACTCCAGATCATGTAGGCGAGAAGGGCCAGGCCAACCGGCCAGACGAAAATAAAGGCCAGAACCATGGCGGCGATCCAGGCGCCTTTGCCCTTGTCGTCAAGCCAGGCTTCGGCGCGTGCAAGCCAGCCCATCGGGCCGGACCCCGACCCGACGGAGGAAGCGGGCGAGGGGGAGGTGGCGGTGCTCATCAGGGTGTCCTTTCATGTCGCGGTGCGGTTGATGTGAATGTCTTTCACATTCCCTAGATTGGGGTTCGCTCCCGTTCGCGCAAGAGGCGATGTGAAGGTTTTTTACATTTATTCGGGGCAAGATGCGGGAATCGGCGGGTAAGGCATTGGTTAATATGCCAAAACCGGGTCCGGTATCGCGTCGGTAAAACGACGGTATTGCGTCGGTCCGGGAGCCGGTATCTCCGTGGTTAACGGGGCGTGCGGCAGGGTCAGTCGGTGAACGCGCCGGTTTGTGCGCCGGAAATCCTTTGCAGGTCCACGGGGGCGATGGAAAAGACATGGCGCGGGGTGCCGGCGGCGGCCCAGACGATTTCGAAGTCCATCAGCCGTGGATCGAGAAAGGCACGGGGCGGGGTCAGGTGGCCGACGGGGGAAACCCCTCCAATGGCAAAGCCGGTCTGCGTCCGGATCAGCGCTGCGTCGGCCTTGCCCAGAGGTTCCCCCGCCAGGGTGGCGGCGCGGTCGGCGTTGACCTGATTGCCCCCGGCGGTGATGAACAGGACCGCCTCACCGGACATGTCACCGCGAAAGATGATGGATTTCGCGATCTGATCGACACTGCACCCGACAAGATCGGCGGCCATGCGGGCGGTGGTGGCGTGTCCGACTTCGACCGGCTGGCTGTCGCAACCCGCATCCTGAAGGGCGCGCAGAACGCGCTTGAGGCTTTTACTCATGACCTGTTTCCCGTTCGCTTTTGCCGCACTATTCCAATCCTGCGGGCCATTGACCAGACCCGATGCACGGGTATCAGTAAGGTCATGGATTTTTCGTCACGCATCACCCGCCTGCCACGCCCCTTCGAGCCCGAACAGGGGCAGGAGGTCCGCGCCCTGTTTCCCGATCTGGGGCCCGACCTGGCCAACCTGATCGACGGGGCCGCCGGATGTAGCCCCTATCTGAAAACCCTGATGGAGAAAGAGCGCGACTGGCTGCCCGAGGCATTGGATGCCCCCGAAGCGGCGTTGGATACGCTGGTGGCGGACCTGCCCGAGGTCGCTGTTGATGCCTTGCCCTCGGCCTTGCGGCAGGGCAAGCGGCGCGTGGCGCTGTTGACCGGGTTGGCCGATCTGGCCGGTGTCTGGCCGCTGGAAGAGGTCACGGGCCGCCTGACCGAATACGCCGATCTGTCATGCGATCTGGCGATGAAAGCCTGCGTCGGCGCCGAAATCCGCCGTGGCAAACTGCCCGGCAAGACCGAGGACGATCTGGGCACGGCAGGCGGCATGGTGGCGCTTGCCATGGGCAAGATGGGCGCGGGCGAGTTGAACTACAGTTCGGATATCGACCTGATCTGCCTGTTCGACGAAACCCGGTTCGACGAGGGCGATTATCATGAGGCGCGGGCCTCGTTCGTGCGGGCGACGCGCAAGATGGCGGCGATGCTGAACGACCGCACCTCGGAGGGCTATGTGTTTCGCACCGACCTGCGCCTGCGTCCCGATCCGAGCGTGACGCCTGTCTGCATGGCGATGGCGGCGGCGGAAACCTATTACGAAAGCCTTGGCCGCACCTGGGAGCGCGCCGCCTATATCAAGGCGCGGCCATGTGCCGGTGATCTGGCTGCCGGGCAGAAATTTCTGGATACGTTGCGCCCCTTCGTGTGGCGCAAGCATCTGGATTTCGCGGCGATCGAGGATGCGCATAACATGCGCCTGCGCATTCGAGAGCATAAGGGCCTTGGCGGGCAATTGTCGCTGCCGGGCCACAACATGAAGCTGGGCCGGGGCGGTATCCGCGAGATCGAGTTTTTCACCCAGACCCGGCAGATCATCGCAGGCGGGCGTGACCCTGACCTGAGGGTGCGCGGAACGGTCGAGGGGCTGGCGCGGCTGGCCGAAAAGGGCTGGATTCCCGAGGACGCCGCGCAGGTTCTGACCCGCCACTACCGGTTTCATCGAGAAGTCGAGCACCGCTTGCAGATGTTGCGCGACGCCCAGACACACGATTTGCCGACCTCTGAGGCCGAATTCGAGCGGCTGGCGGCCTTCATGGGTCGGGATACCGGCGACTTGCAGGCGGAACTGAAGGACCGTCTGACCGAAGTGCACGATCTGATCGAGGGCTTTTTCGCCCCCGAAGGGCCAGAGCCCGTGTCGGAGGAGGCCGAAGAGCTGTTCGATGAAGAGATCATCAGCCGCTGGCCGAGTTATCCGGCGCTGCGCTCGGGGCGGGCGGTGGATATTTTCAACCGGCTGAAACCCGATATCCTGTCGCGGCTGGCCAGAACGGCCCATCCGGCCGAGGCCCTGTTGGCCTTTGACGGGTTCCTGGCAGGGCTGCCCGCCGGGGTGCAGGTGTTTTCCCTGTTCGAGGCCAATCCGCAGCTTGTCGATCTGTTGGTGGATATCGCGGGCACATCGCCCAAGCTGGCGGCGCATCTGTCGCGCAATGCCAGCGTGTTCGATGCGGTGATTGCGGGGGATTTCTTTGCCCCGTGGCCGGGGCGCGACGCCTTGCAGGAGGATCTGTCGCGGCGGCTGGAGCAGGAAGGCGATTACGAGCGCAAGCTGGACACCGCGCGCCGCTGGATGAAGGAATGGCATTTCCGGATCGGTGTGCATCATCTGCGCGGGCTGACCGGGGCGGATACCACGGGGGTGCAATATGCCGATCTGGCGGGCGCGGTGATCGGGGCGATCTGGCCGCATGTGGTGGCGCAGTTCGTGGAAAAACACGGGCCTCCGCCGGGGCGCGGGGCCGTCGTGGTGGGCATGGGCTCGCTCGGGGCGGAGCGGTTGAATGCCGGGTCCGATCTGGACCTGATCGTGATCTACGACGCCGACGGGGCCGAGGGCTCGGACGGGCGACGCCCGCTGGCGACGCGACCCTATTACGCGCGGCTGACGCAGGCGATGATCACGGCGCTGACGGCTCCCATGTCGGAAGGGCGGCTTTACGAGGTGGATATGCGCCTGCGCCCGTCGGGCAATCAGGGGCCGGTGGCGACGGGGTGGCAGTCGTTCCAGGAATACCAGAAAAACGAAGCCTGGGTCTGGGAGCATCTGGCGATGACGCGGGCGCGGGTGATTGCCGGGCCTGAAGAACTGGCCGGGGATGTCGAGGCGTTTCGTGCTGCGCTTCTGACCGAAAAGGGAGCCCCGGACAAGGTGCTGGAGGAGGTGGCGTCGATGCGCAAACGCATCGCCGACGCCAAGACGCCCGCCGGCCCGTGGGACACCAAGCTGGGGCCGGGGCGCATGCAGGAGGTCGAGCTGCTGGCGCAGGCCGGGAGCCTGATGGCCGGGGAGACCGGGCGCGATATCGGGGCCGGTTTGCAGGCCGGTGTCGCAATCGGCTGGCTGAGTGACGCGGACAGAGAGGCGTTGTTGCGGGCCTATACGCTTTGCTGGCAGGTGTTGCAGGCCGCGAAGTTGCTGAGCGACAGGCCGCTCGATCCGGCCAGTCTGGGCGAGGGCGGGGCGGAATTCGTGCTGCGCGAAACCGGGTATGAAACGCTGACGGCGTTGTCGGACGATCTGGAGCAGGCGACGCGCAATGCGGCGAAGGTGATCGACGCGGCGCTGACGCGCCTGCCGCAGGAGGACTGACATGGAACGCGATCCGCTGGACCACAAGGGGCTGATCCGGGAGGCCTATCGCATTGATGGGATCACCGCGCCGGAGTGTCGTTCGATCTTTCTGGACTGGGCGTTGTCTCTGCCCGGCGATCAGGATCAGACCGGGGCGATCACGACGTTGCTGGAGCGGTATCGCGTCGGCAACGAAGATCATCCGATGACGGGCGTGTTGCAGGACGGGTTGCTGACGGTCGAGCCTCCGCGTCGCCGCGGCGGTTGGAAATCGCGTCAGCGCGAGTGATTTTCCGGGACCGCAGGAGAGCGGGCCGGGATGTCAGGTGCGGATTCAGACATGGTTAATCCATTGTAAAGTACCGGATTTGACGAATTTGCGCCTCAATCCCCCGTCAGATTGGCATCAATCAATCAAGGGCGAAAAATGCCCAGGAGGATGTCATGAGTCTATTTCGTTTGATCGCCGTCATGCTGATGGGGCTGGCCGTATCGGGCTGTGCCTCGGTCGATACCGCGACCCGCAACGCCCCGCTGGAAGCCCCGCAAATCCAGGCGGCACCGCTGTCGTTCGACGTGAAGGCCGTTCGGGTGTCGGTGCCCGACAACCTGCGGGTTTCCGAAGCCAACCGATACTATCCGGGCGGCGATATCGTGTGGCGCGAAGACCCGCCGGGCGATCGTCATGCGCAGGTCAAGGCCATTTTCCAGGCCGGGCTTGAGCGCGGTGTAAGTGAGATGGAGCCCGGTCTGGTGCCGGTGATCCTCGAGGTGGAAGTGACCCGTTTTCATGCACTGACCGAAAAGGCGCGCTATACAATCGGTGGCGTGCATGCGTTGCAGTTCAAGATGCAGATGCGCAACCCGGAGACCGGGCAAATCTATGGAAAACCGCATTTCGTCAAGGCCGATTTCCGTGCGCTTGGCGGGGCCGAGGCGATCAAGGCCGAACGTCAGGGGATCACGCAGAAGTATCGCATCACCAATCATCTGGCGCAGGTCATCAAGACCGAGCTGACCGATCCCAACGGGTACAAGGCCGCGTTTCTGGGGATGATGGGTGCGATCAACCAACTCTGATCTTTTCGACAGGTACGAAACCGCTTAAGGGGACGGCATGACACCGTCCCCTTATCCCGTTATACGCCTGAAACCCAAGGCACAGGCCCGCGCCATCCGGCACGGAGCGCCATGGGTTTACGACAATGAACTGGTCACCGACCGCCGCACGAAGAAGATTGCCCCCGGCAGTATCGCGGTGCTGGAGGACGGTGAGCGCAATCCGTTGGCTCTGGTCGCGGTCAATCCCAATTCGCGGATCATGTGCCGGGTGCTGGAGCGCGATTGCGGCAAGGTCATTGATGGCGATTGGTTGCGGGATCGTCTGGCACGTGCCCTGGCCCTGCGCGAACGGCTGTATGAGACTCCGTTCTATCGCCTTGTCCATGCCGAGGCCGATGGATTGCCCGGCGTCGTGATCGACCGTTTCGGAGACACGGCCGTGATCCAACCGAATGCGGCGTGGGCCGAACGGCTGCTTGACCCGATGGCCGAGGCGTTGGTCCACGTGACAGGGGTGAATATCGTTTTGAAAAACGCCGCTGGCCGGGCGCGGGGGCTGGAGGGTCTGGATGCGGAAAATACCGTTCTGGTCGGGCAGGCCCCCGGCGCGCCGCTGGCGGTGCCGATGAACGGAGCGATCTACATGGCCGATCTGACGGGCGGGCAGAAAACCGGGCTGTTCTTCGATCAGCGGCCCAACCATGCCTTTGCCGCGCGGCTGAGCAAGGGGGCGCGGGTGCTGGATGTTTTTTCCCATGTCGGGGGCTTTTCGCTGGCGGCGCTTGCAGGCGGTGCGGAGCACGCGCTTGCCGTGGATGGGTCCGTGGCGGCGCTGGATCTGGCGGTGCAGGGCGCGCGACAGGCCGGTGTGGAGGCGCGATTTGCCACCCGAAAGGGCGATGCGTTCGAGGTTCTGGGGCAATTGGCCGAGGAGGGGGCGCAGTTCGATGTGGTCATTTGCGACCCGCCAGCCTTCGCTCCGTCGAAAAAGGCGCTGGAGGCGGGGTTGCGCGCCTATGAACGCGTGGCGCGCCTGGCTGCGCCATTGGTGTCCGAAGGCGGATATCTGGGCCTGTGTTCCTGTTCGCATGCGGCCGACCTGGCCAGGTTCCGGGGCGCATCGGTGCGCGGTATCGGCCGTGCGGGGCGGGGCGCGCAGCTGATCCATACCGGATTTGCCGGGCCGGACCATCCGCTCCATCCGCAACTGGCCGAGAGCGGATACCTCAAGGCACTGTTTTTCCGCCTGTGATGAAGATTCTTCTGGATACCTGCGTGATTTATCCCACCGTGATGCGGCAGGTTCTGTTGGGGGTGGCTGCGCGTGGCGTCTATACGCCGCTCTGGTCGGCGCGGATCGTTGGTGAATGGCTGCGGGCTGTGGAGAAACTGGGGCCCGATGGCATGGCTCAGGCGCAGTCGGAAGCTGCACTGCTGGCGGTTCGGTGGCCCGAGGCCGAGGTGGAGTACCCACCCTCTCTGGAGGCGCGGCTGTGGTTGCCCGATCCGGCGGATATTCATGTGCTGGCGGCGGCGGTGGCCGGTTCGGCGGATATGATCGTGACGCTGAACGCGAGGGACTTTCCGCGCAACGTTCTGACTGAAGAAGGTATCAGCCGGGCCGATCCCGATACATTTCTGCACGGTATCTGGCAGGCGCAACCCGATCTGGTGCAGGCCGTGGCCGACGATGTTCTGGCCGAGGCGAACCGGTTGTCTAGCAAGTCATGGGAAATGCGCGCGCTGTTGAAAAAGGCGCGCTTGCCGCGATTGGCGAAGGCGGTGAGCGGCGGTTGAGGGCGGTACAAATGACGCCTTATGGCGTTTCGGGGGCTGGCCCCGTTGCCGAGAGCGGTGACTTGCCCGGCGTATCTGCGGAACGATGGAAGGTCGTCTTTCAGCTTTCCACGCGCCATTTGGTTTCGAGTTTTTCGATGGCGGCGATGCGGTCTTCGGTTTTGGGGTGACTCATCAGCCATGCCGGCGCGGCACCTGCGCGTGCTTGTGTAAGGGCTTCGAGCTTGCGGAAAAGCGATTTCTGCGCTCCGGTGCCAATGCCCGCCTTGGTCAGTAGGGCGGCGGCATATTCATCTGCCTCGTATTCGTCGCTGCGCGACAGGCGGGCGGCCAGAAGCGAGGTCAGACCGTTGGCGATCCAGACGCCGATCCCCGGCAGAAAGCGTGACAGGATCATGGCGAGTGCGGTGCGAAGGGCGTTCTGACCGGAAAAGTCGATCATCCGGCGGCGCGAATGGCCAAGGGCGACATGGCCCAGTTCGTGGGCGATAACGCTGGCCAGCTCCTCGGCTGTCACCTCGCCTTGCTGGAACTTGCGATAGAAGCCACGGGTAATGAAAATCCGCCCGTCGGGTGCGGCAAGGCCGTTCACCGGGTCGATTTCGTAGATATTCACACGGATACGCGGAAGGTCCAGCGCACGGGCCAGCCGTTCGGTCATGCCCTTGAGCCGGGGATCGGCCAGTTCGGTCGAGCGGGCGTCAAGTTCGCGCCGGGTGCGCCAGACCGAAAACCGGTACATGACGACGGCATAGAGAATGGCCAGCAGGATAGGCGTGAAGCGGATCATTCACGATATATGGGGCAGTGGCCGTGCCGGGGCAAGCGGTGGATCAGGCCGAACAACTCGCACCGCCAAGAACACAGAACTTGGCGCAATGGGGATGGTTGAGGGCCACGTCGCGCTCGGCCTGCTCAAGTGTTTCGCCGAGTTCGAATTCAGGCGCGTAGGGCAGGAGCGTGCAGGCCAGAACCGTGGGAAGAGCGGCGCCACGGCGTTTGACCACCATGCGAGAGGAGGCACACATCACATCGTCGGGCGATTTGCCAAGGATGCCCCAGCATGCGGTGGTGATCTCCGGAACTTCGACGGTTTCGTCCATCTCGGGAAAAAGAACGGTATGGCCGGGATCGTATGCATCTATGTCGAATGCGTGGATGGCGTAAAAGCGGGCGTAGCCATCGCGCGCGGCGGCTTCGGTTTCGCCCCAGACGGTGCGTCCGGCGACGGTCATGCGCAGGCCATTGTCGCGCAGCCACGTCATGCCCTCGAGCGTTTTTGCAAACGCGCCTTCGCCGCGTTCCTTGTCGTGCAGCTCTTGCGACCAGTGATCGACCGAGATGCGCAGGGTCAATTGATCGCGCCAGTGTCGGGTCAGGTCCAGCAGGCCCTGCCGGACGGAGTTGCGCATCATCGGACGCATGGCGTTGGTCAGGATCAGTACGCGATAGCCGCGCTCCAGTGCGGCGCGGGCCATGTCGACCATCTGCGGATTCATGAAAGGTTCGCCGCCAGTAAAGCCGATCTCCTGGATGGGCCAGCCGCGCGCCGCGATCTGGTCGAGGTAGTCGCGCACCTCGTCAGCCGTGATATAGACCAGCCGGTCATTGGTGGGCGAACTTTCGATATAGCAATTCGCGCAGGTGATGTTGCACAGTGTGCCGGTGTTGAACCACAGGGTTTCGGGCCGGGAAAGGGCCACGGTGGCGCGCGCCTGACCGTCGGCGGTGGTCGCGGGATCCTGAAACTTGCCGCTGTTGGCGTCGGGCGGGCTGGCGTCTTTCATCGTCTCTTCCGTCATCTGTGTCCGAATTGGGTAACGGCCGGGAGTTGCGAAAGAAAGACGCGATATCGTGACTGACACCATTGTGAACGCAGGGGGGCATGGTAGACTCTGTTTCAAACTGCGTTTAGACGGTTTGGTCTGAGGATTTGTTAACGCTAACATTCGCCCAAAACAGGCGGCAGGAGGGTTTTGATGGTTTCGCGAGTCATCCCGGTCGAACCTTTCGATCTGATCGTGTTCGGCGGCACCGGCGATCTGGCGCGACGCAAGATTCTGCCGGCATTGTTCCGCCGCTATTGCGCGGGCCAGATGGGGGGCAGCTCACGGGTGATCGGCGCGGCCCGCAGCGAGTTGGACGAGGCGGGCTATCGTGCCTTTGTCTCGGACGCGATTGCCGAGTTCGATCCCGACGCCATGCAGAACCGTGATCATCTGAGCGCCTTTCTGGAACGGGTGAGCTATGTCACCCTGGACGCAAGGGGCGATGCGGGGTGGGACAAGCTGGCCGCATTGGTGCAGAAAGACCGGGTGCGGGCCTACTATTTCTCGGTCGGTCCCGGCCTGTTCGGCGATCTGGCGCAGCGATTGCATACCTATGGTATGTCCGATGCGGATAGCCGGATCGTGGTGGAAAAGCCCTTTGGCCGTGATTTGGCCAGTGCACGTGACCTGAACCGGGTTCTGGCGCAGCATTTCGAAGAGCGACAGATTTACCGGATCGACCATTATCTGGGGAAGGAAACCGTTCAGAACCTGATGGCGGTACGGTTCGGCAATATGTTGTTCGAGCCGCTTTGGAACAGCCAGTACGTGGATCACATTCAGATTACCGTGGCCGAAAGCGTCGGTGTCGGCGGTCGCGGCGAATACTACGACCGAGCGGGTGCGATGCGGGACATGATGCAGAACCACCTGATGCAATTGCTGTGCCTGATCGCGATGGAGCCACCGGCCAAGTTCGATCCCGACGCGGTGCGCGATGAAAAGCTCAAGGTGATCCGTGCGCTCGATCCGGTGGAACCGGATTGCGTGGTGCGCGGCCAGTATCAGGCTGATGACGGCGCCCCCGGTTATCGTGACGAGGTCGAGGCGCCAGACAGCACGACCGAAAGTTTCGTGGCGATCCGGGCGCATATCAGCAATTGGCGATGGGCTGGCACGCCGTTTTACCTGCGGACCGGCAAGCGCCTGAAGGCCCGCGCCAGCGAGATCGCGGTCGTGTTCAAGGATGCACCGCATTCGATTTTCGGGGTGCAGGCCGGGCGGCACCGCAATATCCTGACCATTCGACTGCAACCCAATGAGGGGATCGAACTGGGGGTGACCATCAAGGAGCCGGGACCGGGCGGCATGCGGTTGGTCGACGTGCCGCTGGATATGACCTTTGCCGAGGCGCTTGGCCCGGACAGCGCGGATTTTCCCGATGCCTATGAACGCCTGATCATGGATGTGATCCGGGGGAATCAGACGCTGTTCATGCGTGGCGACGAGGTGGAAGAGGCCTGGAGCTGGACCGATCCGATCATTGAGGGCTGGGAAGAACGCGGCGAGGCACCGATCCCTTATGCGTCGGGGAGTGCGGGACCGGACGATGCGCTGATGCTGATGCACCGCGATGGTCGTCGCTGGAGGGAGATCAGGGCATGAAACTGCTTGAGTACGCCGACGAGGAAATGCTGGCCATCGACCTGGCCAATGTTCTGGCCGGGGAATTGAAATCGGCGCTCAATCAACAGGACCGCGTGTTGTTCGTGGTGCCGGGCGGTACCAGTCCGGGCCCGGTTTTCGATGCACTGTGCGACGCCAACCTCGACTGGAGCCGGGTCGATGTGATGCTGAGCGATGAGAGATGGGTGCCCGAGGTTCATGTGCGCTCGAACACGCGGATGATCCGCGAGCGCCTGTTGGTGGGGCGCGCTGCGGCGGCACGTTACCTGCCGCTTTATGTCAAGGCGGCCGACCCGGATGCGGTGCTGGCCGAGCTGGAGGCCTCCATCGTGCCGCGCCTGCCGATTTCCGTGCTGTTGCTGGGAATGGGGTCGGATATGCATACGGCTTCGCTTTTTCCCAAGGGGGATAATCTGGACCTGGCGTTGTCGGATCGCGCGCCGGTGCTGGTCAGCATGCGCACGCCCGACCAGCCCGAACCGCGGATCACCCTGTCGGCGCATGTTCTGAACGATGCAATGGCCAAGCACCTGTTGATTACCGGCCGCGCCAAGCGTGCGGCGTTGGAGCGGGCGCAAAGCATGACGCGCGCCGAAGCCCCGGTGCGGGCCGTGCTGAACGACATGGTGGTGCATTGGACGGCGTAAGAGGTAGGGATGTTTGACAGGCTCAAGGATATGGCCGCCGGATTGGCCGGGCAGGACATCGTCGATCTGTTCGCGCAGGATGATACAAGGGCGGAGGGATTTTCCGCCCGGTTTGACGGGCTGTTGCTGGATTATTCGAAAACGCTGATCACGAAAGAGGTGCGTGCCGCGCTGATCTCCCTGGCGGAAACGCGAGGCGTGATGGCACGTCGGGATGCGATGTTCGCAGGGCAGGCGATCAACGAAACCGAGGGGCGAGCGGTATTGCATACCGCGTTACGCAACCTCGACGGCGCCCCGGTCATGGTCGACGGGCATGATGTTATGCCCGAGGTTCGTGAAACGCTGGCGCGGATGGAAGCCTTTGCAGAGGACGTGCGCGGTGGGCGTTTCAAAGGGCAGGGCGGGGCGATCACCGATGTGGTGAATATCGGGATCGGCGGATCTCATCTGGGGCCCGAGATGGGCACGCTGGCCCTGCGGCCATATCATGACGGCCCGCGCTGTCATTTCGTATCGAACGTGGACGGGGCCGATATAGCCGACACGCTGGCGGGGCTGGATCCGGCCACGACGCTGATCGTCGTGGCGTCGAAGTCTTTCACGACCGTGGAGACCATGACCAATGCCGAAACCGCCCGTGACTGGATGGCCGATGCGGTTTCCGATCCGGCGGCGCAGTTCGTGGCCGTTTCGACCGCCCAAGACAAGACGGCGGCCTTCGGCATCCCGCCCGCGCGCGTGTTTGGATTCGAGGATTGGGTCGGCGGGCGCTATTCCATGTGGGGGCCGATCGGCCTGCCGCTGATGATCGCCATCGGAGCCGGGGATTTCCGTGTCTTCCTGGGCGGTGCGGCGGCGATGGATGCGCATTTTCGCGAGGCTCCGTTGGCCCGGAACCTGCCGGTTCTTCTGGCCTTGGCGGGGCTGTGGCATCATCAGGTGTGCGGTTATCCCACGCGGGCGGTCTTGCCCTATGATCAGCGTCTGGCGCGTTTGCCTGCCTATTTTCAACAGCTGGAGATGGAATCGAACGGCAAGCGGGTGACGATGGATGGCTTGCCATTGGATGGTGTGTCCGGCCCGGTGGTCTGGGGGGAGCCGGGAACCAACGGGCAACACGCATTCTATCAGTTGATCCATCAGGGCACGCAGGTGGTGCCTTGCGAATTCATGGTGGCCGCCAAGGGGCATGAGCCGCATCTGGTGCATCATCACCGACTGTTGGTGGCCAATTGCCTGGCGCAATCCGAGGCGCTGATGTGCGGGCGTTCGATGGATCGGGCGCGCGAGTTGATGGCCAAGGCCGGATTCGAGGGCGACGAGTTGGAGCGGCAGGCCGCGCATCGGGTGTTTCCGGGGAACCGGCCTTCGACCACGCTGATCTATGACCGGCTGACGCCTCGCCGTCTGGGCCAGATCATCGCGCTATACGAGCACCGGGTTTTTGTCGAAGGGGTGATCCTGGGGATCAACTCGTTCGATCAATGGGGGGTCGAACTGGGCAAGGTTCTGGCCACCGAGCTGGAGCCGGTCTTGAGCGGCGAGTCCGATGGCGCGGGAAAGGATGGTTCAACCCGCGCCCTCGTCGCTTTCGTGCGGCAGCACATGGAGTGATTGCCGCGTCGGCTGTCGCGCCTTACCCTGCCGGGGGCACACAATCCAGTTCTGCAGCATCCATATCCTGTACAGGATCACCGGGCGCGCATTCCTCGCCGCTGACGGGATAGGTGTCGTCGTTGGCGCAGGACGCGATCAGGGCGGGAGCGAGCAGGATCGCGAGGAGTTTCATAAATTTCGACATGATTGCCTCGTATCAATTTGGCCGGAATTGGCACTTAATATAACCTAATTAGTAAATTCGCCCGCATCCTGCGTTGATCGGGATCAAGATGCGGGCAGAAGGTCTGTTACTTGAGGATCGAACGGCCCGCATATTCGGCGGTGTCGCCCAGGGTTTCCTCGATGCGGATCAACTGATTGTATTTCGCCAGGCGGTCCGAACGGGCCAGGCTGCCGGTCTTGATCTGCCCGCAGTTGGTGGCCACGGCCAGATCGGCAATGGTGGCGTCTTCGGTTTCGCCCGAGCGGTGCGACATCACGTTGGTCATGCGCGCGCGATGTGCCATGTCCACGGCCTTGAGCGTTTCGGTCAGGCTGCCGATCTGGTTCACCTTGACCAGCATCGAGTTGGCCGCGCCGCGCGCGATCCCGTCGGCCAGACGGGCGGGGTTGGTCACGAACAGGTCGTCGCCCACCAGTTGCACCTTGTCGCCGAGCGCCTCGGTGAGGGCCACCCAGCCGTCCCAATCGTCTTCCGACATGCCGTCCTCGATCGAGATGATCGGGTAATCGTCGCAGAGTGATTTCAGATATTCGACATTCTCAGCGCTTGTCAGGCTCTTTCCTTCACCGGAAAGTTCATATTTTCCATTTTTGTAGTATTCGGTCGCCGCGCAGTCGAGCGCCAGGTAAATGTCTTCACCCGGCTTGTATCCGGCCTTTTCGATGGAGGCCAGGATGAGGTCCAGCGCGTCGCGCGTCGAGGCGAGATCAGGGGCGAAACCGCCTTCGTCGCCAAGGCCGGTGGACAGCCCCTTGGCGGTCAGTTCCTTTTTCAGAGTGTGGAACACTTCCGAGCCCATGCGCACCGCATCGCGGATATTGCCGGCGCTGACGGGCATGATCATGAATTCCTGAATGTCGATCGGGTTGTCGGCATGTTCGCCGCCATTGATGATGTTCATCATCGGCACCGGCAGTACGCGGGCCGAGGTGCCGCCGACATAGCGGAACAGGGGCTGTGTGGTGAAATCCGCAGCCGCCTTGGCCACGGCCAGCGATACGCCAAGGATGGCGTTGGCGCCCAGGCGGCCCTTGTTGGGGGTGCCGTCCAGTTCGATCATTGCCATGTCGATTTCGACCTGCTCGGTGGCGTCCATGCCGACCAGTTCCTCGGCGATCTCGCCATTCACGGCTGCCACGGCCTCGAGGACACCCTTGCCCATGTAGCGGCCCTTGTCGCCGTCACGTTTTTCAACCGCCTCATGCGCGCCGGTGGAGGCGCCCGAGGGCACGGCGGCCCGGCCCATGGTGCCGTCTTCGAGGATCACGTCGACCTCGACCGTGGGGTTGCCGCGGCTGTCCAGGATTTCGCGTGCGTGAATGTCGATGATGATGCTCATAAGCTGTCCCTCAGGATAAAAACGGTTGCGCTTGCCATACCAATTCTGGCGCGGAATACAACTGTGCTTGCGTGGCGCAGATGGGGTCAGGCACGTTGGGCGCGGCGGCGCAGCCGGCGTTCGCGAAAGAGCGTGTAAAGGCCGGAGGCGATGATCACTGTCGCACCGATCAGGGTCAGCGCATCGGGCTGTTCGTCGAACAGGGTAACGGCAATGATCAGGGCAAACACAAGCCGCGAATAGCGAAACGGAGTCACAAAGGACACTTCGCCGATACGCATCGCGGCGACGATCGCATAATAAGCCGCAACACCCAGAACCAGGGCAAACGCCATGTCGCGCCAGTTGGTGGCGCTTGGGGTTGCGGCATCGCCCGTCAGCCACATCATCAGCAGGCCGGCGGGAACAACCGTGGCGAACCCATAGCTCGAAATCTGCATCGAGGTGACGTTGCGTGGCACGGCACGCGTTGCCAGATCGCGCATGGCCAGCCCGATCACCGCCTGCACGGCGAACAGCGAGGCAGCTTGGAACCCGGCCAAACCGGGGCGCAGGACCATCAGAACCCCGGCAAAGCCCACCAAAATCGCGCTCCACCTGCGCCAGCCGACATCCTCGCCCAGAAACAGCGCCGCCCCGAGCGTGACAGCAAGCGGCGTGGCCTGAAGGATGGCCGAGGCCGAGGAAAGCGGTGTCAGGGCGATGGCCGTGACAAAGCCAACGGTGCCGATCAACTCGCCCAGATTGCGCAGCATGACCGGGGCGCAGAACAGATCGCGGGAAAACAGGCGATGACCGCGCATCACGGCTGCGGCGCCAAAGATCAGTGCGCCGCCCAATCCCAACAGAACGAGGATTTGCCCCACAGGCAGATCCTGTGACAGGCGTTTGACGAACATGTCTTCCAGTGCAAAGCCAGCCATAGCCAGCACCATCAGCGCACTGCCGCGCAGGTTTTCCATTGTCTGTCCTCGGGGGATCGTTCGCGTCATTGCCTGCCTATGCCTGCCGCTGCGTCTTGGCAAGCCGGGGAAGACAGGCGATGCGGGGCGTTAGGTTATTTCTTGATCGGGACGCCGTAGAGTTCCAGACGGTGCCCCTTGAGGCGATAGCCGAGCTTTTCCGCGATCTTTTCCTGAAGCGCCTCGATCTCGGGGTCGACGAATTCGATAACCTCGCCCGAGTGCATGTCGATCAGGTGATCGTGGTGGTCGCGTTCGGCGTCCTCATAGCGGGCCCGCCCGTCGCCGAATTCCAGCTTTTCAAGGATTCCGGCCTCTTCGAACAGCTTGACGGTGCGATAGACCGTGGCGATCGAGATGCGCGGATCGAGGGCCGAGGCGCGGGCATAAAGCTCTTCGACATCGGGGTGGTCGTCGGAGGTTTCCAGAACCGAGGCGATGATGCGGCGCTGGCCGGTCATGCGCAGGCCCTTGGCCTCGCAACGCTCGGTAATGGTTTCGGACATGACCGCCCCCTTGTCGACATCGGGGTGTTGGATAGCGGCATCGCGAAAATGAATCCAGCCGTTTTCCGCGCCGCGCTTGACTTTGGGTTGTAGCGAGCGCATGTGCATGTCAACCGATGTTTCCTGCCGCGTGAGCAGTCGGGCCGCCTCAGGGCACGCCCACCATGAAACATCGCGGAGTGTTCCCAAAATCACGCGTGGGTCCGAACCATCAGAGCGATGTCCGGCACGAGGCCGGGCATGGGCCTTGGTGACACCACGATTCATCCGCCTCGAAAGGGCGGGTGCGGCATGTGCACAACGCCATGCCCGAAAGGATATATATGAACCTGTTTCAGGAAATGGGCCTGCCCGGCCCGCTGGTGAAAAAGCTGGCGCAGATGGGCATTACCGAACCGACCCCCATTCAGGAGCGCGCGATTCCCTTTGCGTTGGACGGTGACGACGTCATGGGATTGGCGCAGACGGGGACGGGCAAGACGGCGGCCTTTGGTCTGCCTTTGCTGGCGCAATTGATGGAGGTGCGTGGCAAACCCGCGCCGAAATCCGTGCGCAGCCTGATCCTCGCCCCCACGCGCGAATTGGCGGGGCAAATTCGCGACACGCTGGTGCCGCTGGTCAAGGATACGCCGATCAAGGTGGGGCTGGTTGTTGGCGGCGCGTCGATCAATGCCCAGATCAAACGGCTTGAGCGCGGCACCGATGTGCTGGTGGCCACGCCGGGGCGTTTGCTGGATTTGCTGGATCGTCGTGCGCTGAACCTCGACGCCACGCAGTTTCTGGTGCTGGACGAGGCCGACCAGATGCTTGACCTGGGCTTTATTCATGCGCTGCGCAAGATCGCGGGGCTGTTGCCGGACGAGCGTCAGACGATGCTGTTTTCGGCCACCATGCCCAAGCAGATGGAAGAAATCGCCGCCAGCTATCTGACCCATCCCAAACGCGTGCAGGTCAGCCCGCCGGGCAAGGCCGCCGACAAGATCACACAGGCGGTGCATTTCATTGCCAAGTCGGAAAAGCCCAACCTGCTGATCGAACTTCTGGACGCGCATCGCGACGAACTGGCGCTGGTGTTCGGGCGGACCAAACATGGCTCGGACAAGCTGGCCAAGCGGCTGGAGGCGGCGGGATTTGCCGTGGCGGCCATCCACGGCAACAAGAGCCAGGGCCAGCGTGACCGCGCGCTCAAGGCCTTTCGCGCTGGTGAGGTCCGGGTGTTGGTGGCCACCGATGTGGCCGCGCGAGGGCTGGATATCCCCGATGTGAAACACGTCTACAATTTCGACCTTCCGAACGTGGCCGAAAACTATGTCCACCGGATCGGGCGCACCGCGCGCGCAGGCCGTGACGGGGCCGCCGTGGCCTTTTGTGCGCCGGATGAGATGGGCGAATTGAAAGACATCCAGAAGGTCATGGGAATTTCCATTCCCGTGGCGTCGGGGCGTCCGTGGGCCGACCTGCCGGACCCCAATGCCAAACCCAATGGCCGTGGCGGCCCGCGCCGTGGCAAAGGCGGTGGCGCTCAGCCGGGCAAATCGCAGGGCGGGCCACGCAGGCGCCGCCGTAGCGGGCCGCGCAAGAAAGCCGCCTGATTGGTCACATGGATGGCCCGTGCCCTCAGGGGCGCGGGTCTTTTTCTGTGGACCGCGTAAGATCGGCCCAAACGGGCAGGTGGTCCGAGGCGATATGCGCCGGTTGGTGGCTATGCACACCCATTGCCGTGGCCGTCAGTTCGGGGCTGAGTGCGATACGATCCAGCGAAGCAACAGGGCGCGGTGCCGGAAACGAGGCGTGCATGGGCAGGAAGGTAACCCGCTTGATGGCGGCGTCCAGTGCCATGCCCTTGCCCCATTCGTTGAAATCTCCGGCAAAAACCGTAGGCATTTCGGGCAGTTGTCGTAACGCGCGACAGATCGTACCCAGTTGCAGCAACCGGTATCGGCGAACAAGCCCCAGATGCACGCCGATGACTCGCAATGGGCCGATGGTGGTGTTCAGATCTGCGCGGATTGCGCCGCGTGGCTCCAGCCCCGGCAACTCGATATGCGCGGTTTCAAGCACCTGCGCCTCGCCACGCACCAGCATCGCGTTTCCGTGCCAGCCGAGCGATCCGCCCGGCGCACCAAAGGGCAGAATACTCCAGCCATCTTCTTCAATCATGTCGTGGGGCAGGGCGGCGGGCCGGGGGGGCAGGCGTTTATCGACCTCTTGCAATACAACGATATCGGCCGCCAGGGCATTGATAACCCGCAGGCTGCGGTCCGGCCTGCGGCGCAGGTCCAACCCGACGCATTTCTGAAGGTTGTAGGTTGCAATTCTGAGCGCAGATGCCTTCATGGGCTCATATAAAGGCATTTACAGCGGGATTGTCACCTCGTGTTTTCCGAACAGACATGGCTGGCACGTATTATCTGGGGCGCATTGTTGGCTGTGGCGCTGTGGGCCTTGGTCGAATGGCAGCTTGAACTGGCCTTTGTGGCCCTGGCCACGCTGGCCCTGTCGGTGGCGCCGCTGTTCGTCGCGAGATGGGTCGACATCCGTGTGCCGCCCAGTTTCATCGCGGCGCTTGCAATATTCGTGGCCGGAACACTGTTTCTGGGAGAAGTCTTTGATTTCTATGAACGTCTTTGGTGGTGGGACATGACGATGCATGCCAGTTCGGCCATCGGGTTCGGCCTGATAGGCTTTGTTCTGATGTTCATCATGTTCCAGGGCGACCGTTTTGCCGCGCCGCCGATTGCGGTGGCCTTTTTCGCCTTTTGTTTTGCCATGACCATCGGCGTTTTGTGGGAGATATTCGAATTCGGCATGGATCAGACGTTCGGCATGAACATGCAGAAATCCGGCCTGATGGATACGATGGGCGATCTGATCGTCGACATGATTGGCGCTATGATCGGCGCGGCGTCCGGGTTTGCCTATCTCAAGGGTCAGGCGCGGGGCGGGGTGCAACAGTTGATCGACGAATTCGTTGAGCGCAATCCCCGGTTTTTCAAACGCTGGAAAAAGTAGGGGTGTTCAGGTGCCGCAGAATGTCTGCTGCACCACCTCTGATGGCTCGGGCGGGCGCATTAGATCCTGCGCGTCTGGTTGTGCGTCATAGGGGCGTGACAGGACCCGCATCAACCGATCAAAAGGCCTGAAGTCGCCCGCCACGGCAGCCTGGATCATCTGTTCGATCCGGTGGTTGCGCGGGATATAGATGGGGTTCGCGGAACGCATTGTGTCCTGCGGACTATCCTCTGCCTCGATCCGGCTGCGCCAGCGGGGCTCCCATGTGTCAAACGCCACTGGATCGAGGAACTGATCACGCGGCGCTCCGTTGCTCAGGGCGTTGAAGGTATTGGTGAAATCGGCGCGGTTCTCGGCCATGAGGCGCAGCAGATCGACGATCAGGGATTCGTCCTCGGGGGTTGCATCGGCTATCCCGATCTTGCGCCCGTAGGCGCGCAGCCAATGACTGTGGATGCGGTCGGGCATGGCGTGAATGATGTTGGTGAAGTTTTCGACCGCCGCGTCCTGATCGGGCATGAGGGCGACCAGAGCCGTCGCCAGTTGCGCCATGTTCCAGACGATCACATTGGGCTGGCTGGAAAAGGCATAGCGCCCGTGAGCGTCGATTGAACTATAGACCGTATCGGGGTGATAGCTGTCCATGAAGGCGCAGGGGCCATAGTCGATGGTTTCGCCGGAAATCGTGATGTTGTCGGTATTCATCACGCCATGAATAAAGCCCACGGACATCCATTGCGCCACCAGTCCGGCCTGCCGTTCGACCACCGTTTGAAGCAGGTCGGCCGGAGTTTCGGCATCCAGCGCGTGGCGTTTCACGGCATACTCGAACAGGGCCCGAAGGCCGGGGATGTCGCGCCGCGCGGCGAAATACTGGAACGTGCCCACCCGCAGGTGACTGGAGGCCACGCGGGTCAGCACCGCGCCGGGCAGGGCGCCTGTTTCACGGTAAACGGGTTCGCCCGTGGCCACGGCGGCAAGGGCGCGGGTGGTGGGGATGCCAAGTGCATGCATCGCCTCGGACACCACGTATTCGCGCAGCACCGGACCTAGCCAAGCGCGCCCGTCTCCCATCCGGGAATAGGGGGTGGGTCCCGAGCCTTTCAGTTGAATATCAAGGCGTTGACCGTCATTTTTCATGACCTCACCCAACAAATGCGCCCGCCCGTCGCCAAGCTGAGGAGAGAAGCCGCCGAACTGATGCCCGGCATAGGCTTGCGCCAGCGGCTCGGCCCCGTCGGGCAGCATGTTGCCTGCGAAAACCTGCGCCATCTCCTCGACCGGGCCGGGGGTGATGCCCAGATCGGCGGCGAGCGCGTCGTTGAAGGCCAGCAAGGTGGGCGCCTTGACCGGCACGGGTGTCAGGCGGCTGTAGAACCTGTCGGGCAGGCGGGCATAGCTGTTTTCAAAGGGAATATGCAGGGTCATGCCCTTAACCTAGGCGCATGGCAGATGAATGCTAGACGTCGCGGCTAAGGATCATGACCTCGTCGCGCGGATGGAAGCGCATTCTTTGGTAGAGGGAACGCGGGCGGGGCTGATCGCGTGGGGTTTCGACATGCATCACCTTGAGGCCCGCCCCCTTGAGCGCCTTGGGCAGGCTGGTCAGAACCTCGGCCCCGATCCCGCGGTTGCGCACACCGGGGCGGATGAACAATTCGTCCAGGGTGGCGGTCATGCCACCCTGGCGCACGGACCAGCCGAAGGACAGCAGGACATAGCCGATGGGGGCACGGACCGGGCCGATCAGGTATCCGGCCCCGTGTGGCGCACCTTCGAGCAGCGCCAGCAGGGCCTCGCGGCGGGCTGAGGCATCCTGGGCGATGCCGGCCTCGGCGTGGTGAGAGGCGACGAGCGTGTCGAGACGGTCGAGATCGTCAGGCTTGGCGAGGGTCAGGTTCGGCACGGTATCGGGTAACCTCGTGATCGGATCAAATCGGGTCGAAGCAGAGTCGCGCGACGGTGGGGGCTGACGCGGGAAATGTCCACCTCTCATACCCTCGGATCGGCGCTGTTTTGCCACTCGGGATGCGAATCGGGGCAAAAGCCAAGGTTAACAGGTCAAACCCCGTTCGGCATCGCGTCGGTATGACATCGGTATCGCGTCGGTTTGCGGGACCGACCGAGGGGAGGTTAACGGGGCGTGCGTTGCGCGATCAGTCCGGGGTGCGTTCGGCGGCCTTGGCGCGGTTCCAGAGGGCGTCCATTTCGGCAAGGTCGGATTGCTCTGGCGTTTTGCCCGCCTCGGCCAGCCAATCTTCGATCCGGGCAAAGCGGCGGGTGAATTTGGCGTTGGCGCGGCGCAGCGCGGCTTCGGGATCGACCTGGAGGTGGCGCGCAAGGTTGGCCATGACGAAAAGCAGGTCGCCCATCTCTTCTTCGATCTTGTCATGGGGCAGGGTTTCGGCGGCCTCGACCAGTTCGGCGGCTTCCTCGGCGATCTTGTCGAGCACCTGCGTGGTTTCTGGCCAGTCGAACCCCACGCGCGCTGCCCGCTTTTGCAGCTTTAGCGCGCGCAGCAGGGCGGGCAGCCCCACGGCGACCCCGTCCAGAACGCCAGTTTGCGCCTTGTCGGCACGCTCGGTCGCCTTGATCGCCTCCCAATCGCGGGTTTGCTGCTCGGCCGATTTGTCGCGGCTTTCGTCGCCGAAGACATGCGGATGGCGGGCCACCATCTTGTCAGAGATGGTATTGGCCACGTCATCGAAGGCGAACAGGCCTCGGTCATCGGCAATCTGGGCATGAAACACCACCTGCAACAGAAGATCGCCCAATTCGCCGCGCAACTCGTCCCAGTCGGCGCGCTCGATGGCGTCGGCGACCTCGTAAGCCTCTTCAATGGTGTAGGGGGCGATGGTGCCGAAATCCTGCTCGATGTCCCAGGGGCAGCCGCTGTTCGGGTCGCGCAGGCGGCGCATGATGTCCAGCAGTCGCGGCATACCGCCATGCGGATCGTGAACTGTCGGGTCCTTGGGCATCGCGCGGCTGTCCTTCATCTCGGGTCGGCGGCACCCTGACCTGCGGGAGGCGCGAAGTCCAGCCCATGCGCCGGGCTTGCATCCCCGTCTCATTGCCGACAATGATCGCACGAATGGCGGGCGACCCAGAGAAGCCGCGATACGGGAGGACGGGAACAATGGCGCTTGAGGACGCGAAAAACCAGGTAGATCAGGCTTTTACGCGCGATACTCTGCGTGGGCTGAGCTATGAGAACAGCTTTGGCGGGGCGCTGTCATTCCTGCGGCGGCGCTATAGCAAGGACCTGACAGGTGTCGATCTGGCGGTGACAGGCGTGCCCTTCGATCAGGCGGTGACCAACCGGCCCGGTGCGCGCCTCGGGCCGCGCGCGGTGCGCGAGGCCAGCGCCTTGCAGGTGTTCGACCCACCCTATGGCTGGGATGGGTTCAGCCCGCTGGAGGAGTTCGATATCGTCGATTTCGGCGACCTGGCGTTCGATTATGCCAATGTCCCGGCCTTTCCCGCCGCGTTGACAGAGCATATCCGCGGCATCCTCAAGGCCGGAGCGGGCAGCATTGCCCTTGGCGGGGATCACTATATTTCGTTCCCGATCTTAAGGGCTTACGCCGAAAAGTTCGGGCCGCTGTCCTTGCTGCAGTTCGATGCGCATAGCGATACATGGGCGGATGACGACATGGATCGCGTGGATCACGGGACGATGTTCTACAAGGCGGTCAAGGAAGGATTGATCGACCCGGAGCGTTCGGTTCAGGTGGGCATTCGCACGGTGAATGACGACAATCTGGGGGTGCCGACCATCGACGCACGCGAGGTGCATGAGTGTGGTCCTGTGGAAACTGCCAGAAAAATCAAAGAGATACTTGGCGATTCTCAGGTATACGTGACCTTCGATATTGATTGTCTGGACCCGGCGTTCGCCCCCGGCACCGGCACACCGGTCTGGGGGGGGCTGAGCAGCGGGCAGGTGGCGATCATCCTGCGCGATCTGGCCGGAATCAACATGGTGGGCGGGGATGTTGTCGAAGTGTCGCCCCCCTATGATACCAGCGGGGCAACGGCGGTGGCGGGCGCGCATGTGGCGATGGAGTTGATTTGCTTGTGGGGCTGGACGCGGCGTGGCCGTCGGGCCGGGTAACGGGTGGCCGCCGTCGGATGCCTCCGGCGGGGATATTTCGGGCAAGAAGAAGGGTGACGGTGCGATGAAATGGCTGGCGGTCGGGCTGGGGGTGATCGGGATTCTGGCCGTGGGGCTGAGCCTTTATGTGCGGCTGGCACCGAGCGATCCCGCGCGATGGCACCGGATGCCCGCCGCGGTCACCAATCGCGATGTCGCGGGGGGCGCGATGCGCGTGATCGGCGCCGGTGAGGGCGGGTTGCAACGGCTGGACGACATCATCCGCGCCACGCCGAGAACGCGGGTGCTGGCCGGATCGGTAAGCGAGGGGATGATCACCTATGTCACCCGGTCGCGCGTGTTCGGTTTTCCCGATTATACCACGGTGCGCCATACGGGGCCGCAATTGGAACTATACGGGCGGCTGCGGTTCGGGGGATCGGATCTTGGAGTGAACGCGGCGCGGCTGGACGGCTGGCTGGTGGCCTTCGCGCAGCGAGGATGACAGGCAACCCGTCGAGATTTCGCGCCACATCGGGACGTTCAGCGACATCTGGCATTGCGCCATGAAACTGCGCCCGTCGACGGTGAGACAGATCATGTCGCCCATTTCCACGCGGTTTCCGCCCGAGTCGGTGCAGTAGCACTCCACGGTCTTGCCGCCGGTTGTCTGGTCGGCAAGGGCCGGTGCGGTCAGTCCCGCCGTCAGAATTGCTGCTGTCAGCGCCCTCATGGGGGCAGAATAGCACAGGCTTTGGCCTTGACCAAACCGGGACAAAGGGGCAGATGCCGGTGCATGGTGCCTTTGGATAGACTGAACGAGATCGTGCAACGCTTCGAGTATCTCGAAGCGCAGATGGCGGCGGGTGGGGGCGACATCGCCAGGCTGGGCCGCGAATACGCCGAGTTGCGCCCGGTGGTCGAGGAAATCCGCGCCTATAGGCAGGTGCTGGAGGAGATCGGCGCGGCGCAATCCATGCTGGACGATCCCGAGATGCGCGATCTGGCGCAGGAAGAATTGAGCGAACTGGAGGCGCGCAAGCCCGGTTTGGAAGAGCGGCTGCAACTGGCGCTGTTGCCCAGGGATGCCGCCGATGCGCGGCCGGCGATTCTGGAAATCCGTCCGGGGACGGGCGGCGAGGAGGCGGCGCTGTTCGCGGGTGATCTGCTGCGCATGTATCAGCGCTATGCCGAGAGCAAGGGCTGGTCCTTCGAGGTCATCGAGATGTCGCAAACCGAGATCGGCGGCATCAAGGAGGTGGTCGCGCGGGTGGCGGGCGATCATGTGTTCGCGCGGCTGAAGTTCGAATCCGGCGTACACAGGGTGCAGCGCGTGCCGGAAACCGAAAGCGGCGGGCGCATTCATACCTCGGCGGCGACGGTGGCGGTGCTGCCCGAGGCCGAGGACGTGGACATCCAGATCGACCAGAACGATTTGCGGATCGACACGATGCGCAGTTCCGGTGCGGGCGGGCAGCATGTGAACACCACGGATTCCGCGGTGCGGATCACCCATTTGCCGACCGGGATCGTGGTGACGAGTTCCGAGAAATCGCAACACCGCAACCGCGAGATCGCCATGCAGGTCCTGAAGAGCCGCCTGTTCGATATGGAGCGGCAACGCGCGGCGGAGGAACGCTCGGCCAGCCGGGCGGCACAGGTGGGGTCGGGGGACCGGAGCGAGCGCATCCGGACCTACAACTTCCCGCAGGGCCGGATGACGGACCATCGGATCAACCTGACGCTGTATAAGCTGGATCAGGTCATGCAGGGCGATCTGGACGAGGTGATCGACGCGCTGACCGCGGATGCGCAGGCGGCCATGCTGGCCGAGATGGAATGACGGTACGCGCGGCGCTGAAACAGGGCATCGCGGTTTTGTCGGACGCCGGAGTCGAAGATGCGGCGCGGGATGCGCGGCTCTTGCTGGCGGGGGCCTGGGGTGTTCCGGCAGGGCGTTTGACGATCATGCAGGACGAGAGCGTGCCGCCCGAGGTGCAGCGCATCTATGAGGCGCATCTGCGGGAGAGGGCCGGGGACAAGCCCGTGTCGCGCATCCTGGGGCGGCGGGCCTTCTGGAAAGGGGAGTTCTTCGTCAACGCAGATGTGCTCGATCCGCGCCCGGATACCGAGGCGTTGGTGGCCGAAGCGCTGAGCGCGCCGTTTTCTCGGGTGCTGGACCTCGGGACCGGGTCGGGGTGCATCCTGATTTCGCTGTTGGGAGAGCGACCGGCGGCCAGCGGTGTCGGCACCGACATTTCCGAAGCCGCGCTGGACGTGGCGCGGCGCAATGCGCGGGAGGCCGGTTACACAGGGGCTGAATTCCTTCTGTCGGACTGGTTCGAGCGGGTCGAGGGGCAGTTCGACCTGATCGTATCGAATCCGCCCTATATTGCGATGGACGAGATGGCGGGGCTGTCGCGTGGGGTGCGGAATTATGACCCTCATCATGCGCTGACCGATGGCGCGGACGGTTTGAGTGCCTATCGCGTGATTGCGCGGCAGGCGGGGGCGTATCTGATCGAAGGGGGGCGGCTGGTGCTGGAAATCGGCTGGACCCAAGGGGCGGACGTTGTCGCCCTGCTGCATGAGATGGGATTCGCGAAAGCGCGGGTTCTGCCCGATCTGGAGGGGCGTGACCGCGTCGTGACGGCGGTCTGGCCCGGCTGAAACCCGCGTAAATACGCCAAAATACAAGTGATTTGCTGAAAATTTGCGCTTTGCCCTTGTCAGGCGGGGCCGGGCGTGTTTAGTGGAGGTTAGTCAAGCAAGCGATAACGCCCTTGGGCGATCCGCTTGACGCCAAGCCATTACATGTCGGATCCGGGAATAACTTCAGGGCGCTGACAGCGCCAAACGGATAAAGCGACGCATTGAGCACAGGGCTAAACAGCTAAACCAATGAGATCATCCAAGTCACGTTCGCGCAACAAGTCGGGCCGCAATCGGTCTGTCGGCAATATCGTCAACCGGGTTTTCGACAGCTCCGGCCCCGAAGGCAAGGTGCGTGGTACGCCGCAGCAGATCATCGACAAGTACAACCAACTGGCCCGTGATGCGCAGTTGGGCAATGATCGCGTCGCCGCCGAGAATTTCCAGCAACATGCCGAGCATTATCTGCGTCTTCTGGGGACCGCCCAGAAAGAGCAGGACGCCCGCCGTGAACAGCAGGAAAAGGAAAACCGCGAACGCCAGGCCGAGCGGGATCGTGAACGCGCCAAACGTCAGGAACGCGAAGCGAATGGCGGCGGCGGCGACCTTTCCGAGGCCCCGCAACCCGATTTGCTTGAGCCTGAATCCGATACCGATAGCGGGCTTGTGGAAACCCCAGAGACGCAGCAATCCGACAAGCCCAAGCGTCCGCGTAAACCCCGCGCCAAGAAACCGCCCAAGGACGACAGGGCGATCGGGGATGACGACGCTCAGCGCAGCGATGACAAGCCGGACGCGCCTGAAGCTGCCGAATAATCCGGCGTTCAGGTTCAGGTTTGCGGGATCGACAAGCCAGATGAAAAAAGCAGGGGTCTAGTGGCCCCTGTTTTTTTTGTACCGGCGCTCAGGCGTCAAGGGTCCGCGCAAGGGCGCAGAATTGTTCCAGTCCCACGGTTTCGGCGCGGTCGGTGGGTTTGATGCCAGCGGCGATCAGGCGGTCCTCGATGTCCGGAGCCATGCCCTTGAGGGCGGCGCGCAGCATCTTGCGGCGTTGGTTGAAGGCGCGTGCGACGACCCGTTCGAGCGTGGCCGCATCGGCCGGGTATCGCGGTTCGGGCAGCGCGCTGACATGCACAACGGCGCTGGATACCTTGGGGGGTGGCGTAAAGGCCGACGGCGGCAGGTGCATGACGATCTGTGCCTCACAGCGCCACTGTGCCAGCAAGGCAAGCCGCCCGTAGGCTTTTGAGCCGGGGCGCGCCACGATCCGCTCGGCCACTTCGCGTTGGAACATGAGAGTCAGGCTGTCCCAGACCGGCGGCCATTCCGCCGGTGTCAGCCAGCGGATCAGCAATTCGGTGCCCACATTGTAGGGCAGGTTCGCGACGATCTTGATCGGCGGCGTCAGATGCGCCAGCGGGTCGATCTCCAGCGCGTCGGCGTTGAGCACGGTCAGGCGTCCGGGATAGGCCTGTGCGATGTCCTCCAATGCGGGCAGGCAGCGGGTATCTTTCTCGACCGCCAGCACGCGGCGCGCGCCCTCGGCCAGCAAGCCACGGGTCAGCCCGCCGGGACCGGGGCCGATTTCCAGCACGTCGGCGCCGGTCAGATCCCCCGCGGCACGGGCGATCTTGGCGGTCAGGTTCAGATCCAGCAGGAAGTTCTGACCAAGCGATTTGCGGGCGCTCAGCCCGTGTGCGGCAATCACTTCGCGCAGGGGGGGGAGGGTGTCGATTGCGCTCATGCCGCGCTGCCCCGTGCCACGCCCATGGTCTGGGCCATCTTCAGGGCTTCGATCATCGAATCCGGGTTGGCTATGCCTTGCCCGGCAATGTCCAGCGCCGTGCCATGATCGGGCGAGGTGCGGATGAAAGGCAAGCCGAGGGTGATGTTCACGCCCCGGTCGAAATCCAGTGTCTTGATCGGGATGAGCGCCTGATCGTGATACATGCAAACCGCAGCGTCATAACCCGCGCGGGCACGATCATGGAACATGGTATCGGCAGACATCGGACCGAGCAGGTCCAACCCTTGAGCGCGCATCTGCTCAAGCAGGGGGGCGATTAGTTCGATCTCTTCACGGCCCATTGCCCCGCCTTCGCCCGCATGCGGATTCAACCCGGCGACGGCGATACGAGGCGAAGGCAGGCCGAAATCGCGGATCAGGGCCTGATGGGTGATGCGCAGCGTGTCGCGCAACAGATCGGCAGTGAGCGCCGTGGGAACCTGCGCCAGTGGAATGTGAATCGTCGTTGGTACGACACGCAGGGCCGGGCTGGCCAGCATCATCACGACGCGATCGACCCCGGCCAGTGCTGCAAGGTATTCGGTATGGCCGGGATGTGCGAAGCCGGCGCCGTCCTGAAGAGCTTTTTTGTGGATAGGCGCGGTGCAGAGCGCGCAAGCCTGACCGGAACGCACCAGATCGACACCGCGGGCGATCACGTCGATGACGCTTTGGGCGTGATCGGGATTGGGTTTTCCGGGGGTCAGGTCACCGGGGAAGTCATGACGCAGTACAGGCAGCGCGTTTCGCGCGGCCTCGGGGGCGTGAGACAGATCGTCGATCAGGGCCACGGGCGTGCCAGGGGGCAGGTGGGCGGGATCGCCGATCAGTACGAAAGGCAGGGAGTCGCGCAGTGCGGACCATGCGCGTGCGGCGAGCTCGGGACCGACGCCCGATGGTTCGCCGCAGCTGAGCGCGACCGGCGCGGTCATTCCAGATCGACGATCCGGGCTTCGGCGCGCAGTTGTTCCAGATAGCCGTTGGCGAAGGAATCCAGACGCTGATTGCGGATCATCATGCCCAACTGTTCGTTAGAGGGGCCTTCGCCTTCGAGCTTGGGTGTGCGGCCACAGAGCATGAGGAACACCAGGGTCTGCCCATTGGAGCGGGTCAGGGTGGTGGACACTTCGCCGGGGTCGAGCTTGGCCAGTTCGATGGCGATGTCCTGCGGGAGTTCCTCGGGGGCGCGTGAGCCGCGTTCCAGAACTTCGGGAGGTTCGCCTTTGGCGATCCCGTAAAGGTCATCGCAGACATCGGTATTGTCCTTGACCTGCTGGGCGCGGGCAAGGGCCTTTTGGCTGTGCCCCCCGGAGATGTAATAGGCGGCATATTCGATGGCCGAATATTCCGGGTCGGGGGCGTCGGTTTCCTCGATATCGCGCAACTGGAACAGGGCGACGGCACCTGGGATCGGCAGCGGCTCGCTGACCTCGCCCGGCCCGAGGCCCAGGATGATCGGGCGCAATTGCGGCGGCAGGTTGGTGATCGGCATCCAGTCGAGCCGACCGCCGCGCGCGGCCGAAGGGGCAGCCGAATAGCGGCGCGCCTCGGCGGCAAAGGCGGGAATGGTCGACAGTTCGGCAATGCGCGCCGCGCGGTCCTGCACGGCCTGTTCCTGTCCCGCCGGGGCCGGCATGATGAGTTCGGACAGAAGCACGCGGACGCCACCACTGCCGCCGCCCAAGGCGATGCGGGCACGATCCACGTCGGTTTCGTTAACCGAAACGCGCGGTGCAAAACGGGCGCTGACCAGTTCGCGCCAGGCAATGCCCGCCTTCACGAAATCGCGGTAGGTCTGCTCGGCCACCCCGGCACCGTCGAGGGCGCGCAGGAACTGTTCGGCGGTCATACCGGCGCGGCTGGCGAATTCTTCCATGCCGACCTGAACATCGGCATCTTCCAGAACGAGCCCGGCGGTTTGTGCGGCGTCCAGCTTGAGCCGGTCTTCGATCAGCTGTTCTCGCGCCAGTTGCTGCGGATTCCCCGGTGCGCGGAACAGTGTCAGCATGCGCGCCCGCTGTTGCAGCTCGAACCCGGTGATCACCTGATCGTTCACACGAATGGCGGGCGCAAAGAGGTTTTGCGCGTGGGCGGGGCCGTGAGCGGACCATGCAAGCACGGCGGCCATCAGGGCGGGAAGCGTGATTGCGGCGAGGAATTTGCGCATTCTGTATCTCATCTTGCCTAGTTCTTGCAATTGCGGACGTAGCTTTGATCGTCTGCCTTGGCGGTGAAGCCGCGCAGGCCGACGGTCAGGCTGATATCGGTTGATGGCCTGAGGATAGTGGAAGTGGTGTACCGACGCGAGGCCTTAAGCGCGATTTCCACACATTCGTTCGTGTAAGTCAGGCCGACACCGGCGTAGACCTTGCTGTTGCTGGCGACGTCATAGCGCCATTGCGCGCTGCCGGTCCAGTGATGCGCAAAACGGTAGCTGCCATCCAGAGACCATTCGGAGATATCTCCAGCACGGTTTTCACGCGGGTCTTTGCGCAGCCAGATATATGTCGCGCCGATACCGGTGAGGTCATTTTGCCAGCTGGCGCGCGCCTCGGCCTTGGTCGTCGTGAAACCGTCGTCGAACAGGCTGCGGCCCGTGACCGTCAGGCCATTGTTCAGTTTGAGTTGCCCCGCCACCAGCAGATCCGAGAAATTGTCCTGCAAGCCCGACGCCGTGGTGAATCCGTTCAATCCGCTGTATTCAAGCTCGATCTCGTCACGCACGACCTGACCGATGGCGAGCGTACTTTCCCATCCCTCCGGGTCATAGCGCGTCCAGCGTACACCATAGGCCGCGTTCAGGCCGCGTTCGCGACGATCCGGCGCGGTATAACGGGACATGGCGAAAAGGTTGCCCTCGTCGAACTCGATCATGGTGCTTTCGTCGTTGGGAATGTCGGGGTTCGATCCGCCGACCCAGGACAGCTGTGCCACGGGTTCGATCACATGCGTTGCGCCGCCACGGGTTGTTTTCAGCAAGGGCCAGCGCAGGCGCAGCGATGTGCTGGGTGTAACCTCGGTGGCCGACGAGGCGCTCAGGCCACCGGACTGGGCAATGCGAAACGAATCCACGGCGATGCCGGTCTGAAACCGGGCCAGAACGCCACCCGGCAAGGTCCAGTTGCGAATCCAGTCCGCACTGGCGGTCAGGCGGGTCACATCGCGCCCGTCTGCCCATAAGTCCATATCGCCCCCGTCAGTGCGCAGGTCCGATGTGCGGCGATGTCCGTGCAGCGCGGCCCCCAGCCGGATCTCGCCTCCCAGACGGGCCGGATGCAGGCGCCTTTCATATTCGGCATCACCGGCAAGCGTTGGCAGGGTGCTGTTGCTTTCGTTGAACCGCAGAGAATCGAAGACGGTGATCGCGCCGCGCATATATTCGTCGCGCCGGGCGCGTTCGATGGCGACCTCGCTGTCCAGCCGGTCTTTCCATGTATAACCGTAGCCCAGAAGATAGGTGTCATCACTGGCGTATTCGATGTCGAAACTGAGCTTGAAATCGCGCTTGAGCTCGAACTCACCCTCGGCGAACAGGTAGCCGCGCGTGGATTTCACGCCGAGGTCATCATCGCTGATCGCGCCCTTGAACTGTATGTCGCCATTGACGAAAGCCTGCCGGTAACGAAATTCCAGCGTTCGTGTCTTGTCGGTGATGAAAGGGGTCAGCGTCAGGTCGCGATGATCGTCTATGCGGATGAAATACGGCACCTTCAGACCGCTGCCCAACCGTGAGGAGTTGTAGAACGAGGGAATGAGAAACCCGGTTGCCCTTTCGAGTGTCGGGTCGGGCAGGCGCAGGCGTGGCAGGTAGAAGATCGGGAAATCCAGTACCCGCAGCTGCGCATCATCGAAATACAGCTGGCGTTCTTTCTGATCATGGATCACGCGCCGGGCGCGAATTTGCCAGAGTGGGGGGCGCCCGGTTTCACATACCCGGCACGAGGTAACCGCCGCCTTGTAAAGCTGGGAATAGCGGCCTTCGACACGGGCGATTGCATTCGCCGCAAGCTGTACCTGGGTCTCCATCACGATGCGCGCGCCGGTCAGCAGGCCGTTGGCCATATCACGGTCCAGTTCGGCCTGGTCGGCCAGGATCATGGTGCTCTCGCCGTCCTGTAACGTGATCGGCCCCTCGATGCTCAGCGTTTCGGCTTTGCTGTCATAGGTGACGCTGTGCGCCTTGAGGCGGCGGCCCTGATACAGGGCCTCGACATTGCCGGTCGCGATCAGCTTGTCATCGGGGGTGACCTGCACGTCATCGGCGACAAGGAATGCCGGCTGCGGGCTTTCTGTTTCGGTGCTGGCTTGCGGGGTCACGTCCTGTGCCGCAGCCTGTCGCGGGGCCATTCCCGGAGCGACGAGAGCGGTTGTCAGAAGAAGGGCGATTAGACGAGTCATCCTTCCTCCATATGCAAAAGAATTCCCACGGCGAGAAAAAGTGAGGCCACAGGCGGCGCCCAGGCTGCCAATAGCACCGGTATTTGCCCGTTTTCCCCCAGGATTTGCGCAAAGTTGCGAATGTAGTGCAATCCAAATCCCAGCATGATCGCTACTAAAACCGAAACCCCCGTGTTGGCAAGACGTGTGTGGCGCATGGTGAAACTGGCGGCCAGTATGACCAGAGCCGTCAGGAACAGGGGCCGCGCCAGTTCCATCTGGAACCAGACGGCATAACGGCGTGCCGAAAAGCCCGAGCCTTCAAGCTGTCTGATGTAGCCGGGCAGGTTCCAGATCGACACGTATTCGGGCCTGCCGAAACTGTCGGCGATGCGATCCTGTGTCAGTTCCGACGGTACGGCGAGTGTCGTGGCCGCGATGGCGGCGGCCTCGGGGTTCTCAGCAGAGGACAGATCCCACTGTTTGGCATCGCTCAACCGCCATTCGCCCCGTGTCAAATGGGCCTCGGCGGCGCTTACGCGGTGGATGGGATCGCCAGCGGGGGAAAACGACAGGAAGGTGGTATTGTAAAGCACGCTGAAGTCGGAACTGGCACGTTCCGCGTGGATGACAGTTTGACCGCTGTCGCTGCCTTGCCGCAGCCAGAGCCCCTCGATCGCGATGGCCAGAACGGTCAGGCCACCATTGCCCATCTGGGAACTGACCAGATCGTTGTGGCGCTTGGACGCGGCGGCGACGATGGGGTTGAGAAGCGTGACGCCGATCAGGCCGATCAGGGACGCCACGACCACCGGTGCGATGAGCGTTCGCATCGCGGATCGCCCGGACGCGCGCACCACGACCAATTCGGAACTGCGCGCCAGACGAAGAAACAGCGCCACGCTCGACAGTATGATGATCAGCGGCAGGATTTCGTAATTCGCATGCGGCACATTCAGCAGCACGATTTCCACGATATTGCCGAAGGGAAGGTCGGGAAAATCCTGAAGGTCCTTGATCAGGTCGATCAGTGCCAACAGCACTGCGAAAACCGAGAAGATTCCCGCAAAGGTCCAGAAGAAACGTCGCGCAAAATAGAAATGCAGGATCATGCCGGACGTTCCTTTTCGACGCGCGAAGACCGGCTCCTCAACAGGTTGCGGATCATGCCGGGTCGGGCTGACGCGTAAAGCATTCCCACGGTCAGACCCGCCCCTATAAGCGCGGGCAGGTACATGAGTGGCCATGCCGCGGCATTGGCCATCACCGTGCCCGAAACAGCCCCCTCGACCAGCTTGAGGCCGACCAGCAGGAAGAACGCCACGACGATCTGCCGCCAAACGCCGAAGCGGCTGTAAGCACCGACCATCAGGGTCGCAAAGCCGATCACCGCGGCCATGATGCACATCAATGGCTGGGCAAAGCGGTTGTGCAATTCAAAGGCCAGTTCACCAGGGCTGGCGCCGGTGCGTTCCGCCACGGCATCCGGGCGCACGAGCAGATCGTAGGTCTGGGCGTAGATGACCGAATCAAGGTTGAGGCGATCACCGATGATGATGCGGCTGATATCATAGGAAAAATCGTCGAAGTTGGTGGTAAACAGACGATTCCCGTCGCGTTGCAGGTTCTGGGAAAGACCATCGACCATCACCAGTTTGGTGCCGCCGCCCTCGCGCACGAGATAGGCCCGTTTCGAGGTGTAGATGACAGGGGCCTTGCGATCCCGCCTGTCGGACATGAAAACATCGCGCAACTCGCCCTCGGGGGTGATCTCGCGGATGTAGAAGGTCACGCCGGGCGAGGGGTGCAGGAATTCCCCCTCGGTCAGCAGTTTGGCCGAGATGTTCCGGCTGATTTCGACCTGACGGATGTTCAACTGGCTCTGGCTGGCGGGAATCAGCACATGCGTCAGCAATGACATCATTGCGGCAATGATGATTCCGAAAACCAACACCGGGCGCATCAGGCGCCAAGGGGAGTATCCGGTCGCCTGCACCACGGTCAGCTCGCTTTCGGTGCTCAGCCGGTTGGTCACGTAAACCGCTCCGGCAAAGGCCGCGATAGGCAACACGACGCCAATGACGGCGGGCAGGGTCAGCGCCGTGAATTCGATGAAAATCCACGCGGGCTGGCCATCCCCGATCAGCCGGTCGAACATGCGCACCGCCTTGTTGATCCAGAAGATGGATACCAGAACAAGCGCAAAAAAACCGAACAGAACCATGAATTGCGACAGCATGTATCTGTCGAATCTGGTCACGCGTTATCCCCCCAAGGCAGCAGTCTTGGCTGGCAACTTATCGGAATTGATCGCAGGGGAAAACTGCTAACTGGCCAAGTCGGCACAGCCACGCTAGGACTTGGATCGAACCGGATAAAGGAGCCGCCATATGACCATCCCAACCGAGATCAGTTTTCACGACACCGATATCGAAAAGATAGCCGGGACCAAGGGCCGTGTCGCCGTGATCGTCACCCCGGACGGGAAACTGGATAATGGTGCCCGTCGGGTCAACCGGCTGTGCAAGGGGGCGCTCAAGCGGTTGGTCGACAGTGACGCCTGGAGCAAGACGAAGCAGGGCGAGATCAAGTCATTGGCGTGGCCTGCGGGATTGGATGCCGAGGCGGTCGATGTGCTGTGCCTCGAGAGAAATGCAAGCGCCCTGGAAACCCGCAAGGCCGGTGTCGAACTGGCCAGGGCCGTGAACGGCGAAGAACTGCTTGTGCTGGCCGGTTCGGTCCGGCGGCCTGCCGAACTGGCATTCGGGCTGGCGCTTCGGGGGTATGAGTTTACCGAACGCAAGACCGCTGAAAAATCCGCACGCGGCGCGATACGGCTGATGGTGGGCAAACCCGAAGAGGTCGGTGAGGACTATGCGCCGCTGGCTGCCGTGGCCGAGGGCGTTTTCATGACCCGCGATCTGGTCAGCGAACCCGCCAATGTCCTGACGACCAGCGAATTCGCCAAGCGGATCGAGGGCATGGCCGATCTGGGGCTGAAGGTTACCGTCCTGGACGAAGCCGCGATGCAGAAACTGGGTATGGGCGCGCTCTTGTCGGTGGGTCACGGCAGCGCCAGCCCGTCGAAACTGGCGGTGATGGAATGGCAGGGCGGGGCCAAGGGGGCCGCGCCGCTGGCGCTGGTCGGCAAGGGCGTGGTGTTCGATACGGGCGGTATCAGCCTGAAACCCGCTGCCGGCATGGAAGATATGACCATGGATATGGGGGGCGCGGGCGTTGTCTGTGGCACGATGCGCGCCCTTGCGCAGCGCAAGTCCAGGGCCAATGTCGTGGGTCTGGTCGGGCTGGTCGAAAACATGCCCTCGGATCGCGCCACACGGCCCGGCGACGTGGTGACCTCGATGAAGGGCGACACGATCGAGGTGATCAACACCGATGCCGAAGGGCGTCTGGTTCTGGCCGATGTGCTTTGGTACGCGCAGGAAACCTACAAGCCTGCGGCAATCGTCGATCTGGCCACGCTGACCGGCGCGATCATCATCGGGTTGGGTCATGAAAAAGCGGGCGTTTTCTCGAACGATGACGGGTTTTGCGGCAAGTTTCTCAAGGCGGCGGAAACCGAGGGCGAAGGCGCGTGGCGGATGCCTCTGGCCGAGGCCTATGACAAGCAGTTGAAATCCGACATTGCGGATATGAAGAATGTGGGCGGGCGGCCTGCCGGGTCGATCACCGCGGCGCAGTTCCTGCAACGCTTCGTGCAGGACGATGTGCCGTGGATTCACCTGGATATCGCCGGTGTGGCCAGCGTGAAATCGGATACGACCTATGCGCCCAAGGGAGCCTCGGGCTGGGGCGTGATGGCGCTCAACCGACTGGTGGCCCAGCAGTTCGAGACCGAGTGATGGGGGCAGCCTATTTCTACCACCTGACACGCCGCCCGCTGGAGGCGACCCTGCCCATGTTGGTGGGCAAGGCGCTGCAGGCGGGGTGGCGGGTGGCTGTCCGGGGCGTCGATCCGGGGAGGATGGACTGGCTGGACCAGAAACTGTGGCAGGGCCCCGAAGACGGGTTCCTGCCGCACGGGCTGGCCGGTGGGCCACATGATGCCGACCAGCCCGTATTGCTGACCACCGCGCCCGACATGCCCAACGCTGCGGCCTGCCTGATGACAGTGGATGGTGCGGGGGTGGAGCCGGACGAGGTGCAGCGGCTGGAACGGGTTTGCATCCTGTTCGATGGCAATGACCCGGATGCCGTGCAGGTGGCCCGTGGGCAATGGAAGGCACTGACCGGCGCGGGGTGTTCCGCACAGTACTGGTCCGAGGAATCGGGCCGGTGGGAGAAGAAGGCCGAGGCCTGAGCCGGCTTAGCGGGTCAGGACCAGTTTGCCGCCGCCGATCTCGACGCTGGAAAAGCGTTGCAGGTAGTCCATGCCGAGGAGGGATTCGTCCATCGCCCCCTCGTTGACGACGGCGCGCACGTCATGATCGCGGATCGGGCCGATGGCGATACTGTCGAGTTTGACAGGCGCTGTGCGCACGGTGCCATTGGCCGTATAGGCGCGCCCGATATAGATCAGGTCGCTCAGGTCCAGCCCGGCCTCGCGGGCGTCCGATTGGGACAGCACGATCTGGCTGGCGCCAGTATCGACAACGAACCGGATCGGGGTGCCGTTCACCTCGGCTGTCAGATAGTAATGCCCGTCCGGGGCGCGCGGCAATTCTATACGGTTCCCTTGCGTCATGACGGTTTGCGTGGGCTGTACGGTCTGGCGGATGTCCCCCCAGAGTCCGACGGCGGCGATGACGCCGACGAATATCAGACCCCAGACAAGCGCCTGTTGTGTGACCTTGCCAAGGGATGCGCGGTTCTGGGCGAAAAACCACAGGAGAACGGCGCCTCCGAGAAGGACGAGATAGATCAGGCGGGCCGTGTCGAAATTATCCATGACCGGGATATAAGCCGCTGCAAGGGCAAGGGAAAGGTCAACCGGCTAGTCCGAAACCGCGCAGCCCGTCGAGGACGAACTGCACGGCGAGCGCGGCCAGAAGCATCCCCAGAAGACGGGTCACCACGTTGATGCCGACGCGGCCGAGCGCGCGCTCCAGAAGTCCGGCCATGAGGAACAGGATCAGCACGATCAAGACGACCAGAAGCATCACCCCGCTTACCAATGCCATGCCTTCAAGGCCGGGGTTCTGCCCGGCCAGAAGGATGACCGAGGTAATTGATCCCGGCCCGGCAATCAGGGGGATGGACAGCGGAAAGATCGAGGGATCGTCGTTGTCGTCCTCCTCTTCGGCCTCGTCCGCCTGGGATTTGCGCCGTTTGCTGCGCCGCTCGAACAGCATGTCGAGGGCGGTGATGAACAGCAGGATACCGCCCGCGATGCGGAAGGCGGGCATCGAAATGCCGATGAAGCCCAGAACCGCCTCGCCAAAGGCGGCAAAGACGATCAGGATCAGGGCCGAGGTCACGCAGGCGCGCAGGGCGATGGCCCGGCGCTTGGCCGTGTTCATGCCTTGGGTCAGCGCAACGAAAATCGGCGTCATTCCGATCGGGTCGATGATGACGAACAGTGTGACGAAGGCGGTGATCAGAAAGGGAACGTCCATTTCGGCTCCGGTTGCGTTAGACCATGGGTAGGGCGCTATGCGGCAATCCGCAAGCCTCGCGCCCTAGCCTCCGGCCTCTTCCAGCCGCTCCAGCGCCGTCATCCACAGGGTTTCGGCGCGGGCCAGCCCGTCTTCGATCTCGGCGTATTTCTTCTGCCATTCGGCAACGCCGTACGTATCGTCATAGATCGTCGGGTCGGCCAGTTTTGCCGCGACTTTCTCGCGCATTTCATTAAGCTTATCAACGCGCTGTTCGCATTTTTTCACGTCCTGGCGCAGCGCGATCAGGGCCTCGCGCGCGGGTCGCTTGGGTTTGGCCGTCGGCTTGTCCTTGGTCTGTGTCTTGGCGGGTTTGTCCCCGGCCAGCAGCATGTTGCGATAGCTGTCGAGATCGCCCTCGTAAGGGGTCACGCGCCCGTCCTTGACCAGCCACAGCCGGTCGGCCACGAGGCCGAGCAGGTGCATGTCGTGGCTGACGAGGATCACCGCACCGGAATAGGCGGTGAGCGCTTCGACCAGGGCCTCGCGGCTTTCGATATCGAGGTGGTTGGTCGGCTCGTCGAGGATCAGCATATGCGGCGCGTCGATCGTGGCCAGCATCAGCGACAGGCGCGCCTTTTGCCCGCCGGACAGCTTGCCGACCAGCGTTTCGGCCTGTTCCGCGCCGATGCCAAAGCCCCCGAGACGGGCCCGCAACCGGGCGGGGGCTTCATCGGGGCGCAGGCGGCGGATATGGTCGATGGGGGTTTCGTCAAGGTGCAACTCGTCGACCTGATGCTGCGCGAAATAGCCGATGCGCAGCTTGGAGGCGGTATGAATTCGCCCGTCCATCGCATCAAGTTTGCCAGCTAACAGCTTGGAAATCGTGGATTTTCCCTCGCCGTTACGGCCCAGAAGGGCGATGCGGTCATCCTGATCTATGCGCAGGTCCAGCCGGGATAGCACCGCTTTTCCGTCATAGCCCACGGCGGCACCGTCCAGCCGCACGATGGGGGGCGACAGTTCCTCGGGTTCGGGGAAGGAAAACTTGCGCAATGCTGCCTCTTGCGGGCGGGTGATGGGCTGCATCCTGGCAAGGGCCTTGATCCGGGCCTGCGCCTGTTTCGCCTTGTCGGCCTTGTAGCGGAAGCGATCGACATAGGATTGCAGGTGCGCGCGGCGCGCTTCCTGTTTCTGCGCCTCGGATTCGGCGGCGGCAACGCGGGCGGCGCGGGTTTTGGCAAAGGTGTCGTAGCCCCCCTGATAGAGGGTCAGCTTGCGGTCTTCGAGGTGCAGGATCGAGCCGACGGCGCGGTTCAGCAGGCCCCGGTCGTGGCTGATGACCAGAACGGTATGCGGATAGCGCGCAAGGTAGCTTTCCAGCCACAGGGCGCCTTCGAGGTCCAGATAGTTGGTCGGTTCGTCCAGCAACAGCAGATCGGGCTCTGCGAACAACACGGCGGCTAGGGCTACGCGCATTCGCCAGCCACCCGAAAAGGCGCTGCAGGGCTGTGCCTGTTCGGCGTCGGTAAAGCCCAGACCCTTGAGAATACTGGCCGCACGCCCTTCGGCGGACCAGGCGTCGATATCGGCCAGTCGCGTCTGGATGTCGGCGATCCGGGTGGGATCGGTGGCGGTGTCGGCCTCGGTCAGCAGGGCCGCGCGTTCGGTATCGGCGGCCAGCACCGTGTCGATCAGGGAGACCTCGTTGCCGGGCACCTCTTGCGCCACGCCGCCGATACGGGCGCGCGAGGGCAGGGTGATGTCGCCCGTCTCAAGCGCCAGTTCCCCACGGATCAGGCGGAACAGGGTGGTCTTGCCGGTGCCGTTGCGACCGACGATACCCACCTTGTGCCCGTCGGGGATGGTGGCCGAGGCGTGTTCGATCAGGGGGCGGCCCGCGACCGAATAGGATATGTCGTTGATGCGCAGCATGGGCAGGGGTGTGACGCAATCGCGGTCAGCCGTCAATCGCCGCTTTTCAAACTCATGACCCCATGCTATCGGGGCCGCGATATATGGGGTGCGGGCCGGGGCCTGCGCCGGTTTCATTCAAAGGAAAGAGGCTGACATGGCTGTCGAACGCACGCTGAGCATCATCAAACCCGATGCGACCAACCGCAACCTGACCGGCAAGATCAACGCCAAGTTCGAAGACGCGGGCCTGCGCATCGTTGCGCAGAAGCGTATTCAACTGACCAAGGCGCAGGCCGGTGAATTCTATGCCGTGCACAAGGAACGTCCGTTCTATGACGAACTGTGCGAGTTCATGGCATCTGCGCCGGTCGTGGTGCAGGTTCTGGAAGGCGAAGGCGCGATTGCCAAGAATCGCGACGTGATGGGTGCCACCAACCCGGCAGATGCCGCGGCGGGGACGATCCGTGCGGAATTCGCTGAATCGGTCGGCGAAAACTCGGTTCACGGTTCGGACGCGCCGGAAACGGCAGCGGTCGAAATCGCATACTTCTTCTCGGGTCTGGAACTGGTCGGCTGAGCCGGATCAAATCTTCCGAGTATTGGGCCGCACTCTGAAAATGGGTGCGGTCTTTTCATTTTAAATCAGGGCGTTACCGCCCGTTCCTCAAATGCTGGCAAAGTCGTTGAAGACCTGTTTGGAAATGGTCTGAGGCTTGGTTGGAATCTGTGGCGGGGCCTTGGTCGAGGCCGGTGCCGTGGGTTGGGGGGCTGCTGCTGTAGCCATGGGTCTGCTCCTTTTATCAAGGCAGGCCAGCCGGCTAGCGCACGACTGGCGCCTGTTTATGTTAACCCAGTTCCTCATCGAAATGAGGCATAAATGTGGCAACACACTGTTTCGCCCGGTTTCGTGTGGGGATGTGTCATAAAAGTTTCAATGACTTAGGCACCCAACACCTGACCCGCCCGGATCGCTGATTCCGTTCCTCGCGCGCAATGCCGGGGGCGGTGCGGTGAGGAAAACGGGATCGCGGAGGCCGGTGATTTCGGGTTTGGGTTTCGTACGAAACGTACGATGTGTACGCGGGTTTTGTACGAAACTCGGGGGGAATGAGGAAAGCTGTGTCCATGAGGGACGCAACGACCGGCCGGATCGCGCGGAGGGCCGGGCAAACGGGCGGCTTGATGGCCGCCCGCTGTCGGAAGGTCAGGCCATCATCCGGGCGACGGTTTCGCCGAAGGATGACGGCGTGGGGACGATGGTCACGCCCGAGCCTTTCAGGATCTCGACCTTTTCCTGCGCCGATTCCCCGAAGGCCGACACGATGGCCCCGGCATGACCCATGCGCCGCCCCTTGGGGGCCGACAGGCCGGCCACGTAGGCGGCGACGGGTTTGGTCATGTGGTCGCGGATGTATTCGGCGGCTTCGGCCTCTTGCGGGCCGCCGATTTCACCGACCATCACCACGGCGTCGGTTTCGGGATCGGCCTCGAACAGCTCCAGTATGTCGCGGAAGCTGGAGCCGTTGATCGGATCGCCGCCGATGCCGATGGACGAGGACACGCCGATGCCTTTCGACTTCATCTGGCTGGCGGCCTCGTAGCCCAATGTGCCCGAGCGTCCGACGATGCCGATGCGGCCCGGTTCGTAGATATGCGGCGGCATCAGCCCGGCGAAGGCCTGACCCGGTGTGATGATGCCCGCGCAGTTGGGGCCGATCAGGCGCATGCGTTTTTCCGCCTTGTAGCGGCGCATGTAGCGTTTGACGCGGATCATGTCGGCGGCGGGGATGCCGTCGGCGATGCAGACGCAGGTCTTGATGCCCGCATCGGCGGCTTCCATGATCGAATCCGCGGCGAAGGGGGGCGGGACGAAGCTGATGACGAGGTCGGCGCCGGTTTCGGCCACCGCGCCCTTGACGGTGTTGAACACCGGCAGGCCCAGATGGGTGGTGCCGCCCTTGCCGGGGGTCACGCCGCCCACGACATTGGTGCCGTGGTCGATCATGTCCTGCGCATGGAAACTGCCGATGCGCCCGGTGAAGCCGGTGACGAGAACCTTGGTGTCGCTGTCAATGAGAATGGCCATTACGAGGCCTCCTTGAATTTGGCGTCTTTCCATGCGCCGACGACGCGGTCGGCGGCTTCGGCGAGGGTGTCGGCGGTGATGACGGGCAAGCCGCTGTCATTCAGAACCTTGCGGCCCTCTTCGACATTGGTGCCCGAGAGGCGCACGACGACGGGGAGGGTGAGCTCCAGCTCCTTCATGGCCAGAACCACGCCTTCGGCGATCCAGTCGCAGCGGTTGATCCCGGCGAAGATGTTGACGAGGATCGCCTCGACATTGGGATCGTTCAGCACCGCCTTGAAGGATTTCAGTACCCGTTCGGGGCTGGCGCCGCCGCCCACGTCAAGGAAGTTGGCCGGTTCGCCGCCCGACATCTTGATCATGTCGAGCGTGGCCATCGCCAGACCCGCGCCGTTGACGATGCAGCCGATTTCACCGTCGAGCCCGATATAAGAGAGGCCGCGATCCTCGGCATAGGTTTCGCGGGTGTCTTCCTGACTCTTGTCGCGCAGTTCGCCGATTTCGGGACGGCGGAAGAGGGCGTTGTCGTCAAAGCTGACCTTGGCGTCGAGCGCGACGATCTCGCCTGCTTGCGTCACGACCATCGGGTTCACCTCGACCATGTTGGCGTCCATTTCGGCCATCAGGCGATAGCAGCCCATGATGGTCTTGACCGCCTGCGCGATCAGCGGCGGTTCCAGCCCCAGCGAAAACGCGATTTCGCGGGCCTGAAACGCCTGCATGCCCACCGCCGGATCGACGACCGAGCGAATGATCGAGTCGGGCTCCTGTTCGGAGATTTCCTCAATCTCCATGCCGCCCTGTGCCGAGGCCACGACGACCACGCGTTCGAGTTTGCGATCCATCACGAAGCCGAGATAGATTTCCTGCGCGATGCTGGTGGCCTCTTCTACATAAAGGCGGCTGACGAGTTTGCCTTGCGGGCCGGTCTGGTGCGTGACCAGCCTGCGGCCCAGCATCCATGTGGCGGCGTCCGAGATTTCCTCTTCGGAGGCGCAGATACGCACGCCACCCGCCTTGCCGCGTGCGCCGGAGTGGATCTGCGCCTTGACGACCCATTTGTCGCCGGACAGTTCGCTGGCGCGGTAGACGGCCTGTTCGGGGCTGTAGGCGATGCCGCCGCGCGGCACCTGCACGCCGAAGCGCGTCAGCAGGTCCTTGGCCTGATATTCGTGGATGTCCATGATGTGTCCTTCCTTATGCGTGCTGCGCGACGATGGCGTCGGCCACGGCGATCACGTTGTTGGCCATGCGTTCGCTGGCCGCGTCGATCATCTTGCCGTCGAGGCTGGCGGCGCCTTTGCCTTCGGATTCGGCCTTTTTGAGTTCTTCGATGATGCGCCGCGCGCGGGTGACTTCGGTTTCGGGGGGCGAGAAGACATCGTTGGCCAGGTCGATCTGGCTGGGGTGGATGGCCCATTTGCCCTCGATCCCCAAGGCGGCGGCGCGTCTGGCGCTGGCGATATAGGCGTCGGGATCGGAGAAGTCGCCGAAGGGGCCATCAATGGCGCGCAGGCCATAGGCGCGGCAGGCCACGGTCATGCGCGACAGGGCGAAATGCCACTGATCGCCCGGATAGTCGGGGTTCAGCCCGCCAATCACCACGGTGCGCGCGCGGTTCGAGGCGGCGTAATCGGCCACGCCGAAATGCAGCGCCTCAAGCCGGCCGGGCGCGGCGGCGATGGCTTCGACATTGGCCATGCCGAGCGCGGTTTCGATCAGCGCCTCCATCCCGATCCGGTGGGGCAGGGCGCAGGCCTCTTCGATCTGGGACACCATCGTTTCGACCGTATAGAGGTCTGCCGGGACGCCGACCTTGGGCACGAGAATGGTATCGACATGCTGCCCGGCCTGTTCCAGCACCTCGACCACGTCGCGATACATATAATGTGTATCCAGCCCGTTGATGCGGATCGAGATGGTCTTGCCCTTGGCCTTCCAGTCGATGTCGTTGAGGGCCTGGATGATGTTGGCGCGGGCCTTGATCTTGTCGGGGGGCGCGACGGCGTCTTCGAGATCGAAGAAGATATAGTCGGCGGTACTGTCGGCGGCCTTGTCGATCATCGCGGGGCTGGAGCCGGGCACGGCCAGTTCCGAGCGTTGCAGGCGTTGGCGTTTCAGCGGGTGCAGGGTGTAGCTCATGGCAGGGGGTCCTTATGTATAATGTGTGGGCTCAGGCGGCCTTGGCCGGGGCGAGCGCGGTGTCGGGGGTGGTGGTGCGGAAATGTTCCTGTGCGGCGGCGACGCCCGAGCCGGGTTCGATCGCGGCGCCCGCATCGCGCAGGGCCATTTCCGCCGCCGATATCCCCGCACACAGCATTACCGGGTTGAGCGAGCCCAGATGCCCGATGCGGAACACCCGGCCCGCCAGCTTGTTCAGCCCCGAGCCGAGCGAGGTCTGGTATTTGTAATAGGCGGTCGAGATCACGTCGCGGGCATCCACGCCGTCGGGGGTGTAGATGGCCGACACGGTGTCGGAGTACCATTCGGGACCGGCGGCGACGAGCGAGCAGCCCTGCCAGGCCCCGACCGCGCGGCGCACGCCCTGGGCCAGGCGGGCGTGGCGTGCCCAGACGGACTCCATCCCGGCGTCGAGCATCATGTCGACGGACACGCGCAGCCCGCGCAGCACCTGCGTGGCCGGGGTGTAGGGGAAATAGCCGGTGTCGTTGAACGTGATCATGTCGGCAAAGCTGAAGTAACAGCGCGGCATGGTGGCGGATTTGCTGGCCTCGATGGCCTTGTCCGAGGCCCCGAGGAGGCCCAGACCGGCGGGCAGCATGAAGCCTTTCTGCGAACCCGCGACCGCCAGGTCGACGCCCCAGTCCTGCATCTCGAATTCGATGGAGGCGATGGAGCTGACGCCATCGACGAACAGGAGCGCGGGATGCCCGGCCTCGTCCAGTGCGCGGCGCACGGCGGCGATGTCGGAGGTGACGCCGGTGGCGGTTTCGTTATGGGTGCAGAACACCGCCCTGATCTTGTGGTCCTTGTCGGCCAGCAATTTGGCGGCGTAGTCTTCGACCGGGACGCCCTTGCCCCAGTCGACCTCGCAAAGATCGACGTCGAGGCCCAGCCGTTCGGCCATGTCCGCCCACAAGAGCGAGAACTGGCCGAAGCGCGACATCAATACGGTGTCGCCCGCGTTGAGCGTGTTGGTGATCGCGGCCTCCCACGCGCCGGTGCCCGAGGTGGGAAAGACGAAGACGCGCCCGCTCTTCATCCGGTAGACCGATTTCAGATCGTCCAGCAGGCGGGTGACGAAATCGCTGAAATCCGGGGCGCGCATGTCTTCCATGGGGATGTTCATGGCCTGACGCACCGGGTCGGGCACATTGGTGGGGCCGGGGATGTAGAGGTGTTGAAAGCCGTGCATGATCGTTCTCCGATATTGGATGCTGACACGATCTTTGCGCGTGGCGCGTCGGCGCGAAACGCCCGTTGGAATGGTCATGGCGGACATTGGCGCGGGGCTATCACCGAACGGGTAGGGGGTGGCTACCCGTTCGGGGGCGCGGCGGCTTCGGTGTTCCGTGGTATGCGGCGGTATTCCAAATTCTCCTTTAAAATCATCGGTTTCGGGTGATGTTTTGTCGCATTAGACGGCTCTCGATTTTTCGCGGGATGGTGTAGACTGGCCCGATGGAGGAGACGCAGATCATGACAAAAGCCCCGCCGCAGGGGGAGGCGCCGCCTGTGCCGCAGGTGATCGTGGCCGACCGGCAGGTGATCGTGTGCCAGGGGATCGGCTCGCTCGTGGCGCAGATCCCCGAGGTGGAACTGGGCGCCTTCGCCACCGACAAGGCCAGCCTGAAAAAGCTGCTTTCGGCGGTGCGTGGCCCGGCGATCCTGATCCTGGGGGTGCGGCTGGCCGATGGCGACCTGACGCAGGTTCTGGGAACGGTGCGCAAGGATCATCCGCATGTGATGGTCGTCGTGGTGGCCGAGGAGAGTGAATTCGCCTTCATCCGCAGCGCGATCAAGCAGGGGGCCAATTCGGTTTGCATGATGGGGCAGATCCTGACCAGCCTGCCGAAGATCCTCGGCAAGCTGGTCGAGGGGCATTCCATCGTGCCCACGGATATCCTCAAGCGGCTGACATCGGAAACCACGGACTCGCTGTCGCGGCGCGAGCACGAGATCCTGGCGCTGCTGGTGGACGGGCTGACCAATTTCCAGATCTCGGCCCGGCTGGGTCTGAGCGAGAACACCGTGAAGTATTACCTCAAGGCGATCTATCAGAAGCTGGAGGTCAATTCGCGCGGGGCGGCGATCGCCAAATACGTGGCCGGCAATTACTGACGAGTCGCTGTCCGGTGTGACGGGCCGGCGGGACGGGCAGGGGGCGATTCCGGGATTTGCCGGATCCTGCGGGGCGTCGGGGCGCGATTCCCGCATCATCGGGTCATTTTCGGCGATGGCTCCGCAGCGATTTGCCGGGGGCTTTATGAATACGGCAATAATATGCTATGTTACCGGGTGTGTTGACGCATATTTCTTTCGTCCGTGATGCCGTTTTTGAAACAACGTTCACGCAACCCAATGAAAACACGGTAAAAATCGGTTTTTCAAAAAAAATGTGACGTTGGTGATAAAAAGGGGTTGCGGGGTTTGGGGTGAAGCAGTAGATACCCCTTCACCGGCGGCGCTGAGGTGCTGACGGGACGCGGGACGGACTGAGGGAGCGGAG
>NZ_JAHKSQ010000008.1:0-149286 GCF_018862045.1 Roseovarius sp. PS-C2
CTCAGAGGCCGCAAAGAAAAAGAGAAAGGAGACGCCTGCATTGACCACAACATGACCGCTGAGACATAAACAAGGGTGGGTCAGTTCTCGGTGAAAATACCGGGTCACTTCTCAGCAGAAATCAACACCCCTAGGGCGTTTTGCGATAGGGACGTTCCCGCCCTTCCTTGCGGCCGTTCGTCAGGTAATGCACATATCCCGAGGGGACACGGCCGCTGGCGACTGCGGCTTTGACATCGGGATTCCCGGTCAGATAGGCCTCTTCGTCGAATTGCGGCTGTATGGCGACGGGGATATCCCCCGACGCCAGAATCTGAACCAGCGCGTCGATGGGCGCGTCGGGGTCTGCCGGGTCATGATCTTGGTTCTTGCGGCCCTTCCGGTTCATGTCCGCGCGCTGGATATGCACAAGAAGCCACAGCCTGTCGATTTCGGCGGTGTCTGTCCTGTTCTGCGTTTCTTGCGGTGCAGCGCCGGTTCCGACCGCATGTTCCAACTGGCCGATGCGTGTGCCGACCGCATCCAGCCGGTTGCGGATATCCGCTGCGAAATAGGCCGAGATCGCCGCCGCGGCGAGAGGGCTGCTGTTGCCATACTGACGCATGAACATGTTGCGGAAGACCGAGGCGAATTCCTCGTGTTTGCTTTGGCCGCCGACAACCGAATTGGCGTAGATACCCTGACGGGAGCTGTCGCCGAAATCACGGTGGTAATAATACGCCAGCGGTTCCGGCATGACCTTGATGTCCGAGCGCAGCACGAATTCGAGATTGAAATACCAGTCCCCGAGAACCGGAAGGTCCTCGTTATATCCGCCGATGTCGTCATAGACGCTGCGCCGGTAGAGGAAACTGATGGGCGCAAACAGGTTCTGGGCCAGCAATTCGGACAGGTGGATGTTGCGCACCCAGTTCATATAGGGCCTGCGGGCGTGTTCGATCACCTTGTCGCCGCGAATTTCCTCGGAGATGTATTCCGATCCGGTGACAACGCCATCGTAACGCTTGCCGCCGGACCCTTCGAGGAACCTGACCGTCTTTTCCAGAAACTGCGGATGCAGGGCGTCGTCGTCGTCGTGGATGATGATGTAATCGCTGTCGACGCTGCGGATGCCGACATTCGAGGCCGCCTCCATGCCAAGGCTGCGGGCATTCGAAACCAGATGAATCTTGCGCCGATCCACCGCACTTTGCGCGATCACCTCGCGCACCACGTCTTCGTCGCCGCCATCGTTCACCACGACCCAGACATAGGAATCATAGGTTTGCCGCGCCACGCTGTCGGCGGCCCGGCGCAGCAGGATCGGCCGGTTCTTGGTGCGTGTGACGATAGCGACCAGCGGGTCCTTGGGCAGGTCTGCGTCAATCCCGGCGGTCTGCGTGGCGGCGTCCGTTCCCAACGGATCGAAATGGGATGTGTTGTCTTCCTGCCCGCTCACCCGGTTTTGCAGGCTTTCGCGGAACGCGCCCGTGTATTCCAGGGCGATCTGGCCCTGCGGCCACAGCGCGCGCTGAATGCGCTGATCCACATTGAGATCCGAGGCAAGCGTATCGCCATCGGGCTCGATCAGAACCGGAACGTCCAGATCCTTGCCGAAATCCGCAGACCTGTCCTTGCACAGAACGGCCAGGGCCTCGTCGCGGGTGGGCCGGGCAAGGATGCGGGCCAGTTCGGGGGCCGCCTGTTGATGGTTCGCGATGATCGCTGCCGGGCCAAGGCCCGCATGATCGCGCAAATAGGCCTCGACATGCAGGAACAGGGCGTCGCGTTCGGGATCGACCCGTTCGTTCAGGTTGGCCTGGATCTGGTCTTGCGCCACGTCGTCGTTCGGGCCGCCCGTGATTTCCTCGATCGAGGGGCCGTTCGGCTCCAGCAGGGTTTCGAACAGGTGGCGATGCAGCGTGATCGCGGTTTCGGGCCTGTCCGGCTCATAGCTTTCGGACTGGAACAGCAGGCCGATCACCCTGTCGGCGATCCTGGCGTCATGGGCAGGTGTCAGGATGCGGCCCACATAGAGGCCGTGCCAGTCTAGCGACGGAAAGGCGCGATGCAGAATGCTTTGCGACGTGCCCTGCCAGCCACTGTCGATCAGCACCACATCGGTCGCATCGCCGATCAGCGACGAGAGATAGGCATCGAACGAGTCGGCGCACCCGCGCAGATAGGCATCGACGGGTTCGACAAGCGGATGATCGCTTTTCAGCCAGCCGGGAAAATTGAAGCCATGCGCATCGAACACACCGTCCTGCAACAGGTCTTCGTTCGCATTCAGAAAGGTCTGATCGTGCCGGAACAGCCCCGCGATCAGGTCGCGCATCGGCTGATGATGGTATTCCCGCGCGATGATCTCGGCGGCATACTGGCGGTTATGGGCATAGGTGCCCTTGCACAGCGCCAGACGCGATATCCAGAACATGTGATGACGATCGCCCGTCTGACGGCCCAGACCGTCGAGATACAGGTCGTACAGCCGGCTAATCCGCACGCCCGCCCGCGCGCAATACAGGAAACGGGTGCTGCCCTTGTCGAAGAAATGCACATGCTGGTCCAGCGCCAGCAGCCAGCGATGCACGACAGGTCCAAGGCAATCATAGCCAACGTGCCGGATCATTTCGTCAGAATTTCGCGCCATGTCTTTTCGGTCCGGGGTCTGGGTCATTTGGGCATCGCGATGTCGATATCGACATTGAACATATCGCGCAGCATGCTGGCCGTTTTCGCATGATCCCTGCGCCGCTCGAGGATGTCGGCCTGCGCCAGCGGCAGGTGCAGCGCCTGCCAGCCCTGCCGGATCGGCTGCGCCACATCCCCGCGGAAACTGTCACCGATGTGAACGAATGCGCCGGGGGCGGCCTGCAGCTCGTCCTGCATGTTCCGAAAGATCCCGCCCGAGGCTTTGGACACCTTGGTATCGGCGCTGGACAGAAGGAAATCGTATTGCTTCGGGGAGATGCCCAGAAGGTTCAGCAGCTGTGTGACCTGTTCGGCATGCATGTACATATCGGTCAGCAAGACCACCCGGCCACCGCGGGCCCGGTGGCGGGCGGCGTAGTCCACAAGGAACGGGTTCGGTTCGATTCGCCCCGCTTCATACTCCAGTTCGGCCTCGACAAAGGGCGAGGACATCTCGCCGCCACCGGTCAGGATACGGCTGGCCGTGGCGTGGATTTCCAACAGCGATCCCTCGCGGCAACCCCTTATCTTGCCCGAGGCGCGATAGGTGGCCTTGGTGCCCAGATGACGCGCCACAAAGGCATCGACCTGCGCGATATCCCGCCCGGTATGCGATGTGGCCAGATCGGCCATCTTGCCGCCGATCTCGTAAAAGCGGGTTATCTCGGATGAATTGTCCCGCAACACCAGCGTGTCGAAGACATCCATCGACAGGATGCGCTCCCCGTCCAGCATGCGGTCCAGGCGATCCGCCAGCCGTGCGGTGAAATCCTTGTCGGAAAACAAATCCCGCCGACACGTTTTTGCCTGGGTCAGCAGGGTTTCGATCTCATCGAAACGATGCAAACTCGTTACATCCGTGTCCCTCATGGTTTCCCCGTTTAACGTGAAAAGCTTTCGGGCATTGCTATGTCAGGTTGTGCCTGGAAGTTCAAAGCAATTTATGGGACCAGCCGTATCCAAAGTTGTTGAAGTCGAACTCGTAGATTTCCTTGATCAGGGAAATGGCGTTTTCTGTCATGAATTCTTCGAGTTTGCCCGAGGCGCCGGTTGCATGACGGCTGACATTGCGGGACGGCACATTTATGCCGAGAAAGGCCTTTATGCTGTCGAACTGGGGCCCGAACAGCTCGAAACGGCCGATAAAGGAATACTTGTATCGCCGGGGCCGCAACAGGAATGTCTGGGTGGCCCAATGGATGTCGCGTTCCATGTCGTCCTGGGCGCGGATCGCCTCCAGAAACTCGATGAAGGTTGGCGGCGTTTCGGGATCGAACCCCAACTGGCCGGACAACCGCTGGCGCTCCCATTCGTTGGTGACGAACTTGTCCAGATAACATGACAGCGCGCGCGAAAACGGGTTTCGCACAAAGCAGAACTTGAACGTGTCGGGATCGTCGTTCAGCGCCTTGAACTCGCCGGGCGCGTCTGTGACCCGAAGCAACGGCGAGGCATCCCGGTCATGGACATTCCCCGTGACGGGTTCGCCGGTCGCATCCATTTGCAGATCGTGTTTGATCGTCGTGCAGGCCACCTTGGGAGTTTCGACATAGATGTAATTCCGGCCTCTCGTCCAGTGGACAAGGTAGTTTGCCGTTGCCGGGCGATTGGCAAACAGAGCCTTAAGGTATTCCCGCGTCTCCACCGTCTCCGCTCCACTCGAAATTGAACCAGAATGTAGCTAGCAGCCGCACCACAGGCGGTCAACGAAAGACGGACGGATAATACACGGAAAAGGCGAGCGTTTGCCACGTCACAGCCGCCGGGCCTGTCTTCAGCACCCGGCGGCCCTGATAGTGAGTCGCCGCAATCAGAACCGCGCGGCAAGGGCGGCGACGCTGGCGGGCAGGGTGGGCCATGCCGTGTCGTCGCGATAGGGCGCGGACGGGTTTGCCGCCAGTTCCGCGCAGGCCGCCCGCATCCGTGCGATCCAGTCCCGTGTCGTCGCCGAACCGGCGACATCCTCCGCCGACAGCCCCGAGGCCGCTTCGGCCCCGTCCGGATCGAGGCCCGAGGCCAATGCGGTGGCGTGGCTCGCGATGGCCTGCGCGATGTTGGTCTGCACCTCGAAGGGCAGGGCGGCCAGAATGCGTCGGCGGCACTCTGCCTTGACGGCATCGCGGTGCGCGGCAAGCTGCCGGTCCGCCGCATCCTCGGCGCTGATGATCCGCGAGAAATCTATATTGCTCATGGCCGGGGCTCCTCGGTGTCATAGGCGGGCAGGTCTACCGGCCCGTCGTCGTTCAGGGTGATCGGTGCGGGATGGCGGGTCATGCCGGGGGCGTTCGCGCCATGCGGCAGGATCAGCGGGATGTGCAGGCGGCCCTCCTTGCGGCTGACCTCCCCGGCGATCCAGTCCGACCTGATCGCATCGCCGGGCAGGGTGGCCCCCTCGGGCAGGGCGGTAAAATCGAACTCTTCGCCGTTGATCGTCAGAACGTCGCCCTGCCGCGACAGGGTCAGCCGCACGTCATGGCGCATCGGCGTGAAAATCAGGTGCATGTCTTATCTCCTCAAACCCAGCGACCGATTGCCGTTGCCAGAACAACCGCCGTATCCCCGGACAGGAATCCGGTATTTCCGTTGATGCTGTTGACCCTCACCATGACACTGGTGCCGCCCAAGGCCCCCGCATCCAATGTGCCGATGTCACCGATGCCGGCGCTCGACACGCCCTGAACAAAGGACGTGCGGTCGATTGAGGCGCTGTAGCCAGGGATCTGCGAAAACGCCGCGGGAAAGACCCAGAATCCACTCATGTTGCTTGCATTGGCATAGCTGACCGGAACGGCGTGCGTACAAATCTGTGTCCCGTCCGCGAAACGCACATAGTCACCATTGGCGTTGCTGCCCCGTTCGATGACCGACCCGGTCGGGATGCCACCGGATTGGGCGACGGCCCCCACAAGGGTGGCCGTGGAATAGTATTCCGCCCAGCCGCTCCATGCCGATCCGCTCCAGCCGCGCGTGAACATCCTGTTGCTCCCGTCAACCACGCCCAACTGGAAGGAATCGCCGTGGGGCGGTTCACCATGCCGGACCGAGATCAGGTTGAAGGCGTTCGTCGGCTTGTCGCCCGCCGCATCGTCGCGCACCCGATAGAACCCGGTCGGAAGCTGCGCCGGATCGTCGATGTCGCCGCTGAACGAGATCATCGACCCGCCCAATCCGAACGCCCCGACGCGCATCAGGCGGCCTTCGGTCGTATCCGTGGCGTCGGCCTGAACCGCCGCGCCCGAGGCCCGCCCGCTCTGCCCGTCGAACCGCAAGGCACTGGTCCAGGCCGCGCCATCCGGGCTGATCTTGATCGAGAAATCGTTGTCTCCGGTCAGGCCCATTTCCGCATGACCGGTCCAGCCCGTCTGGAACATCACGCTGGCAGTATCCGCCGTTTCGGCCTTGTTGACCTTCAGCTGATGCCCCGCGTCTTCGCCGGTCAGCAGCGTCGCGGGGGCGGAAACGGTCAGGCGGTTGGTGTCGTCCGCTGTCGCGTTGATGCCGATACGGTCCAGGTTCTGCGTCCAGGCCTGCCAGCCCCCCGCGCGCCAGACACGCGGCGCACCCTGTGTCGTGGGAACGGCCAGCCACCCGTCTTGCGGCTGCAGGAAGACCCATCCGGCATTACCGAAAACCGCAAGCTGCCCGCCCTGTCCCGCCCAGTGTCCCAGCGGGGCATCGCCAAGCGCGAATATCGCGCCCGGCGCGGGATCGGCTGGCGGATCGGTGGCATCGAAGGCCTCGACCCGCAACTGAACCAGCGCGTCCAGGCGCTCCAGCGCTTCGTTATGCGTGACGTGTTTCTGGGCTTGCGATTGCGCTATGTAAGGCAATCCCAGCCGTGCCGAGATTTCTGACATTCCGTGCTCCTGGCGATTTGCTGTCCCCCGCGACATTCACCGCCAATCCCTCACGTTTCCCGAGCAGGGCGTTCCATCGCTTAACGCTTCGTCAAGACTCACCCGCTGGCCAGCGGCCTCAGAACAGGATGTCCTCCGCGCCCCAACTGTCGGTTTCGATCGGGTCGCCATCGGCGCTGTGGATGTGCAGCAGCTCGTCGCGCCACGCGATGGTGGCGCCCCAATCCTGCCGGGTCAGCGTCAGCACGGACAGGTCGTACAGCATCCCCCAATCGCCCAGGTCGATCCGGTCGATGCCCGGCTGGAAATCGGTGATCGTATCGGGCTGCCCGTCGGCGCGGAACACGAACACATCCGCACCGCCCCCGCCGGTCAGGCTGTCCTCGCCCGTCCCGGCCATCAGGGTATCCTCCCCGCCCGATCCGAACAGGGCATCGTTCCCGTCCCCGCCGATCAGCATGTCGTCCAAAGGGGTGCCCGTCATTGTATCGTCACCGGGGCCGCCACGCATCGACATGCCCAGGTCCGACAGCGGCAACACCAGTTGCGCAATCGCTCCCGCATGGCTGCCCGCCAGAACGATATGCTGGGTGTCACCCGTGACCGCCACACTGATATCGAGGATATTGCCGATATCCCAGTTCGCGGATTGCTCCACGCTCTGATGATGCCAAAGCTGCCCGTCAGGCAGCACCTCGAACAGGCTCAGCCCCCCGTCCGTGCCGCCCGTCACCACGAATCCCCGGCCCGCGATGCTGAACACGTCCAGCGCGACCGCCCCGGCAAAGCGCGTGTTGCGGTCGTCATATTCGATATCCTCAAGAAACAGGGCCCCCACCGGGTTGATCCGCACCGATGTCAGCGTCCCGCTTTGCCCCGAAACCCCGACGATATATTGCGTCTCTCCGGCGGTCAGGGCCGCGATATCGTTCAGCCCGTCGATCCAAAGCCCGTCCTTCGGCCCCAGCGTGTCGCACAGGTTCAGCGTGTCGCCATCCCCGATGGCATAGCTGCTCAGCCCGTCCTCGGCGGCAGAACTGACCGCTATGAACTGAGTGCCGCCGACCGACAGGGCCACGATATCGGACACCCCTTGCAGCGTCGTCTTGGCCGTTTCCTCGGCCCGGTCCAGCAGCGTGGCCCGTTCGGCCCCGTCCTCCAGACGATAGAGGGACAGGCCCTGCCCCAAGGCAGGCGCACCGATCAGCAGGCCGGGAGACCGATCCGCAGGCAGGACGGCAAAAACCGACAGGGCCACCGGATCGCCCGCATTGTCCCGTATCTCTACCGGTGGCGACAGCGCCCTCGACTGATCCGCGCGCAGCGACACAAGCCGCCCGCTCATCGCTTCGGGCAGAATCAGAACCTCGCCGCTTACGGTGTCGGCGGTGGCAAGCTGACTGAAGCGATACACATGATCGGTAAGCCAGCTTTCGCTTTGCACCGTCAGCGTCAGGTTGTCGTCCATGACCATCCGGCGCAGCCCCCCGGTGGCGCTGCTGCCTGCCCATATGACGGCCTGCCCGTCCGGGCCGGTCCACAGCCGGTCAAACAGCATCATGTCCCCGCCGCCCAGAAGCGCGCGGAATGTCATCTTGTCCATGTCGCCCCCCACGGGCCGTTGTCGTGCCATCGAACGTGGTCGGCCAACACGGATCAAACGGGCCACGGATGCGGCAGGATCGTGGAGGTTTCCTAAAATCCGGGCATTTCGGATTTGCCTCAAACCTGAGTGACTTCACCGCCGGACGTTCACCCAATCTCAATTCCGAACGCCGATTTTTCCGGGTGGGAGGTGCTGACAATGGCGCAAAACGGAACGGTCGTATCCGGGCTCGGCGGCCCCGAAGGCTATGGCGAACTCATGGTGCCACGCAATGACGACGGGTCGCTGCAACTGGATGCCAGCCTCATATTCGGCGCGGGCTTCGATTTCTTCGGCACGCTCCATGCGGCGGACAGCCTGTTCGTCAACACCAACGGCACGCTGTCCTTTGGCGCGGCGCTGCCCCTCTATCCGACGCCTGAGAACGAAAGCCTGTCTTGGGACGTGATCGCGCCGTTCTGGGGCGATGTGGACACCCGCCTCGATGGCGAGGGCGCGGAAAGCGGTGCGATCTGGGTCGACCTGTCAACGCAAACCGGAACGCTGACCGTCACATGGCACGATGTCGGGGTGTATCGCCGCAATGGCGACCTCACCAATACCTTTCAGGTTCAGCTTGTCGATCGCGGCAGCGGCGATTTCGATATCGTGTTCCGGTATCAGGCGCTGAATTGGGCGACGGGCACCGCCGAAAACGATGCCGGGGCGCGCATCGGGCTGGCGGCAGGGGGGGCATCCACCCCCGGCTGGCTTTTCACGCATGAACAGAACAGCGATCTTTTGCAGCTGCCGGGGATCGCCGGGAATACCGGGGTCGCTGGGCTGTGGCTTTACGAAATGCGCGGTGGCACGGCGTCCCTGCCTGCGGATACACCGCCTGACCCTCCCGTTCCGCCCGATCCTCCTGACCCATCCGATCCGTCGGACCTGCCCGAACACCTGATCGGCACCGACGGCACTGACATCCTGCGCGGTGAAGGTGGCAATGACACGCTCGAGGGGCGCGACGGGCGCGATACCCTGTCGGGCGGCGACGGCGATGACCTGATCTTCGGCGGCGCGACCGATCTGGACCGTGGTGACGTGATCTATGGCGGTGCGGGTCATGATCACATCGACGCGGGATACGGAAATGACGAGGTGCATGGCGGCACCGGCGATGACACGATCTCGGGTTTCTATGGTAACGACACGCTGATCGGGAACGAGGGCGACGACCGGTTGAACGGCTCGGTCACCGCCGACCTGATCTTTGGCGGCGACGGGTTCGATTTCATCAATGGCGGGTTCGGCAGTGACCGTCTGAACGGCGGCGCGGATGGCGATACGTTCTATCACACCGGAATCGCCGGTCACGGCAGCGACTGGATTCAGGATTACGATGCCGCCGAGGGCGACGTGCTGCAATATGGCGGTGACACCACGGGCGCTCATCGGTTTCAGGTAAACTACGCCTCAAGCGGCGCGGGCGACGATGCGGTGGACGAAGCCTTCGTGATCCACAAGCCCACCGGTCAGATCCTCTGGGCGCTGGTCGACGGTGAGGCGCAGAGCAGCATAAACCTGCGCATCGGCGACGAAGTGTTCGATTTGCTGGCCTGATTTCGCCATGCGCGTGTTTTGCCGGTTGATTTCGCGCCATGCGTGTTCTACCGCCTTTGAAATCGAAAGCCGCAATAGCGCAGGTGCACATGAGTTTTGACATCGGGTTCGGTTATCGTTTCGGCGCGACAGGCTTCTTTGGCGGCAAGCTGTTCGATTTGCCGGTGTAACGGAGCTGCCGTGCCATGATTTGCCGGACTCCTGGAAAAGAACTGTCGGTCTGCCGGTATGGGCCCCTGCCGCCCATATTGCCCCAGTCGTCGGAGGCCGGTGCCATCACGACAGAATGTCAGATATCCGGCAGGACACCGGCGGTTGCCGTCCTGCTCGCAACCTGGAACGGGGCGGCCCGGCTTCAGGCGCAACTGGACAGCTTCGTCGCCCAGACATTGCAGCCCGCCCTGATTCTGGTCAGCGACGATGGCTCGACGGATGACACCCGCGATATCGTCCGCGCCTTCGCAGATGCGAATCCCGCGCTGAACGTGACCTTGCTAAATGGGCCTCGCAAAGGGGCCGCGCAGAACTTTCTCAGCCTGATCCGCGCCATCCCGGAAGGAATCGATTATGCCACCTTGTCCGATCAGGACGATGTCTGGCTGCGCGACAAGCTGCAGCGCGGAGTAGATGCGCTGACGGGGGCAGCCCGCCCCGAGGATTGCCTGCTCTATTGCGGGCGCACTTGGGAATGTAACGCCGAACTGCGCGACATGCGGATATCGCGCCCCTTGCGCCGGCCGGCGGGATTTCGCAACGCCCTGGTTCAGAACATCGCCAGCGGAAACACGATCATGCTGAACCGGCCCGCGATAGAACTCGCTCAGGCCGCCAGTCTCGAGGCGCGCAAACCCGTGGTGCATGACTGGTGGCTCTATCAGATCGTCACCGGCGCGGGCGGCGCGGTGCTGTTCGATCACGCCCCGCTTCTGATGTACCGGCAACACGAGGGCAACCTGATCGGCGCCAATCGTGGCTTTCAGGCCAAAAGGAAACGGCTGCGCTTCATGCTGGCCGGGCGCCTGCGCCGCTGGAACACGATGAATATCGATACCCTCAGCGCATCGGCCCATCGACTGCGCCCCGAGAACCGCCAGACGCTCGAGGATTTCGCCACCGGGCGGAACGGCGGCCTCTGGACCCGCCTGGCCACGATCCGGCGAAACGGCCTTTATCGGCAAGGCAAACAGGGTACGCTGTCGCTCTATCTGGCGGCCGCCCTGCGCAAGCTGTGACAGGCTGGTTCAGGCGACAAGGACGGTCAGGATACCATGAAACTCCTTCTGCACATCGGAACCGGCAAGACCGGCAGCACCTCCATTCAGGGCTGCCTGCAGGCCAATGCCGACAGGATACGCGCCCAGGGCGTATATGTCCCCGCAATCCTGGGTGAGCGCAATCATCGCAAACTGCCCGCCATCGTGCAAAAGGACGCGGCCTCGAAAAACTTCATGGCGACGCAGGGCATCAAAGGGCCCGGCCAAAGGCAGGCCGCGCGCGACAACTGGAAAACGGAATTCCTGAACGATATCGTCGCCGCGCGGGCCCGGTATGACAGATCTATCATCACCGCCGAACACCTGAGTTTTCTGGACGCCGGTGAAATCGAAGACCTGAAGGCCCTCCTGTCCGGCCCGTTTCAGGCGCCGCGCATTCTGGTCTACCTGCGCGATCCCATCGACTACGAAGTGTCGATGTACGACACCGCGCTCAAGGTCGGCGGCCTGCGCCCCGGCCCCCGCCCCCCCGAACCCGGCGGCGAGACCGATTACCGGATGCTTCTGGAAAAATGGGCCGGTGTCTTCGGCGTCGATGCGCTGGACGTGCGGATTTTCGACCGCCGCGAATTGCTTCAGGGCGATATCGTGGCCGATTTCGCCCAGGCGGCGGACCTCGACGCCACCGGGTTCGCCTGTCCCGATCCTGAAAACCCGTCGCTCGATCTTCTGGGCAAGGCCTTGCTGACGCAGGTCAACCGGAAACTGCCGCGGTTCCTGCCGGATGGCCGCCCCAATCCGCGTCGTCGGCAAATCCATCGCATGTTTGAACGGCATTTCGCCACCGGGCCGAAATATACCCCCGATCCCGATCTGGTCGCGGCCTATCGCAAGGTGCTGGCGCCCTCGAACGAATGGGTCCGCAGCAGGTTCTTTCCCGACCGCCCTGCGCTGTTCGAACCCCGCGACTATCCGCCGAAAACGGCGCTGAACGTCAGCCCGCAAGAGATCGACCGGATCGCCGATCTGGTCATCGCCCTGTGGACGCGGAAATGACCCTGCATCGCCCCGCCCAGGCCCCGCTCAGCTTTCGGCCGATCCCGCCCTGCGCGCCAGCCTGCGGCTCAGCCGCAGCCAGAACGGCCCGCCGATCCGGTTGCGAAAGATCAGCCGCTCGATCTCCTCGGGCGTGCTGCGGCTCAGGGTGAAACCGGGCTGCACCTGCGCCAGCCGCTCTTGCAGGGCGGTGTTGATCGGCCCGAAACGGGCATTCAGCGCATCGAGCTCATCCCGGCGAAACAGGCAGGGCTGGCTTTCGGGGCCGAATTCCGCCTCGAAAGCGGCGCTGGCCTCTTCGATCAGCCATCCGGGGGCGGGATCGGGCTGACTGACCATGACGGCGGCCCATGCCGGCAGCGACGGGGGCGATGTGTTCGCATGGGCCTTGCCGCCCATGTCCAGATCACCGGCGCTCAGGTCGCACTCCATCAGATGCAGCAGCCTGCCCAGAATCCCGCCATCCGATTTCCGCGCGCCGGCGTAATCCTCGAACCGGATTTCCTCGGGCGCGAAATGCTCCAGAAGCCGGTCGTGAAACTTCAGGTAATCCACCCACATGCCTGCGCAATACTGACCCTCCAGCGCCCTGGCGACCATCTGTTTGGGGGCCGGAGGAACCGCCTTTCTGGCGATCTCCAGATACACCGATTGCATGAACCGCCACTGTTCGCGCAGCAGGCACAGCACGCGGATTTCCTCGAACGGGGCCAGCGCCGCGCGAATGGCGCGGTAATCCGGCGCACCGTTCGGATGCCCGATCGACAGCGTTTCGCTGGACAGGAACACCGTGGCGTCGCTGTCGGCATGGCGTCGGGCGATCTCGTGCCACATCTTCAGGCTGCCGCCGGGATAGCGCAAATGCGCGGGCAGGTCCTTGTACCCGTCCGCCGCCAGCCCGTGATGCCCCGCCGCCGTGCCCAGCCGGGGATAGACGATCCCGTGTTGCGCCAACAGCGTCGCGTTGCGGTGAAACACGTTCTGAATCGTGGTCGTCGCGGTCTTGTGCGTTCCGATATGAAGAACGATCCGGGCCATTGTTCTACCCTTCCGCGGGGGGGGCTTGCATCCGTTCCCGAACGAACTCCCTGCAAAACCGGGTCCAGAACCGTCCGTCGATCATCCCGCGCATGACGGTATCGTCTTTGGGCGAAACCTCCGACAGGGCAAAGCCCGGCTGTATCCCGGCGCGGCGTTCGGCCAGCTTGCGGTTCAGCGGCCCGAACCGGGCCTGAATGTTCCGGATTTCGCCAGCGGTGAAAATGCAGGTTGCCAGGTCCTTGTTCTCGAAATGCGCGCGCAACAGGCTCCCCGCCCGCTCGACCAGCCATTCGGGTGCAATCCTGGGCTGGGCCAGCACATTGGCCGCCCAGCTTGCCAGCGGCATGGGCGAGACATTGGAACTGCCCTGATTGACGGGCTCCAGCGCATCGGCCCCGATCCCGAGCCCCAGATGGTTCAGGAACGCGCCGATGATCCCGCCCGGCGCGGCGATGCCCGAATGGTAGTCGAGCAAGGTGATTTCCTCGGGTGAAAACACCGTTTCCAGCCGGTCGAGCAGCTTGTTGTAATCCACCCAGAGCCCGGTGACTTTCCCCGTGTCGATGGCCGACCTGACCATTTCGGGGGGGCGCGGCGGTGTCTGTTTCTTGGCGATTTCCAGATAGACCGACTGCATGAACTGCCATTGCGTGCGCAGGGTGCAGATCACCTCGAAACTCTCGAACCCGTCCAGCAGGCGGCGGATCGCGGCCAGATCGGTGTGCCCGTCGTCACAGCGTGAAAATTCCTCGCTCGACACGAAGACCGTGCCGGGACCATCGGCATATTTGTCGGCCAGATCGCGCAGGGCGGCGCGGCTGCCGTGTTCCGGTTTGTAGAACGGCGGCAGGTGCGCCCAGTCATAGATCAGCCCATGATGCCCCGTGGCCTTGCCCAGCCGGGGATAGATCAGCCCGTGCTGCGCCAGCAGGTCGGCATTGTGGTGAAACGTATCCTGAAGCGTCGTCGTGGCCGTCTTGTGTGTGCCGATATGCAGAACGATTTTCGCCATGCGCTCAGCCCTTCGAAGATGCGGAGGCCGTGGCCGCCGCGCCGGTATGATCGGCCAGAACCTTCAGGTACATGTCGTCCCATGTGACGCTGGGTTCCAGCATGGCTTTCTCGGCCCATTCGTTCCAGGCGTTGACGAACAGTTCCTGCCCGTACGATCCGCCCAGCCGCGTTTGCGTCAGGTCCAGAAGCCAACGGTTGAAACTGGCAGGGTTCGCGCCATAGGCGATATGCGCATTCAGGTCGCGCCGCGCGGTGTTGTCCCAGCTCGGCATGACGCCGCAGATCGTGTTGCCGGGCAACGCCCCGGTATAGTCGGGCGACATCGCGTTCGCGATCACCTTGCGGTAATCGTAGACCAGCCCCTCGAACCCGGTTTGAATGTCGCGCTCCAGACGATTGCCCGCCGAGCCGCCGAACAGGTAATCGTCCTTGGTTACCAGACCATGCGGCGGCATCTCGATCCAGAAATCGAACAGATCGGAGTCGACCGGCGAGTCGCCCGCGATATGGAAACAGACCGCACCCAGTTCGACCTCGCCGATCCCGGCCTCGCGCCATGCCGCGCGCATCCGCGCTACGCTGGCCGCCGGGTCGGGCATGTCCTCGGGGCGGTAGATGACAAACCGGGGGCGGGTGCCGTCGGGCCGCTGATAGCGCGGGTCGCGCATATAGGGCAGGCAGTCGGCGACAAGCCGCTCCTCGAACCCCTCGGCATAGGTCTGCTCCAGCAGCACGCTGCCCGACAGCCCGTCCCAGTTGCGCCGCCAGCTTTCGTTGGCCCAGCACAGGTAGAAGGGAAAGTCGATGTCGGGGCGTTGCAGAAGGTTGTCCAGCGGCGCTTGCAGTACGCGGCGGCCGTCGAACCAGTAATGATAGACACAGAACGCGTCGATCCCGGCGGCCCGCGCCATGCTGGCCTGCTCGCCCATGGTTTCAGGCACCCGCAGGTCGTAAAACCCCAGGTCCGAGGGCAGGACAGGCTGCGTATGCCCCTCGAAAAACGGCTCCGCGCCCACCGTGCCGCGCCACTCGGTAAAGCCCTTGCCCCACCACGCGTCATTCTCGGGGATGGGATGGAACTGCGGCAGGTAAAAGGCCGACACCAAGGCGGGCCGCAGCCGCTTGGGGGCCGGTTTGCTCAGGGCCTGCTGCAATTCGGTGGTCTGCACCACATGCTGCCCGGCGGCCCGCGCCAGGATACCGATGGCGCGTTCCATCGCATGAGCCAGGGTGCCATCCACCTGCGCCTCTTCCGGGTCGAAATGTCCGGGGCGCAGCTTCATCGCCTTCAGCATCCCGACCATCAGCGGTTTCAGCCAATAGATCGACCCGGCGGGAAAGGACAGGTCCGCGCGCCCGATCTCGATCTCCACCCGCCGCAACAGGCTTTGTGTGGCCTCGAAATTCGATCCCCACCAGCGCGGATCGCTGTAATGCTGCCCGTCGGCCACCCAGAAGGCGGCGGTCGGGTCGGACAGGAAGGCGCTCAGCAGATGCTCCAGCCCCTCGTCCGGCAAAACCCCGTCGATCAGGTGCCGCCGCCAGATGTCGCCATCCTCGCGGTGCGGGGATTTCTTGGTGTGGATCTTGCACACGGCCTCGTACCCGTCCAGCGCCCCGGCATTCACCAGCCGCAGAAACGGCAGGATATCGCGCCCGCGGTTCTCGACCGGATGCACGAAGGCGCGCGGGAAATCGCGGCGGATCTCGTCGGCCAGATCGTCGGTTTCGTCGCCGCGATAGGTCAGGGTCACGAAGACGTCGAAATCGCCGGGCAGGCGGCGCAGCCTGTCGGCGAATTCCGGCCACAGGTCGGGGTAATAGACATGCATGACAACCGCCACGCGCCCCCGCTCACGCATCCGCTCGAACCGTGGCAGGCGCGGGGTGTCGTCCGGCATCTTCTCGACCTTCGGCAGGTCCTTGTGCACGCGCTGTTCCGCGTGCCCGCCCCGTATCCAGTGCAGCAGCGGCGATATCTCTTCCCCGGCCACGTCCGGGTTGTAGCGCAGATAAGCCCAGGGCGAAAAATCCGGGTTCGGACGATAGCCGCGCTTCTCGCCGTAAACGATGTAATGGCGCAGTGGAAAGCGATGGAACAGCGGGTGAATGTCGGGATAGGCGCCGGTATAGTAGACCGGATCGAAAAACCCCGATCCGCGCGCCGCCCTGTAAAGGGCGCGTTCCTCCCGGGTCAGGCTGAAGATCCTCAGAAAACGCAAAAGCCGGGCGGCATGCCCATTGGAAGACGACATTATTTCACAACCCAGTTCAACTTTACCCGGCCCATAGCAACCCCCCCGGACAGAGGCAAACGAAACCCGCCGCCGCCGCTATAATTGCATATATGCGCCGACTTGTCTCTCGGGGGTTGTGTGTCGTGGCGATGCCCCGCGGCTCAGCGTTCGTCGATGATCATGCGGTGATAGCGATGCAAAAGCAGCACCCCGGACACGGCGCAGACCAGGGAAATCAGATAGACATAGACCGGCGACACAAGGGGGGCTTCGTAGGTGGCGTAGAACCCCGCGCGCATCTGCATGATCACATGCGCAACAGGATTATACAGCAGGATATCGCGATAGGCGGCGGGCAGGTTGTCTATCAGAAAGAATATCCCCGACACGATGAACAATGGCCGCGTCAGGATTTGCCAGACCTGTTGCCAGACCGGGAACATGCTCATCAGGAAACAGTTCAGTATCCCGACGCCAAAGGACAGAGCGGTCAGCATCGCCCACGCCTTGAAGATTTCGGGCAGGTCCAGAATGATGCGCAGATCGAACATGGTGACGATCCCCGTCATCAGGATGATGAACACCAGGAACGAGGTCAGCGTGTTCAGCAGGAACCGCGCCAGAATGGCGTCCATCAGCGTGACGTTGGGATAGGTCAGCAACGGTTTCGAGAACCGGATCGCGATGCCCATTTTCTGGTTCAGCCCGTTGAAATGGCTCAGCACGATGAACCCGGTGGCATAAAACAGCGCAAAGCTGGTGCCGATGGGCGGCGAGCGAAACGCATAGGAAAACACGATCGACAAAAGCGCGATGCCGCCGACCGGTTGCAGGACTTCCCAGACATAGCCGCCCGGTGATCGCCCATAGGTGGTGGACATTTCCCGCAGGATCAGGGCAAAGATCGCCCGCGCCGAGGCGAAACGGCGCTGCGGGCGGGGCCGGGGGGGCGCAATATGGCCGATTGTGTCGGACAGGGCCTTCACTCCAGGGGCTGTTATGCTAGACGTGCCTTGTTGTATTGGGTCGCCTTTCGCGTGTAAACTCGGAATGCTTCCGTGACAGGAAGGTCAGAAAAAGGGCTGTTACGATTTCCCAGGTCTCTCCACAAACCACTCCCGTGAAAAACGCGCCACAACCCGCCGCGCAGGCGGCAAAAGGGCCCGCAAAAACCGCCAATCACAGGGGTAAGACGCCGGAGGTCGCGGGCCTTGCGCGGGTGCGTCCGCGTCACTACGGCATTCTCGCCAGCTTCGTCATTCTGGTGCTCGTGCCATTCGCGCTATGCGTGTTCTATCTGTTCGTCGTCGCAGACGATCAATACGCCTCGCGCGTCGGCTTTGCCGTGCGTTCCGAAGAAATCAGCAGCGCGCAGGATTTGCTGGGCGGGATTTCGAGTTCGCTGTCGGGGGCCAGTTCTTCGGATACCGACATTCTCTATGAATTCATCCAGAGCCAGAACCTGGTCGAACGCGTGCACGCCGATCTCGACCTTGTCGCGATGTATACCGTCCCGTCTTTCGATCCGGTTTTCGCCTACCACCCCACCGGCCAGATCGAAGACCTCGCCGAGTACTGGAAAAGGATGGTTCAGGTCTCCTATGACAGCAACACCGGGCTGATCGCGCTGCGGGTCAATGCCTTCCGCGCCGAGGATGCCCACGCCATCGCCGAACGCATCGTCGCTGAATCCACCCGCCTAATCAACGATCTGTCGGCCATCGCGCGCCAGGACGCCACGCGCTATGCGCGCGCCGAACTCGAACTGTCGCTCGAACGGCTCAAGGGCGCGCGCGAAACGCTCACCGAATTCCGCAGCCGCACACAGCTTGTCGACCCCAGCGCCGATATTCAGGGCCAGATGGGCCTGCTGAACTCGCTCGAGGCGCAACTGGCCGAGGCCAATATCGAACTCAACCTGTTGCTGGAAACCTCGCGTGAGGGCGATCCCCGCGTCAGTCAGGCGCGCCGCCGCATCGCCGTCATCACCAACCTGATCGAAGAGGAACGCACCAAGTTCGGGTTCGGCGGCACCACCCGCGCCGACGGCAAGGATTACTCGACGCTGGTGGGCGAATTCGAACGCCTGATGGTCGATCTGGAATATGCCGAGAAAAGCTATCTCGCGGCGCAGGCCGCGCTCGATACCGCTCTGGCCGAGGCACAGCGCCAAAGCCGCTATCTGGCCACCTACGCGAACCCGACCATACCGCAAAGCCCGCGCTACCCGAAACGGTTCCTGCTGTCGGTGATCGCCGGTGCTGTCTTGCTTTTGTCATGGGCCTTGCTGGTGCTGGTCTATTACAGCCTGCGGGACCGGCGCTGAGCCACAGGGGGCGGACGCGATGATCGAACTGCGCAACCTGTGCAAGACCTACCACCTCAACGGCGTGTCCAAGACCATCGCCGACAATATCAGCTTTACCTTTCCCACCGGCTCCAGTGTCGCTTTGCTCGGGCGCAACGGGGCCGGCAAGTCCAGCATGCTCAAAATGATCGCCGGAACGATGGACCCCGACAGAGGCCAGATCGTTTCAAGCGGCACGATCTCGTGGCCGGTCGGGTTTGCGGGATCGTTCCATCCGGATCTGACCGGCGCGCAGAACGTCCGCTTCGTCGCGCGCATCTACGGTGTGGACACCGATGAGATGGTCGCCTTCACCCGCGAGTTCGCGCAGCTCGAAGGGCATTTCAACCTGCCCCTGCGCACCTATTCCTCCGGGATGAAATCGCGGCTGGCCTTCGCCATGTCCATGGCCGTGCCCTTCGATACCTACCTGATCGACGAGGTCACCGCCGTGGGCGATGCGGCCTTCAAACAGAAAAGCGAGGCAATGCTGCGCAACCGTCTGCAAAACAGCGGCGCGGTCATCGTCTCGCATTCGATGCCATTGCTGACGCGCCTGTGCGAGTCCGGTGTCGTTCTGGATCGCGGGCGGTTCTTCTACTACCCGAGGATCGACAAGGCGATCGAACATCACGAACACGTCATGCAGGGCCGCCTGCCGCCCTGGATGCGCCGGAACCAGGGCAAGGGCAAAAAAGCCGCCGGTCACGCGTTCCCGCGCGAGGACTGATCCGCGCCGGGCCGTCCGGCCGATGATGCGGCGATGGTTGAAATCCGGTCGTGGCGCTCGGCGATCAGGGCCGGTTTGCGTCCATGATGGGTGCAAATTCGCGATACCACCCTGTATTTCGTACAAAACCCGCGTACAGATTGTACGAATTGTACGAAACTCCACAGCACAGGGGGGCGGCCATGCAGGCAGAATACGCGATCATCGGCGGCGGCGTTGTCGGCCTCTCCATCGCGTGGGGGCTTCTGCAAAAAGGCCGTAAAATCATCGTGTTGGATGGCGGCGACACCGCTTTCCGCGCCAGCCGCGGCAATTTCGGGCTGGTCTGGGTGCAAGGCAAGGGCCTGACCCAACCCGCCTACGCCCGCTGGACCCAACACTCCGCCACCGCCTGGCCCACCTTCGCAGCCCGGATTTCCGAGGCGACGGGCCATGATCTCGCCCTGCGCCAGGACGGTGGTTTCGATTATCATCTGAGCGAAGAAGAGCTTGAAAACAAAGTAAAATCTTATGAAAAACTGCGCGAGGAACTGAACGGAAATTACCCGTTCGAGGTGCTGAGCCCCGCTGACCTGAAACGCGAAGAGCCCAATATCGGCCCTGCTGTCGCGGGTGCAATTCTGCATCGTCAGGACGGTCATGTGAACCCTCTGCGCTTGCTCAAGGCGCTGTCCGACGATGTCCGCCGCATGGGCGGCATCGTTCTGACCGGCAAGCAGGTCACCGATGTGGACAAGCCCTCGGGATTTCGTCTGACCTGCGCGGATGGAAGTGTATTCGATTCTGAAAAAGTCATTCTTTCCGCAGGTTTAGGCGGAATCGAGCTTGGCCCGAAAATGGGCTTCAAGGCCCCAATGCGCCCTCAGCGCGGCCAGGTTCTGATCACCGAAAAGCTGCCAAAACTGATGAACCGCCCCTCCGGCATCATTCGTCAGGTGGACGAAGGGGGCGTGCAGATCGGCAACAGCAAGGAAGAGGTCGGATATGATGACGCCGTCACCACCGACACCATCACCCGCATCGCCGCCCGCGCCACTCAGGTCTTTCCCGATCTCGCCCGCGCGCAGGTCGTTCGTGCGTGGGGCGCGCTGCGGATCATGTCGCCCGACGGGTTGCCGATCTATCAGGAAAGCCATGAATTTTCAGGAGCTTACCTAGTGACCTGTCATAGCGGAATTACCCTTGCCGCTGCTCATGCCATGTCTTTGACCGACTGGCTGGAAGGCAATGACTCCGCCCCGGATCTGGAGGTGTTCAGTGAACAACGCTTTGCCGTTTCATGATCTTTCGACCGATACCGCACCCCTTGTAAACGTGCGGTTCGACGGGGCGGAATACGCCTTGCCCGAAGGCGCCAACCTGGCCGCGGCACTTCTGGCCGCCGGGGTCACGGTGTTTCGGACAACCCCTGCATCGCAGGCCCCCCGCGCACCCTATTGCATGATGGGGGCTTGTTATGACTGCCTTGTGAGGATCGACGGTACGACCCGTCAGGCCTGTATGACAGAGGTGCGGAAAGGTTTGATCGTCGAACGCGCCCATACTGTGGGAGGTATGGATGAAAACGGCTGATCTGATCGTTATCGGTGCTGGCCCGGCTGGCATGGCCGCAGCATCCACCGCCGCCGATGCGGGTCTGAGCGTTCTGTTGCTGGATGAACAGCCCCGCGCGGGCGGGCAGATTTACCGGGATGTAAAACGCGCCGCCACTGTGCGGGGCCATATTCTGGGACATGAATTTGCGGATGGCCTACCGCTGGCCGAAGACATTGAAAAACAAGGGATTAAACGTGTCTTCGGCGCTACCGTATGGAATGTCGAGCCCACAGGCAAGGTCGCCTGTTCGGTGAACGGACAGGGGATGGTTGCACAAGGGTTGCGTGTCTTGCTGGCCACTGGCGCACTGGAACGTCCCATGCCCATTCCCGGCTGGACCTTGCCGGGTGTGATGACGGCAGGTGCGGCGCAGATATTGCTCAAGCAGTCCGGTTTGGTGCCCAAGCGGGCGGTTCTGGCCGGGTCCGGCCCGCTGCTCTACCTGATCGCGGCGCAAATGGTTCGCGCTGGCGTCCCTCCGCTGGCATTGGTGGAAACCCAGGCGCGCGGCGATTTCATCGCCGCCCTCAGGCATTCCGTTGGGGCGCTGCGGGGCTGGCGGTATCTGCTCAAGGGATTGAAAATGCTGCGTGAAACAGAGCGAGCCGGTGTGCCGCGTTATCGCGGGGCAACGGGGCTCGCCGTGGAGGGGGAAGGTCAGACCGAGGCGCTGACATTCACTGTATCCGGCCAATCGCACCGCATCGCTTGCGATACCGTGTTGCTGCATCACGGTGTCGTTCCCAATACGCAGGCGGCTCGCTCGCTTGGCGTCGATCACGTCTGGAGCGATCGACAGGCGTGTTTCGTTCCCCGTCTGGATCAATGGGGCGGCACCGGTCATGACCGTATTCTGATCGCGGGTGACGGTGCGGGTATCGGCGGTGCCAGGGTGGCCGAAATCGCGGGTCGGCTTGCCGCACTCAGGGTCGCGACGGATCTGGGCCGGATGACCGGGCAAGAGCGCGATGCACTCGCCGCGCCTTTGTTTCGGCAACGAAACAGGGAACTGGCTGTGCGTCCCTTTCTTGATATGGCCTATCCGCCCTATACCGGCGCGCTTTCGCCGGATGACGGCACGATCATTTGCCGCTGCGAAGAGGTGACAGCAGGTGATATCCGCCGTTTTGCCCGATTGGGGTGCAAGGGCCCAAATCAGGCCAAGGCTTTTGGCCGCGTCGGTATGGGACCTTGTCAGGGTCGATATTGCGGTTTGGCCGTCAGCAGCCTTCTGGCGCAGGAAAACGATGCCACGCATGACGAGACAGGGTATTTTCGCATTCGCCCGCCGCTGAAACCCGTCACTTTGGGCGAGTTGGCGGCGACGGAAGATCAAACCGACCGGGCCGGGTAGTGCGAGGAAACAGCACTGCCCAAGCATCTGTATTCCGCTTCACAGAGTGTTAACCACTCTCGCGAGATAGGTTTGACTGTTTTCGGGCTTTGTGGCTCAATTTCAGGTAGTATGTATGGAATGGTGCGATGCTGCTTCTTGCGGGTCTGTTAAGTATGATGGCTGTCGGCGCTACGGCGTTTTTCGGGTTCGATATGGGCGCGAACGACGATGACGACAGTATGATGGACCTGCCGATGCCCGATTCCGCAGATAGGCTCTCTGGCGGTGACGATCTGCTGACCGACCCCGAGGACGAAGCAGAGCGCGATCCGCCCCCGGAGTCTCCGTCGCCCGGTGGCAGTAGCGCAGCCGGGCAGATCGTATCGGGCGGGCCTTCGGCGGATGTCATGCAGGGAACTCCCGGAAACGATCAGATGAATGGCTATGCCGGGGCCGATCAGGTGTTCGGCGGGGCCGGAAACGATCAACTGTTCGGCGATCTCGGCGCTGACACCATCGACGGGCAGCAAGGGAGCGATACGCTGCATGGCGGTGCGGACAATGACAGCCTGATGGGCGGCCCCGGTAGCGATCAGGTGTTCGGCCATGACGGGGCTGACACGCTCTCGGGCGATGACGGCGACGACAGTCTTGTGGGTAGCGCCGGGAACGACCTGCTTTTTGGGCAGGATGGCGCGGATGCGCTGCATGGTGATCTGGGCGACGATACGCTGGATGGCGGCCTCGGGGCGGATACGCTGTTCGGGGGGTGGGGTAACGACACCCTTATCGGTATCATCGACACTGATGATCTGGCCGGCATTCAGGATCAGGATGAAGGCGACTATCTGAATGGCGGGGACGGTGACGATCTGATCCTTGCGGGTCGTGACGATATTGTCGGCACCGGGGACGGTTCGGATAAGGTCGTGCTGGGCGAGTGGTTGTCGCAAGACCATCAGGCCGAGATCGGCGATTTTTCGGTGGCCGAGGATTCGCTGATGGTGATTTACGACGATATCGCCAACCCCGACCCCGAGGTGACGATCGAACAGGACGACACCGATGAGACCCGTCAGCATATCGTGCTGAATGGCAAACGTATCGCTGCTGTCGACGGGGCCGATGGGCTGTCACTGGAACACATCACCCTGATTGCGGAAAGTACCTTTGGCACGGTCATGACCGGCTGAGCCCCCTTGGCAATTTTCGCTTTCATTTTTCCCTGATATCTTCTAAACGCACGCATCCCCGGCCTGGATCGGGGATATTCTCCATAGGACCCTGCTGGACGACATCCCGGCTTGTGCCCTGAACCCTTGATTGAAAAGGAGACCCCGATGTCGATCACTGCCGAAGACAAAGCACGTGTCATGAAGGAATACGCAACCAAGGACGGCGACACCGGTTCGCCCGAAGTACAGGTTGCCATCCTCAGCTCGCGCATCGCGACCCTGACCGAGCATTTCAAGACCCACAAGAAGGACAACCACGGTCGCCGTGGCCTTCTGAAAATGGTTGCTCAGCGCCGTAAGCTGCTGGACTACCTCAAGGGCAAGGATGAGGCGCGTTATCGCGACCTGATCAAGCGCCTCGGCATCCGCCGCTAAGCGCTGACCGCCAAGTCTTGAAACGCCCGCATTTGCTGCGGGCGTTTTTTGTTGACCAGTCAAGCCCTGCAGGTGGCCGGATCGCGTAAATCGCTTTCCAAATCGGGCATTCTGCTGTATGGCGCGCACATCTGAGACGTGACGCTCTGACCCCGGCGCATGTGAGGATGAAGGGGTCGGCGGCAATGGGGCCGCCATTGAAACGGAGGACCCGGGATACGCTCGGGAGGGCCTCCAGCTAGGAAACGATGATGTTCAACGAAGTGAAAAAATCGATCCAGTGGGGCGAAGAAACGCTGACACTGGAAACGGGCAAGGTCGCCCGTCAGGCGGATGGCTCGGTCATCGCCACCCTTGGTGAAACCACGGTCATGGCGAACGTGACCTTTGCCAAATCCCCGAAACCCGGTCAGGATTTCTTTCCGCTGACCGTCCACTATCAGGAAAAATACTATGCCGCGGGCAAGGTGCCCGGCGGCTTTTTCAAGCGCGAGGCACGTCCGACCGAAAAGGAAACGCTGACCGCGCGCCTGATCGACCGTCCGATTCGTCCTCTGTTCGTCGAGGGTTTCAAGAACGAAGTTCTGGTGATGTGCACCGTGCTGTCGCACGATCTGGTCAACGATCCCGATATCGTGGCGATGATTGCCGCGTCGGCCGCGCTGACTATTTCGGGCGCTCCCTTCATGGGGCCGATCGCAGGTTGCCGCGTGGGCTTTGAGGATGGCGAATACATCCTGAACCCCGAGGTCGAAGATATGCACGACCTGCGCAACAACCCCGATCAGCGCCTTGATCTGGTGGTTGCCGGCACCAAAGACGCCGTGATGATGGTTGAATCGGAGGCTTACGAGCTGACCGAAGACGAAATGCTGGGCGCCGTGACCTTCGCGCATGAACAGATCCAGCCAGTGATCGACCTGATCGTCGATCTGGCCGAGGAAAGCGCGAAAGAGCCGTTCGATTTCACCCCGCCGGATTATTCCGAACTGTACGATGCCGTCAAAGCGGCGGGCGAGGACAAGATCCGTTCGGCCTATGCCATCACCGACAAGCAGGAACGCACCACCGCCGTCGCCGCCGCCAAGGAAGCGATCCGCGAGGCGCTGACCGAAGAACAGCTGGAAGATCCCAACCTGGGTTCGGCCCTGAAAAAGCTGGAAGCCACCGTTCTGCGTGGCGACGTGGTGAAATCCGGCAAGCGGATCGACGGGCGCAGCCTCGACACCGTGCGCCCGATCGTGGCTGAAACCGGCTTCCTGCCGCGGACGCACGGCTCGGCACTGTTCACCCGTGGCGAAACGCAGGGCCTTGTCGTGACCACGCTTGGCACCGGCGACGATGAACAGATCATCGACGCCCTGCACGGGAACTTCCGCTCGAACTTCCTGCTGCACTACAACTTCCCGCCCTATTCGGTTGGTGAAGCGGGTCGTGTCGGCCCTCCGGGCCGTCGCGAAGTCGGTCACGGCAAGCTGGCCTGGCGCGCCCTTCAGGCGGTTCTGCCCGCAGCCACCGATTTCCCCTACACGATCCGCGTTGTGTCCGAGATCACGGAATCGAACGGGTCGTCCTCGATGGCCTCCGTCTGTGGCGGGTCGCTGTCGATGATGGATGCCGGTGTGCCGCTCAAGTCGCCGGTCGCCGGCGTGGCGATGGGCCTGATTCTGGAAGACGACGGGGAATATGCCGTTCTGACCGACATTCTGGGTGACGAAGATCACCTTGGTGACATGGACTTCAAGGTGGCGGGCACCGAAAACGGCATCACCTCGTTGCAGATGGACATCAAGGTCGCGGGCATCACCCCCGAGATCATGAAGAAAGCCCTGGCTCAGGCCAAGGATGGCCGGATGCACATTCTGGGCGAGATGTCCAAGGCGTTGACCGAAGCTGGCGATTTCTCGGTTCATGCGCCGCGCATCGAAACCATGAACATCCCCACCGACAAGATCCGCGAAGTGATCGGCTCGGGGGGCAAGGTGATCCGCGAGATCGTGGAAACCAGTGGTGCCAAGGTCGATATCAACGACGATGGCGTCATCAAGATCGCCTCGCCCAACGGCGAAGCCATCCAGAAGGCTTACGAGATGATCCACTCGATCGTCGCCGAGCCCGAAGAAGGTGCGGTCTACAAAGGCAAGGTCGTGAAGATCGTCGATTTCGGCGCCTTCGTGAACTTCTTTGGCAAGCGTGATGGCCTGGTGCATGTCAGCCAGATCGAGAACCGCCGCCTGAACCACCCTTCCGACGTTCTGAAAGAAGGTCAGGAAGTCTGGGTCAAGCTGTTGGGCTTCGATGATCGTGGCAAGGTGCGCCTGTCGATGAAAGTCGTCGATCAGGAAACCGGCGAAGAGATCAAGAAAGAGGAAAACGCCGAGGACTGATTCCCGGCCAATTCCGGCAAGTTATGGCCCCGGCAGCGATGCCGGGGTTTTTTTGTGGACAAGTTGACGTAGCGTAAGCTTTATTTTGCAGCAAAAGGTAAGGAATTCCATACGAGACAAAATTCGAATTCTTCACCATGACCAGAGTTGTGCTTTTGTGCACAGCCGCAACCTTAACGAGTTTCGTGTTCCAGGTTTTCGAGTGACGAGTATTCTGTTCACGGTAGACTGGCTACGCTGACCACTCACGGAAAGAGCGTACCGGTTCAGGCCCCGGCGGACACGCCGGGGTCGACTTTTTTAACGACTATCCGCATGGATCAGATCGGCGGCTTTTTCGGCGATCATTATGGTGGGGGAATTGGTGTTGCCGCTGGTGATGGTCGGCATCACGCTGGCATCCACCACGCGCAACCCCGTGAGCCCCCGCAGGCGCAGGCTGGCATCCAGCGGCGCGCCGTCATCCGCCCCCATATGGACCGTCCCCACCGGGTGAAAGATCGTCGTGCCGATATCGCCAGCGGCTTTCGCCAGCTCGTCTTCGGTTTGCGCGGAAAGACCGGGTTTCATCTCTTCGGGGCGGTAGCGCTGCATCGGGGATTGAGCGACGATGTCGCGTGTCAGCCGGATCGCCGCCGCCGCCACTTGTCTGTCCCCCTCCGTCGACAGGTAATTCGGCGCGATCTCGGGCGCGTCTTGCGGGTTGGCCGAGGTGATTGCGACGTGGCCACGGCTTTCCGGGCGCAGGTTGCAAACGCTGGCCGTCAGGCCGGGGAAATCGTGTAGTGGCTGGCCGAACGCCTCCAGCGTCAGGGGCTGGACATGGAATTCCAGGTCCGGCGTGGCTAGGTCGGGCCGCGATTTCGCAAAGGCGCCCAACTGGCTGGGCGCCATCGACATCGGCCCCGAACGGTTCAGCAAATAGCGCGCCCCGATCGACGCCTTCCCCCATAGCGAATTGGCCATCGTGTTCAGGGTCTTCGCGCCCGACAGCCGCCAGGCACAGCGCAGTTGCAGGTGGTCCTGCAGGTTGCCGCCGATCATCGGCATATCGACGCGCGTTTCAATTCCGTGACGTTGCAGCAGGTCGCCGGGTCCGATGCCCGACAGTTGCAGGATTTGCGGGCTGCCGATTGCACCCGCGCTCAGGATCACCTCGCCCTGCGCATGGGCGGTTTTCACCTCGCCGCCCTGTTCGTATTCCACGCCCACGGCGCGCCCGTTCTCGACGATCACGCGTCGGGTATGGGCCTGGGTTTCGACCTTCAGGGTATCGCCGCTCTGCGCGCCCAGAAACGCTCGCGCCGTGTTCAGCCGCCATCCCTTGCGCTGGTTCACCTTGAAATACCCGACGCCCTCGTTGTCGCCGGTGTTGAAATCGTCGGTTTCCGGCAGGCCCGCCGCCACGGCGGCGTCTTTCCAGTGATCCAGAACGTCCCAGTGCAGGCGTTGATTGTCGACGCGCCATTCACCCCCCGTGCCATGCAGGTCGGATGGGCCATCGACATAATCTTCCGAGCGCTTGAAATAGGGCAGCACATCGTCCCAGCCCCAGCCGGTATTGCCCCTCTGCCGCCAGCCATCGTAATCGGCGGCCTGCCCGCGCACATAGAGCATGCCGTTGATCGAACTGCACCCGCCCAGAACCTTGCCGCGCGGATAGATCAGGGACCGCCCGTTCAGGCCCTTTTCCTCGACCGTGCGAAAACACCAGTCGGTTCGCGGATTGCCGATGCAATAGAGATACCCCATCGGGATGTGAATCCAGTGGTAATTGTCGCGCCCTCCGGCTTCCAGCAGAAGAACCTTGTGACCTTTGCTGCTCAGGCGGTTTGCCAGCACGCAACCGGCGCTGCCCGCGCCAACAATGATATAATCCCATTTCATGGCGCCAAGATTGATCATCCCGCGACCGTTGGCAAGTATCCTGCCCGCAGGAACGGATTAAACCGGCAGGGCCGTGGTGCTGAATACCGTGCGCAAGGCGAAGCTGGATTGCATCTTGGCGACGCCCGGCAATCGCGTCAGGTATTGCCGGTGAATGCGCGCGAAATCCTCGGTGCTTTCGGCGACGACCTTCAGGATGTAATCCGCCGCGCCTGCCGTCAGGTGGCATTCCAGAACGTCAGGGATGCGGGTCACGGCCTTTTCGAAGGCCTCCAGAACCTCGTCGGCTTGTGTGGACAGGGTGATCTCGACAAAGATGGTTGCGGCCACCCCCAGTTTGCGTGCATCCAGAAGGGCGACATAGTCGCGGATATACCCCTCGGCCTCCAACCGCTGCACGCGCCGATGACAGGCACTGGCCGACAGGTTGACGGTTTCGGCCAGATCGGCATTTGAAATGCGTCCGCGTCGTTGCAGGGCCGCCAGTAAACGACGATCCATCGCATCCAGTGCCATATGTGCAAAACCTTTCAGCTCTTGGGTCAATAGTTCGAAGAATATTCACATCAAAGCCGGAATTGCGAGGGATTTTTCAATCCGATTGCGCGCCAGATGCGGCATTATGCCCATCATTCAGGAGAGGAGACCCCCAATGAAAATCGGATGCCCGACCGAAATCAAACCCCAGGAATTCCGCGTCGGGATGACCCCGAACGCCGCGCAAGAGGCCATCGCCCACGGTCACGAGGTGATCGTTCAGGCCGGTGCCGGCACGGGGGCCGGCTTTGAAGATTCGGATTACCTGGCCGCAGGTGCCACGATCCTCGACACCGCCGAGGAAATCTTTGCCGCCGCCGACATGATCGTGAAGGTGAAGGAACCGCAGGCGGCCGAACGCAAGATGCTGCGCGAAGGTCAGGTGTTGTTCACCTATCTGCACCTCGCGCCCGACCCCGCGCAAACCAGGGACCTGCTCGACTCGGGCTGCACCGCCATCGCCTATGAAACCGTCACCGACACTCGCGGCGGTCTTCCCCTTCTGGCGCCGATGTCCGAAGTCGCCGGGCGGCTGGCGCCGCAAAGCGGGGCATGGGCCTTGCAAAAGGCCAATGGCGGCAGTGGTGTGCTGATGGGCGGCGTGCCCGGTGTGCGTCCGGCGAATGTGATGATCGTCGGGGGCGGGGTCGTCGGAACGGCCGCGGCGCGTGTCGCCGTGGGCATGGGGGCCAACGTGACCGTGCTTGACCGTTCGGTGCCGCGCCTGTCCTATCTGGATGACGTGTTCATGGGCCGCCTGACGACGCAGTTCTCGGATCAGGCCTCGCTGGCGGAATTGCTTCCGGCGGCGGACATGGTCATCGGTGCCGTGCTGATTCCGGGGGCGGCGGCCCCCAAGCTGGTGCGCCGCGACCAGTTGGCGATGATGAAGCCGGGGTCCGTGCTTGTGGACGTGGCCATTGATCAGGGCGGATGTTTCGAAACGTCGAAACCCACCACCCATGCCGAGCCGATATACGATGTGGACGGGATCGTGCATTACTGTGTGGCCAACATGCCCGGCGCCGTGGCGCGCACCTCGACCATCGCGCTGGGCAACGCGACCATGCCGTTCATGCTGGCGCTGGCCGACAAGGGCTGGAAACAGGCCTGCGCGGACGATCCGCACCTGCTGAACGGTCTCAATGTCCATGCCGGGCAGTTGACATATTACGCTGTGGGCAAGGCGCTGGGCATCGACGTGATCTCGCCCGAGAAGATCGTCAAAGGCTGAGGCGCGACCTTTCATTGCCTTCAGACGGGGCCGCTTCTTTCGGGCTGGCCCCGTTTTGCGTTTCGCAAAATGGCTTGAGGCGCTGCCCATGCCCGGCTAGGACACCGGGACAAAGGAGTGCAGGACCATGAGCCTCAACACATTCGGACATCTGTTTCGCGTCACCACATGGGGCGAAAGCCACGGACCGGCCCTTGGGGCGACGGTGGATGGCTGCCCGCCGGGTATCGAAATCGACGAGGCGTTCCTGCAACAATGGCTGGACAAGCGCCGTCCGGGCCAGAACAAGAACACCACCCAACGGCAGGAGCCCGATGCGGTCAGGATCCTGTCGGGCGTGTTCGAAGGCCAGACAACCGGCACCCCGATCCAGTTGATGATCGAAAACACCGATCAGCGCTCGCGCGATTACGGCGAGATTTCCCAGACCTTCCGCCCCGGCCATGCCGATATCACCTACCACCAGAAATACGGGCTGCGCGACTATCGCGGCGGCGGGCGCAGTTCGGCGCGTGAAACGGCGGCCCGCGTGGCGGCCGGTGGCGTGGCGCGGGCGGCGCTGAATGCGCTGATTCCGGGGATCGAGATCAAGGGCTACATGACTCGTATGGGCGAGCTGGCCATCGACCGCGAACGGTTTGACTGGGCCGCCATCGACGGTAACGATTTCTGGGTTCCCGACGCCGCTGCCGCGCCCGAATGGGAAGCCTACCTGCAACGGCTGCGCAAGGACAAGAACTCGGTCGGGGCCGAGGTCGAGGTGGTGGCCCGTGGCCTGCCCGCAGGGCTTGGTGCGCCGGTCTATGGCAAGCTCGATACCGATCTGGCCGCCGCGATGATGTCGATCAATGCGGTCAAGGGCGTGGAGATCGGCGAGGGCATGGCCGCCGCGCGCCTCACCGGCACCGAGAATGCCGATGAGATTTTCATGGGTAAGGACGGGCCGGAATATTCCTCGAACCACGCGGGGGGTATCTTGGGCGGTATTTCGACAGGGCAGGACGTGGTGGTGCGTTTCGCAGTCAAGCCGACCTCGTCGATCCTGACGTCGCGCCGCTCGATCCGGTTGGATGGCAGCCCGACCGAAGTCGTGACCAAGGGTCGTCACGATCCCTGCGTCGGCATCCGCGCCGTCCCCGTGGGCGAGGCGATGATGGCCTGTGTGGTGCTGGACCATTTCTTGCTGCATCGCGGACAGGTTGGTGAGGGGCCGCGCGGTACCATCGGGTGATCCGCATCTGCGGCTTTGGCGTGCCGGTTTGCTTGTGTAAGGCCCGACCGCCCTGTTAACCCGACCGGGATCGGTGTCGCGCACCGATGCAATACCGACGTTTTACCGATGTGACGCCGATTGCACATTTTACTGTATGCGTTGGCGTTAACGCTGATTCGCCGGCTTTCAGGCCGAAACCTGTTTCTGGCGTGACAGTTGGACGGCCAGAATACCCACCATGACCACCGCCACCCCGATGATATCCGAGGGGCCGAGCTTCTCGCCAAGGACAACCGCCGCGATGGCGACACCGAAGAACGGGTTGAGGAAATGAAACGTGGCCGCCTTGACCGCGCCGATCCGGTTGACCAGCAGGAACCAGACCAGTGTCGCCGCCAGGCCGGGGACCAGCGTCGTGTAAAGGAAAGCCGCGACCAGGGTCCAGCTCCAGTCGATGATCAGCGGTTCGGTGGCCAGCCCGATCACGCCCAGAACGGCGCTGCCGACAAGCATCTGTAACCCCACGATCATCACGAAATTCCCGCCCGACGTTGCACCGCGCATCGTCAGGGTTGCCAGGGCCAGGGCCAGGGCTCCGCCCACGCACAAGGCCACGCCGTAAAGGTCGGCTCCGCCCTGCAGGCGCGTGCCCATGATGATGCTGACGCCGACGACGCCTGTCACCAGACCCAGGCCTCCGACCGGGCCGATCTTTTCCCCGAAGATGGCCCAGCTTGCCAACCCGACCATGAGGGGCATGCTGGAGGCGACAATGGCGGCAAGAGACGCCTCGATGGTTTGCATGGCCATGAAATTAAGCCCTAAATACAAGGCGTTCTGGCATATTCCAAAGACGATTGTGGCGCGCCATTGCGCGCGCGTCAGACGCCAGGTCTGCCGCAGGGCAAGGGCGATCAGCACCCCGAGCACGCCCGAGATCAGAAAGCGCAGGCTGAGGGCCGTCAAGGGCGGCGCCGAGGCCACGATGATCCGCGCCGTGGTGAAGGCACTGGACCACATGGCGGCAAAGGCCAGCCCCGTCAGGATCGCCCGAATGTTCATTGCCTGCCTCCCAATGGAAAAGGGCCGCCCCTTGTCGGGGCGACCCTTTCCGAAACTTACGCGGTTTTCAAGTTCAGCCGTTGACGCTGTCCTTGAGGGCCTTGGCGATCGTCATCTTGACGACTTTGTCGGCCTCTTTCTTGATCTGTTCGCCGGTGGCGGGGTTACGCACCATGCGCTCGGGGCGCTCGCGGCAATAGATTTTGCCGACGCCGGGCAGGGTGACGGCGCCGCCGCCCGACACTTCGCGCGTGATGATCGAGGTCACGGCATCCAGTGCGGTGCTTGCGGATTTCTTGTCGCTGCCCATTTCTTCGGCCAGGGCCGCTACGAGTTGGGTTTTGGTCATCGGTTTTGCCATTTCATGGTCTCCTTCAACTGCCCGATCTATGGGCCTCATGTGCAGAATTTAACTGTATCTTGTGACCAAACACAACGAATAGTGGCGAAAAGCAAGTGTTTTTCATGGATTTTGCGGTGATTTTCGCAACGTCAGAGAAAAGCCGTCTCGCTGAAGCTGCGCAATTTGCGGCTGTGGATACGCTCCAGGGGCATCTGGCGCAAGCTTTCCATGGCGCGAATGCCGATCATGAGATGCCGTGCCACCTGCGTTTTATAGAAATCCGAGGCCATGCCCGGCAGCTTCAATTCGCCATGCAGCGGCTTGTCCGAGACGCAAAGCAACGTCCCATAGGGCACACGAAACCGGAATCCGTTCGCCGCGATCGTGGCGCTTTCCATGTCCAGTGCGATGGCGCGCGACTGGCTGAGCCGCTGCACCGGGCCGGATTGGTCGCGCAGTTCCCAGTTGCGATTGTCGAAACTCGCCACGGTGCCGGTGCGCATGACCTGTTTCAGGTCATAGCCTTCCATCTGGGTTTCGGTTTCGACAGCCTCTTCCAGGGCGATCTGTATCTCGGCAAGGGCCGGGATCGGCACCCATGACGGCAGGTCGGCATCCAAAACGCGATCCTCTCGCAGATAGGCATGCGCCAGCACGAAATCGCCCAGCCTCTGGGTATTGCGCAGCCCGGCGCAATGCCCGACCATAAGCCATGCATGAGGGCGCAAGACGGCGATGTGATCAGTGGCCGTTTTGGCGTTTGACGGGCCAATGCCGATATTGACCAGCGTGATCCCCGATCCATCCGCGCGTTTCAGGTGAAACGTGGGCATCTGGGGTTGTTTGGCCGATATCGGCAAGGGTTGATCGGCTGCCGTGATGGTTACGTTCCCGGTGCCGACAAACTCGGTATAGCCGCTGTCGGGATCGCCAAGCATCTCGCGGGCATAGGCCTCGAATTCCGAGACATAGAACTGGTAGTTCGTGAACAGAACGTGGTTCTGGAAATGTCCGGGGTCTGTCGCCGTGTAGTGCGACAGACGCGCCAGAGAGTAATCGACGCGTTGCGCGGTGAACAATGCCAGCGGCTCGGAGCCATCCGGCGCGGGGTGATGGGTGCCGTTGACGATGTCGTCATTGGTGGTGCCAAGATCGGGTACGTCGAACACATCGCGCAGGGTGAATTCCGCCGCCCCTTCCTGCGGCACGGTGATCGACGGATCGTTCGCCACGGCAAAATGAATGGGAATGGGAGTGTCCGATTGGCCAATGGTGATCGGAACGCCGTGGTTTTCCAGCAACAGGCCGATCTGCTGTTCCAGATAGCCACGAAACAGATCGGGCCGGGTAATCGTGGCCGTATGCGTGCCTGGTGCCGCGACATGGCCGAAACTCAGGCGGCTGTCGACCTGCGCATAGCTGGCCGTGGTAATGCGGATTTCGGGATAAAATGCGCGGATGCGCTGTAGCGGCTGTTTGCCGCGCATGACCTGATTGAACGCCTCGCACAGAAAGCCGGTCGCCGTCTCATACATCTGGATGAGATGATCGACGGCCTGTCCGGCATCGGTGAACTGTTGCGGTTCAGGTTGCTCCGGCGTTTGAAACCGGACGCCTGCATCATTGGGAGTCATGCGCAATCCTTGCGGGTCGTGTCGGGTCCGACGTTGACATGGGGGCGGGGGGCAATCAACCATTCCCGCGACGGTCGGACGGTAAGGCGTGGTGCTTCATGGACTATGAAACGGTCAGCCCCGAGGTATTCGGCGCATCCTTGCGCGGGTTCGGATTCAATATTCTGGTAACGGATGTGCCGCGCAGCGCGCGGTTTCTGGAAACGGTGTTCGGGATGACCGCACATCGGGTTTCGGCCGATTTCGCGATCATGGCCCACGGGACGCATGTGATGCAGTTGCACGCAGACGGTACCTATGTTGAAAATCCCCTGCTGACCCTGTTGCCCGAGAACCCGCCGCGCGGCGCGGGGGTCGAGATCAGGCTCTATGATTGCGACCCCGACCTGGCCGCCAGCCGGGCCGAGGATGCAGGTGGCACCATCCTGCAAACCCCACCGACAAGCCTCACGGGCTACGCGAATGTTACATTCTGTGCGCCGATGGCTATGCGTGGGTGCCATCCCGGCCATTGTCGGGTGTGGCAGGATGATCAGGCCGGGCGCAGGCCGGTTTCCACCAGCAGGCCCTTGCGCTTGGCTTCGTAATAATAGCCGCGCGCATACCACATGATCGCCTCATCGGGATCACCGTCAGCCACCAGATATGCGCCGCGCAGATACTTGACCGCGTATTTCAAGTTGGTTTCGGCATCCAGCAGATCATCGGGGTGACCGCGAAATCCCATGGTGCGCGCGGTTTGCGGCAGGATTTGCAACAGCCCGTAATATGGGCCGTTGCGCGCCCAGGGCCGGTGTGTGCTTTCGCGGATGGCCAGCCGGTGCACCAGCGAACTGGGAACCTGATACAGATCGGAATATTTGTTGATCAGGCGTCGTAGCTCGGGCGTTTCGTTGGGGTAAAGCGGCGGCATGGCCGGGCCGCTGGTGGCCGCGACGGGGCTGCGTTTGGACGAGGCGCATCCCGACATCAGGGCAGCGCTGATCAGGGCAAGGGCGGAACGGCGGGTCAGGTTGGCCATGGGATCTCCGGCAAGAGTTTGGCGCAGTTTGCCACCGATGGCGACGGATAGGCCAGAGCCCGCGGCATGCGGCGGCGAAAGGTCGCCGGCGTCTTCGCCCTTGCCTTTGCGCCTCGTATGTCCAATTCATGCCCCATGACCAAGACACTTCTTTCTTTCGGGCATGGGTATTCGGCCCGTGCGCTGGCACGGCGGCTGCTGCCGCAGGGCTGGACGATCTACGGCACCACCCGCAACCCGGACAAGGCAGACAACCTTCGCGCCGAGGGCGTGACGCCCATCCTGTGGCCCAATGGCGATCTGTCCACGGCATTCGATACGGCCACGCATCTGCTGATTTCGGCCGGGCCGGATGCTGAGGGCGATCCGGTTCTGAACCTGTATCATGACAGGATCGCGGCAATCGCCCCGCGGCTGGAGTGGGCAGGGTATCTGTCGACCACCGGAGTGTATGGCGATCATCAGGGCGGTTGGGTCACCGAGGACACCCCCCTTACCCCGTCCACCCGGCGCGGTCAGATGCGTGTAGATGCCGAGGCCGCATGGCGAGCCATTCCAAATCTGCCGCTGCATATCTTTCGGCTGGCAGGCATTTACGGCCCCGGTCGCGGCCCGTTCGAAAAGGTCCGGCAGGGGACGGCCCGGCGCATCGTCAAGCCGGGGCAGGTTTTCAGCCGCATCCATGTCGACGACATCGCGCAGGTTCTCGAGGCTTCGATCCGGCAACCAAATCCCGGCGCGGCTTATAATGTCTGTGACAATGACCCGGCCCCGCCGCAGGACGTGATCGGCTATGCGGCCGGGTTGCTGGGCCTGCCCGCCCCGCCCGAGGTGCCATTCGACGAAGCCGGGATGACCCCCATGGCGCGTAGCTTCTATGCTGAATCCAAGCGTGTGGACAACACCAGGATCAAGCAGGAACTAGGCGTCAGTCTGATCCATCCCGACTATCGCAGCGGCTTGAAAGCCCTGCTCGAGGCGACTGGCGACGCCTGATCCCGATCGGCGCGGACGGGTGAGGTGATTTACCCCATGGCAAGGGCCGGGTGTGGCGGTAATCTTGTCCCGGCAGGTATCGGAGATCAGCGGTTGCGCCGAGTGGTACTCATATCCGGAGGGGTGACCCTTGTCGCGGGGCAGGCATTTGCGCATGCCTCCGAACAGGGGTTCGTGCTGTTGCTGCCCACGGATATCTACAGCGCCGCCGGAGTGGCCGTTGTTGCCCTGACCGTGATTTTGCTGGCTGTCCTGCCGTCCTGGGTGGCGACTCGGTTGTTTCATCCGTTCGCGATAATTCCGCGCCCTGATATTGCGTTGCACCATGTGACAAGCTGCCTGTCCGCTTTACTTGTCGCGTTTCTGGTATGGCGCGGTCTGACCGGAACGCACGATCCGCTGGTCAATCCGCTGCCATTGTTCATCTGGGTGGTCTGGTGGGTTGCGATGGTGTCTCTGCAGGGGATCATCGGCAATCACTGGCGCTGGACCAACCCCTGGACCGGCCCGGCCGCCGTTTTGGGCCGATTGACCGGCTCAACCGCCTTGATGCGGTATCCATCGGTGCTGGGGTATGCGCCTGGTATTGTTATTTTCCTTGGATTCGGTGGTTTCTTGCTGGCCGATCCCGCGCCGACCGATCCGGGGCGGCTGGCCTTGGTGGTGGGAGGCTACTGGTATCTGACGCTGATGGGGGTCACGCTGTTTGGACCGCGCTGGATGGTGCGGGGCGAAGCGCTGACCATCCTGATGCGCGCCTATGCCCGTGTCGGCCTGCTGGGGCGCCTGCGCGGGCGTATCGCCGTGGGCCTGTGGGGCTGGCAAGGGCTGACACGGCCGCAGGTCTCGGGCGGGCTGGCGGTGTTCATTATCCTCATGCTGGGCACCGGCAGTTTCGACGGAGTAAACGAAACCTTCCTGTGGATGGGGTTTCTCGGGATCAACCCGCTGGAATTTCCCGGTCGCTCCGCTGTTATCACGCAGAACCTCGTGGGTATGCTGGTGGCCAACCTGGCTCTGATCATGGTTTTCGCCGCCTGCCTAGCGTTCGGCGAGCGGCTGGCCGGAACGCGCCGGCCCACAGCCGAAGCGGTCCGACTTTTCGCGCCGTCGCTCCTGCCGATTGCCCTAGCCTATCACATCGCACATTATCTGACGGTGCTGCTGGTCGACGGTCAGTATGTGATCGCCTGGCTGACCGATCCGCTGAACACCGGCGCCGACCTGTTGGGGCTGGGGGATTTTCACGTGACAACCGGGTTCCTGAATACACCTGCAACGGTCAAACTGATCTGGCTGACGCAGGCAGGCGCGGTGGTGATCGGCCATGTGATCGCGATTTTGCTGGCTCATGCGGTGGCGGTGCGTGGACATGGCAGCAACTGGCGGGCCATACTGGGGCAAGCGCCGCTGGCGGCGTTCATGATCGGGTACACGTTTTTCGGGCTCTGGCTGCTGGCCTCCCCCAGAGGCGTCTGAACCCGGTTGCGCAAACATGTAAAAATATCTTGCAATAAAGATAAGCAAAAGTTTCACAATATGGTCAGTCGCAGGACAGAGGAACATTCGCAATGACTGAGAACTCCAAAGGCCCGTCGCGCCGCGTGGCGCTCAAGACACTGGCCGGAGGCGCGGCAGCTGCCGCCACCATGCCGCTTTGGGCGCGCTATACCCATGCCCAAAGCGCCGAACCGATCCGTATCGGGTTTCAGGTGCACCGTACCGGCATCGGGGCCGCTTATGGCCGCTGGTATGATCGCACGACCCAGGCTGCCGTGCGCCTGATCAACGAGGCTGGCGGCATCAATGGCCGCCCGGTCGAAATCGTGGCCGAGGACGATGGCACCGATCCCAAGCGCGGCGCCGAGGTGGTCGAGAAATTCGCAACGCAGCACAATTGCGATATCGCTTTCGGTACGCTGTTTTCGCATGTGGTGACGGGCTCGGCCCCGCGGGCGGGGGAATTGAAACTGCCGTATTTCGTGGTTTCCGAAGGCCACCACGTCGCCAGCGGTATCCTGAACCGCTACACGCTTCAGCCCGGTATCACCGATGTGAAAAGTCAGGTCATGTCGATGGCCCCATTCGTGACTGAAAATCTTGGCAAGAAGGTCACGCTGATTTTCCCCGATTATGCGTTCGGTCACGATCATCGCGATTTCTTTTCACAGGCAGTCGAGGCGCAGGGCGGTGAGGTCGTGGCCAAGCTGGCCATCCCGCCGACCGAAACCTCGTTCACCAAGTATTTCCCGAAGATCCCGCGCGATACCGAGGTGATCTATCACGTCATGGTCGGCCCGGCCGTTCTGACCTTCGTCAAGGAAATGGGCGAATTCTTCGGGGGGCAGGGCCCGCAACTGTTCGGGTTCATCGACAGCCTCGAAGCCGTGGCCATCGACAGCCCCGGCCTTGAGTTCCTCGAAGGCACCCATTTCTGGGAGGGCATGCCGCGCCACGCGCAGCCCGATCAGACCGAGTTTGAAAAGTTCTACCGCGAACAAGTGGGCGTGGATGATCGCGGCGCGTCAATCAGCGATCCCACAGATGTATCCACCTATGGCCACATGTTTGGATGCTGGGAAACGCTTTATGTCGTGAAGAACGGCATGGAGGCTGCGGGGTATCAGGGGCCGCAAGACCGCGCCGCATTGATCGAGGCGGTCGAGGCCATGACGACCATGCCGCATTCCAATGAGCACCCCCAAGGGCCCAAGATGTTCAACGGCAAGACCCATCAGGTCTTTGGTCAGCAACACATCTCGCGAGTCGAGAATGGAAATCTGGTCAAGGTTCACACCACATCGATCGAGGATACATTCTATCCTGACGAGGTGGATTACACCAAACAGCCGCTTTGATCGCGGTGTGAGGCGGCGTCAGCCAAGCATGGCCAGCGTCGCCTCACACGGGTTTCCGTCATAGAACCCGTCAAGAATTTGCTCGAAAACCGGGTCGTTCCCCGCCGCAGCAAACAATGTCGCGCATGACCGCAGTTTGAGCGCGTCGACCGGCCCAAGAATGGCCTCGGGCGGTGTGCCTGAATGGTCCAGCATGGCGCGGCTGATTTCGCTCAGGCGCGAACCCAGAACCGGATGGGCCAGATAGGCCCGTGCCTCATCCAGATCGGCAATGCCATAGTGCTGTGCGGTGGGGGAATGGCCCAAACCACATAGCTGGGGAAAGACGTACCACATCCAATGCGATGTCTTGCGCCCCGCCCTGATCTCCTCCAGCGGGCGGGGCCAGACACGCGCCTGAGCGTCCGTAAAACGCTCAAGGCTCATTTCAGGATACCGGGCAGGTTCAGCCCGTGCTCGCGTGCGCAATCCAGAGCGATGTCATAGCCCGCATCGGCATGGCGCATGACGCCTGTGGCCGGGTCGTTCCACAAAACCCGTTCGATCCGGCGGTCGGCGTCTTCTGTTCCGTCGCAACAGATGACCATTCCCGAATGCTGGCTGAACCCCATGCCCACGCCACCGCCGTGATGCAGGCTGACCCAGGTCGCGCCGCTCGCGGTGTTCAGCAGCGCGTTCAGCAATGGCCAGTCGCTCACCGCGTCCGAACCGTCCTTCATCCCTTCGGTTTCGCGATTGGGCGAGGCGACCGAGCCGCTGTCCAGATGATCCCGCCCGATCACCACGGGTGCCGACAATTCGCCAGTGCGGACCATCTCGTTGAACGCCAGCCCGAGTTGGTGCCGCAGGCCCAGACCAACCCAACAGATCCGCGCCGGCAAGCCCTGAAACGCGATCCGCTCTCGCGCCATGTCCAGCCAGTTGTGCAGGTGTGGATCGTCGATCAACTCCTTCACCTTGGCATCGGTTTTATAGATATCCTCGGGATCGCCCGACAGAGCGCACCAGCGGAACGGCCCGATTCCCTGGCAGAACAGCGGGCGGATATAGGCGGGCACGAAACCGGGAAAGGCAAAGGCATCTTCCAGCCCCTCGTCCTTGGCCACCTGCCGGATGTTGTTGCCATAATCCAGCGTCGGAACCCCTGCGTTCCAGAAATCCACCATCGCCTGCACGTGCACCCGCATCGAGGCGCGGGCGGCCTTTTCCACGGCCTTTGGGTCGCTATCCTGTTTGGCGCGCCATTCGGCCACGCTCCAGCCTTGTGGCAGGTAGCCGTGCACAGGGTCGTGCGCACTGGTCTGGTCGGTCACGATATCAGGCCTCACGCCGCGCCGGACCAGTTCGGGAAACACATCCGCCGCATTGCCGATCAGCGCCACCGATTTCGCCTCGCCCGCCTTGGTCCAGCGGTCGATCATCTGCAATGCGTCGTCAAGGCTGTGGGTGATCTCGTCCACATAGCGCGTGCGCTTGCGGAACTCTGCGCGGCTTTCGTCGCATTCCACGGCCAGACAGCAGGCCCCGGCCATAACTGCCGCCAGCGGTTGCGCACCGCCCATGCCGCCAAGGCCCCCGGTCAATATCCAGCGGCCCGTCAGGGTGCCGTCGTAATGCTGGCGTCCGGCCTCGACAAAGGTTTCGTAGGTGCCCTGCACGATGCCCTGAGACCCGATATAGATCCACGATCCCGCAGTCATCTGGCCGTACATCATCAGGCCCTTCTTATCGAGTTCGCTGAAGTGATCCCAGTTGGCCCAGTGGGGGACGAGGTTGGAATTGGCGATCAACACGCGTGGCGCATCCTTGTGGGTGCGGAACACGCCCACCGGCTTGCCCGACTGCACCAGCAGGGTTTCGTCCTCGTCCAGCCCTTTCAGTGTGGAAACGATCCGGTCGTAATCCTCCCATGTGCGTGCCGCGCGCCCGATGCCACCATAGACCACCAGTTCATGCGGATTTTCCGCCACGTCCGGGTGCAGGTTGTTCATCAGCATCCGCATCGGGGCCTCGGTCACCCAATGCTTGGCACTGATCTGCGTGCCGGTGTCGGGATAGATGTCTCGGGCGTTGTGACGAGGGTCGGTCATGTCAATGCTCCTTCAAGGGCCAGACGCTCCAGGCGGTGCAGGATGTCGGAAAGATGTGGGCGCAGGGCTTCGGCGCGGTCATGCAGATAGGGCCATGGCGCGGCTTCCTCCATGTAGGTGGACTGGGCCAGTTCCATCTGAATCGCGTGGATGCCCGTTTCGGGCTGTCCGTAGTGACGTGTGGTCCAGCCGCCCTTGAACCGGCCATTCACGATGGTGCTGTAACCCTGTGCCGCGCGGCAAACCTGTTCGACCTTCTCGGCAATGACGGGCGCGCAGGTGGCGCCGTTGTTCGTGCCGATGTTGAAGTCGGGTAATGTGCCGTCGAACAGATATTCAATACGTGATCGTATTGAATGGCAGTCATACAGAATCGCGACACCATGCCTGGCTTTGACGCGGGCAAGTTCAGCCTCCAGTGCGGCATGATATGGGGCATGCCATGTTTCGCGCCGATGTTCGACCTCGCCGCCAGACGGGGGATGGCTCCAGATCGGCTCGCCCTCGAAATCCGTAAATGGAACAAGGCCCGTCGTGTTCTGACCGGGATACAGGCTTTGCCCTGAAGGATCGCGATTGGCGTCGATCACATAGCGGTGGAACGTGGCGCGTACCGTGGTCACGCCGGCCAGCAACCCGTCATACAGTTTGTGAATATTCCAATCGGTATCGGCCAGTGCCTTGCCCAGGTCATTCAGTTTATTGCGAATGTCCGCCGGAACATACGTTCCCGTATGCGGTAATCCCAAAACCACCGGGCTGTCGCCCGAGACAATTTCGACAGGGTCCATCACATCTCTCCTATTTGCATGGTCAGCCCGGCGGCGGATACCAGATCGCCACCGCGCACCAGCGCCGCAGCGCTTTCCAAATCCGGCGCCAGATAACGGTCCGCTTCGATTGCCGGAATGGCCTCGCGCAGTCGCGCGATGACACGTTGCAGAGGCACGCTGGTTTTCAAAGGCGCCCGAAACCCGATACCCTGCACGCCGCAAATCGCCTCGACCCCGAGGATCGCGTTCAGGTTCGCGTTCATCCTTGTCAGGCGTCGCGCCGCATGGGCCGCCATGCTGACATGGTCCTCCTGATTGGCGCTCGTGGGGGTGCTGTCGGTGGTGCAGGGATTGGCCAGATGCTTGTTTTCGCTCATCAGTGCGGCGGTGGTGACCTCGGCAATCATCAGGCCCGAGTTCAGCCCCGGTTCCGGCGTCAGGAACGGCGGCAGATCGAAGCTCAGGTTCGGGTCCACCATCAGCGCCACACGGCGCTGCGCAATGGCGCCGATCTCGGAAATGGCCATGGCGATCTGGTCGGCGACAAAGCCGACGGGTTCGGCATGGAAATTCCCTCCGGAGACGATACGCCCCTCGCCGACCAGCACCAGGGGGTTGTCGGTCACGGCGTTCGCTTCGATCTGCAGAACGTCGCCCGCGCGGCGCAACAGGTTGATGGCCGCGCCGCTGACCTGTGCCTGACAGCGGATGCAATAGGGGTCCTGGACGCGGGCGTCGCCCTCGCGATGGCTCTCGCGGATTTCGCTGCCGTCCATCAGGGCGCGCTGTGCGCGTGCGGCATGAATTTGTCCGGGATGGCCGCGCAACGTGTGGATGTCATCCAGCAAGGGCGCGGTCGATCCCATGATCGCATCCGTCGAAAGCCCCGCCGTCACGATGCAGTTTTGCGCATTGCGCCAGGCCCCCCATAGCCCGACCAGCGCACAGGCGGTTGAAAACTGCGTCCCATTGATCAGCGCCAGCCCTTCCTTGGGGCCAAGAACGATGGGCTCCAACCCTGCGCGCCGCAGCGCCTCGGCGCCCGGCAGGCGGGTATCGCCGGCCCATGCCTCCCCTTCACCGATCATCACGGCGGCCATATGGGCCAAGGGCGCCAGATCGCCCGACGCCCCGACCGATCCTTGATCGGGAACAACCGGAATGACATCGGCGGCCAGCATCGCCTCGATCAACTCGATGGTCTGCCACGCCACGCCCGACGCCCCCCGGCCCAGTGACATCAGCTTCAGAACCATCATCAGGCGCGTTGTGGCCACATCGAGCGCTTCGCCCACACCGCAGCAATGCGACAGGATCAGGTTGCGTTGCAGCGTGGCGGTTTGATCGGCGGGAATCTTGACGCTGGCCAGTTTGCCAAAGCCGGTATTCACGCCATAGATCGCCTGATCGCCTTCGGCGGCCTTGCGAACCAGATCGGCTGCGGCTTCGACCTGCGGGCGCACCATACGGTCAAGTATGGCATTGCGCCGTTCGCACCAGATCGTTTCAAGTTGATCCAGTCGAACCGTTCCGGGAACAAGAGTCTCGGTCATTCCTTCCCTCCGAAAATCCGCTGATACAGCGGGTTGAAACCGATGCGGTATGCCAGTTCTGCGGGTTGCACGACGTTCCAGATCGCCAGATCGGCCCGTTGCCCCGCAGCGACCTGCCCGCTATCGCTCAGCCCAAGGGCGCGGGCCGCGTTGCGGGTGACACCGGCAAGCGCCTCGGCCGGGGTAAGGCCGAACAGGGTGCAGCCCATGTTCATGGTCAGCAACAGCGAGGACAAAGGCGATGAGCCGGGATTGCAATCGGTGGCCAGCGCCATCGGCACGCCGTGCTTGCGAAAGGCATCGACCGGGGGTTTTTGCGTTTCATGCAGTGTGTAGAACGCGCCCGGCAGCAATACCGCCGTCCCCCCCGATCGCGCCAGGGCTTCGGCATCCGCCTCACCGGCATATTCCACATGATCCGCAGACAATGCCCTGTAGCGCGCGGCCAGTTGTGTGCCGCCCGACTGGCTCAGTTGTTCGGCATGTAACTTGACGGGCAATCCAAGGCGCTGCGCCTCTTGAAAGACGGGTTCGATCTGCTCGGGGGTAAAGGCGATCCCCTCGCAGAACCCATCCACCGCATCGACCAGCCCTTCGGCGGCCGCCTGCCGTAATGCGGGGATGCAGACCTGTTGAATATACATGTCGGGATTGCCCTGCATCTCCTGCGGCACCGCGTGCGCCCCCAGAAAACTCGTACAGATACGAACCGGGCGGACCTGCCCGATGCGTCGCGCCACGCGCAGCATTTTCAACTCGGTCTCGATATCCAGCCCATAGCCTGATTTTATCTCGATCACCGAAACGCCCTCGGCAATCAGGGCATCCGCGAACCGCAGCGCGCTACGCAGCAATTCATCCTCGCTGGCCGCGCGGGTGGCCCGCACGGTGGATACAATACCGCCGCCCGCGCGTGCCACCTCCTCATAGCTGGCCCCGCCAAGGCGCATCTCGAACTCGCCCGCGCGGTCGCCGCCATGCACGATATGGGTATGGCAATCTATCAGGGCCGGGGTGATCAGCCGCCCCTCCATGTTTTCGCCTTGCAGGTCATGGGTGGCGGGCAGGTCCGCCTCGGGCCCGACCCACGCGATCCGGTCGCCTTCGATCAGCACAGCGCCCTTGTCGATCAGCCCATAATCCGGGCCGTCGCACATTGTGGCTATTCGTGCGTTTCGCAGAAGCATGTCGAAACCTTGTTGATTTGCGAGTCGTTTGATGTCATTATGTCTAGACATAATAATTGCGTCAAGACGGGAGTTGGGGATGACACAAATCTGGGCCGAACAGGCGCTGCTGCCTTCTGGATGGGCGCGGGATGTTTGCGTCACGCTCGACACGTCCGGGCGCATCGCGTCGGTCGCCGCAGATCGGCCTGTCTGCGGCTATCGCACGGGCATCCTGTTGCCGGCCCCGGCCAATGCGCATTCGCACGCGTTTCAGCGGGCCATGGCCGGCCTGACCGAAGGGCGCGGCCCCGATCCGCGTGACAGTTTCTGGACCTGGCGCAAACTGATGTATCGCTTTCTTGATCGGCTGGACCCGGAGCAGGTGCAGGCCATTGCAGCCCTTGTGCAGATGGAAATGCTCGAAGCCGGGTACGCCACGAATGTCGAATTCCACTACCTGCACCATGCGCCGGGCGGTGTGCCCTATGACATACTGTCTGAGATGGCACAGCGTATCGTGGCGGCGGCGCAGGTTACGGGGATCGGCCTTACCCTGTTGCCCGTGCAATACCAGTTCGGGGGGTGTGACCGGCGCGACCTGACCGCGGGTCAGATCCGTTTTGGCAACGATCCCGAGCGTTTCGCGCGATTGGTCGAAGACTCGCGGCAGGCGCTTGCTGCGTTGTCCTCCGATGCGCGCCTTGGCGTGGCCCCGCACAGCCTGCGCGCCGTTACCCCGCAGGATGTGGCGCGCGCGCCGGAACTGGCTCAGGACGGGCCGGTTCATATGCATCTGGCCGAACAACTGGCCGAGGTCGAAGAAGTGCAGGGCGCGCTTGGGGCTCGCCCGGTCGAATGGCTTCTGGACAATGTGCCTGTCGATGAAAACTGGTGCCTGATCCATTGCACGCAGATGCAGCCTCATGAAACCGAAGGACTGGCAAAGACCGGGGCCGTTGCCGGGCTGTGTCCGATCACCGAATCCAGCCTTGGAGACGGGATATTCGACGGGGTCCGCTGGTTGCAGGCCGGTGGCCGGATCGCCGTGGGCTCGGATTCCAATATCCGCATCTCGCTGTCCGAAGAGCTGCGCACGCTGGAATATTCGCAACGGCTGCGCGACCGGTCGCGCGCAGTTCTGGCCACGCCCGAAAAATCCACGGGCCGCCGCCTGTTCGATGCGATCTGTTCAGGTGGGGCGCAGGCCGCCGGGCGCGATAGCGGGCGGATTGCCGAGGGCGCGTTTGCCGATCTGCTGGCGCTGGATGCGGGGCATGTCGATCTGACGGATCAACAGGGCGACACGTTGCTGGATTGCTGGCTGTTCGCGGGCAGCGACGCGATGGTGCGCGATGTCTGGTCGGCGGGGCGTCATGTGGTTCAGGATGGCCGCCACCATGCGCGCGACCGGATATTGCGCGATTACGCTCGCGCCATGAAACCACTGCGCGAGGCCCTATGACCAAACACCATGTCAAAGGCTGGCAGGCCATTCAGGACGAAGTTCTGCGCCGTATTCATGCGCGCGAATGGCCACCGGGCCATGTCATCCCGAACGAGGTGGATCTGGCGCAGGAATTCGGCTGTGCCCGTGCCACGGTGAATCGCGCCCTGCGCGCCTTGGCCGAAGAGGGGCTGCTGGACCGTCGCCGCAAGGCGGGCACGCGCGTGGCGCTGCATCCGGTCACCCGCGCGACCGTCGATATTTCCGTTATCCGTCAGGAAATCGAAGAACGCGGCCAGCATTATGACTACCGCCTTCTGGCATGCGATACCGCCAGCCCGCCAGCCCCGGTGCGGGCAACTCTTGGGGCCGGGCCCGCCCTGCATGTCACCGCGCTGCACAGTGGCGATGGCGCGCCCTATGTTTTCGAGGATCGCTGGATCAGCCTGAAAACCACCCCCGACGCACGCGGGGCCGATTTCACCGGGATCAGCGCGAACGAATGGCTCTTGGCCCATGCGCCCTATACCCACGGGGATATCGCATTTTCTGCCGAAGCGGCCTCGGCGCAGGATGCCAGCCTGTTGAACACCGCAGAGGGTGCTCCGCTTTTCGTGGTCTCGCGGACCACATGGGATCACGATTGCGCCGTCACCGCCGTTCGGCTGGCCTATGCCCCTGGATACCGGATTCATACCCGGATCGGAGCACAGAGCGACAGCGCCGGATAAAATCCGGCTCAGCTATCGCTGTCGCGGGCATAGACATCCTCGTAGCGGATGATGTCATCCTCGCCCAGATAGCTGCCGGTCTGCACTTCGATCAGAACCATCGGCACCTTGCCGGGGTTTTCCATCCGGTGCACGGCGCCGAGCGGGACGTAGACGGACTCGTTCTCGCTGACCAGTTTGATCTCTTCGTCAATGGTGACCTTGGCCGTACCGGACACCACGATCCAATGTTCGGCGCGGTGCAAGTGGCTTTGCAGGCTCAGGGCCGCGCCGGGTTTCACGACGATCCGCTTGACCTGAAACCGGTCGGACAGGGCCAGCGTTTCGAAATATCCCCAAGGGCGATGATCGCGGGCAAAGCTGTCGGCTTGCGCCACGCCCTTGGCACGCAATGTCTTGACCACCTGGCCCACATCCTGCGTGCGGCTCATGTCGGCGACCAGCACGGCATCGGGCATCGCCACTACCAGGGTATTCTTCAGGCCCAGACCGACCAGTTCCAACCCCTCGCTCTCCGAGCGCAACAGCGCATTCTCGCACTCGATCGCCGTAACCGGCCCCGAAGTGGCAACCCCATCGCTGTCGACACCGCTTTCCTGTTGAACCGCCGCCCAGCTTCCCAGATCCGACCAATGCCCCGTGAATGGAACGACCGACAGGTTCCCGGCCTTTTCCATTACTGCGAAGTCGATCGAAATGCTGTCCGCCGTGGCCCATGCGGCAGGATCGAGGCGCAGGAAACCCAGATCGCTTTTGGCGTCGTCAACTGCCCGTTGCACAGGTGACATGAGGTTGGGGGCGTGATCCGCATAGGCGTCGATGATCGCCTGCGCCGAAAACAGGAAAATCCCCGCATTCCACAGAAAATTGCCAGCTTCGACCATGCCTTTCGCGGTCTTGCCGTCCGGCTTTTCGACAAAGCGCAGTAACGGCTTGGCCGTGCCCGAGGTGTCGGGCGCGCTTTCCAGTTCCAGATACCCATAGCCGGTTTCAGGATGCGTGGGCGCGATGCCGAAGGTCACAAGCCGCCCGCTTTCGACAGCGGCGACACCCACCTGAATTGCCGCATGAAAGGCCGGGGTATCCGGGATCACATGATCGGACGGTGCAACCAGCAACAGCGCGTTGGGATCGGTGGCCGCAACATGCAATGCGGCGGCCAGAACGGCAGGGGCGGTATTGCGGGCTTCGGGCTCGATCAGCACGGCACCGGGGTCGATCCCGGCCTGCAGCAACTGTTCCGTGACCATGAAACGGAAATCGGTATTCGTCAGCACGACCGGCGGTGCGAATTGCAGTGTTTCGGTGTTGCCGCTCAGACGTTTGGCACATGACTGCAACAGGCTGTCCGGCCCGGTGATGCGGGCGAACTGCTTGGGATAGCCCTTGCGCGACAGCGGCCAGAGCCGCGTGCCGGACCCACCGCAAAGGATCACTGGTGTAATGGATTGCATGGCTGCCCGCCCTCGTGATTGACAGTCACAGTTAAACTGCATCGGGGCGATCAGGGCAAGCCATCGGCACTGTCCCGTTACGCTTAGCTTTCGCGTTCGACTGCTGCGACAACGGTGTTCAGCACACGATCCAGCAATGCGGGGTCCACGGCCTCTGCCATGACCCGGATCAGGGGTTCGGTCCCCGATTTGCGGATCAGCAACCGGCCATCGCGGCCAAGGGTTTTCTCGGCTTCGGCAATCGCCTCCTGCACCGGGGCGGTCTCCAGCGGGGCCTTGCCCGGCTCATAGCGCACATTGATCAGTTTTTGCGGCACGGGCTCGAACACGCGGGCCAGATCGCTGGCCTTGCGTCCTGTTTCCACCATGCAGGCAAGGAATTGCAGCGCGCCGATCAACCCGTCGCCGGTGGTGGCGTAATCGGTCATCACGATATGACCCGACTGTTCGCCGCCCAGGTTGTGATCGCCGCTACGCATTTCCTCGACCACATAGCGATCTCCGACCGAGGTGCGCTTGAGGTCGATGCCGCGGTCGTTCAGGAACCGCTCGAGCCCCAGGTTGGACATGACCGTCGCCACAAGGGTATTCCCGGCCAGCCGTCCACCTTCGGCCCACCGCGAGGCGATCAGCCCCATAATCTGGTCGCCATCGGCCACCTGGCCTTTCTCGTCGATCAGAACCACCCGGTCGGCATCGCCATCAAGGCAGATGCCGATATCGGCGCGGGTCTCGATCACCTTCCTGACGGCTGCCGCCGGTTGGGTCGATCCGCAATTCTGATTGATGTTGGTGCCATCGGGTTCGACCCCTAGGGCAATCACCTCGGCGCCCAGTTCCCACAGCACTGCCGGGGCTGTCTTGTAGGCCGCGCCGTTTGCGCAATCCACCACGATGCGCAGCCCATCGAGCCTCCGGCGTGACGGAAAGGTCGTCTTGGCATATTCCACATAGCGTCCACGGGCATCCTCGAACCGCTTGGCACGGCCGATGTTTTCGGGTGCGGTCGGTGCGACGCCCTCGCTCATCAGGGCTTCGATGCCCGCCTCGGCGTCATCGCTCAGCTTGAATCCGTCAGGGCCGAAGAACTTGATGCCGTTGTCACTGGCCGGGTTGTGGCTGGCCGAGATCATCACGCCCACATCGGCGCGCAGGCCATGCGTCAGGTATCCGATGGCCGGGGTCGGCATCGGGCCCAGCAGGAACACGTTCATCCCCGTCGAGGTGAATCCGGCGGTCAGCGCATTCTCGATCATGTAGCCAGACAGGCGCGTGTCCTTGCCGATCACCACGCGGTGATCCTGCTTGTCGCGCCGGAAATAACGGCCTGCCGCCTCGCCCAGTTTCAGGGCCATTTCCGCTGTCATCGGCCAGCTGTTGGCGCGGCCCCTGACACCATCGGTGCCGAAAAGTTTCTGCGACATGATCGCGATCCTTCATGGTCTGACCGGGGCAATGTCGTGCCCCTGATATTCGATGTCTTTCCTTAGCCTTGCTGCAGGCTCGTGTCCAACACGCGCTGTAGGGGCGCTGCAAAGCCGTGCAATCGGGCCCACGGCCCCGCGGGATCGGGCTCCATCGGCTTCGCCATGATTGACGCGCGTTCGACCGCACTGCATTAACGTCTCAGGGAAAGGTCAGTTAAAGGTTAGATGCCATGAAAATCGCCATGATCGGAACGGGCTATGTGGGGCTGGTGTCTGGTGTGTGTTTCTCCGATTTCGGTCATGATGTCGTTTGCGTCGACAAGGACCCGAAAAAGATCGAGATGCTGGAACGCGGGGAAATCCCGATTTACGAACCGGGTCTCGACCGGCTTCTGGCCAAGAATGTCGAGGCTGGCCGGTTGTCGTTCACGCTGGATTTGCCAAGCGCCCTTCACGAGGCGGATGCGGTTTTCATCGCTGTCGGCACGCCCACGCGGCGCGGGGACGGCCATGCGGACCTGAGCTATGTGATGGCCGCCGCCGAGGAAATTGCCCGCATCGCGGACCATTACATCGTGATCGTTACCAAATCCACGGTTCCGGTCGGCACCAACCGGCAGGTCAAGCAGGCCGTGAAGAAAGCCAATCCCGATCTTGATTTCGATGTCGCCTCGAACCCGGAGTTCCTGCGCGAAGGCGCGGCAATCGACGATTTCATGAAGCCCGACCGCGTTGTCGTCGGCGTTCAGACCGAGCGCGCCGCCGAGGTCATGGCCGAAATTTATCGCCCGCTATACCTGCGCGAATTCCCGATCCTCACGACCGATCTGGAAAGCGCCGAGATGATCAAATACGCGGCCAACGCCTTTCTGGCGACCAAGATCACCTTCATCAACGAAATCGCCGCCTTGTGCGAGCGCACCGGCGCGGATGTCAAGCAGGTGTCGCAGGGGATGGGGCTGGATGGCCGCATCGGCAAGAAGTTCCTGCATTCCGGTCCCGGTTACGGCGGCAGTTGCTTTCCCAAGGATACCCGCGCGCTGGCCCGGACGGGGCAGGAATACGGTATCCCGATGCAGATCACCGAAAAGGTCATCTCCGTCAACGAAGAGGTCAAACGCCGCATGATCGACAAGCTGCTCGACATGTGTGACGGTTCGTTCAACGGCAAGACCATCGGCGTTCTCGGCGTGACCTTCAAACCCAATACAGATGACATGCGCGAAGCCCCGTCGCTGACCATCATTCCCGCGCTTGTGGGCGGCGGTGCCAAGGTCAAGGTCTGTGATCCACAGGGCCGCCACGAGGGCGAAACCCTGTTGCCCGGTGTCCAGTGGGCTGACGATCCGTACAAATGCACGCACAAGGCGGATTTGCTGGTCATCCTGACCGAATGGAACGAATTCCGCGCGCTCGATCTCAAGCGGATCGCCCGCAAGATGGCCACGCCCCGTCTGGCCGACCTGCGCAACATCTATTCGGTCAAGGACGCGAAACGCGCCGGGTTCGAAGCCTATGAAAGCGTGGGCCGCGCCGGGTTCCTGAAAGAATCGTCCGAAGATGACACCGACGGCTGAGACCCGTTCAACGCTCCGGTAAAATCAGGATGGCGCGGAAATCGTTGACGTTTGTCAACGTCGGGCCGGTGACAACCTGATCGCCGATGGTTTCGAAAAACCCGTGCGCGTCATTGCGCGACAGGGCCGTTTCCGGGCTGCATTCCGCCTTTGTCGCTTTCGTCAGGGTCTCGGGGCCGATGATGGCGCCCGCCACTTCGGCGGCGCCGTCCACACCGTCGGTATCGCAGGCGATGGCGTGGATACCCGATGCCCCGTCCAGGGCGATGGCCATGGCAAGGGCGTATTCCGCATTTGGCCCGCCCACACCGTCGCCCCGGCGGGTCACGGTCAACTCCCCGCCCGACAACAGCAAGACAGGCGCATCGTCCGGCGTCAGGGCCGCCTTCAGCTCCAGCGCAAGCGCGGCATGATCAGATGCCAATTCGCGCGCTTCCCCTTCCAGGGCATCGCCAAGGATACGCACGTTCAGCCCCGCATCACGCGCGATCCGCGCCGCCGCCTCCAGCGATTGCGATGGCGCGGCATAGATCACGTTTTCCACGTTCGACAGGCGCGGATCGTCAGGGGCGACAACGCCGCTCTGCCCCTCCAGCACGTCGCGCACCGAATGCGGCACGTTGATATCGTACCGTTCCAGAATGGCCCGTGCGTCATCCGGTGTGCTGGCATCGCCCACCGTCGGGCCCGATCCGATCATCGCCGGATCGTCCCCCGGCACGTCGGAAATCATCAGCGTCAGCATCCGCGCCGGACAGGCCGCGGCGGCCAGTTGCCCTCCCTTGACGCGGCTCAGATGCTTGCGCACCACGTTCATCTGTCCGATCGGCGCGCCCGAGGCCAGAAGCCCCTGGTTGACGGCCTGTTTTTCCTCCAGCGTGATCGCGCCCGCAGGCTGCACCAACAGCGCCGACGCCCCGCCCGAGATCAGCGCCAGCACCATATCGTCCTTGCCCAGAGTCCCGACCAGATCCAGCATCCGGGCGGTCGCGTTCATGCCCGCCGCGTCCGGCACGGGATGCGCGGCCTCGACGATCTCTATGCCCTGACAGGGCCGGGCATAGCCATACCGGGTGATCACCAGCCCCTCGCAGAGGCCATAGTCCTGCTCGACCGCCTCGGCCATGCGCGCGCTGGCCTTGCCTGCGCCGATCACCACCAGCCGCCCGTCCGGGCGCGGGGGCAGGGCGCGGTGCAGGCTTTGCATCGGGTCGGCGACCTCGACCGCGCGGTCGAACAACCGGCGCAAAAGGCCCTCGGGGGCGTCGACCGAAGATGTCCCGGCCACGATCAGCCGCCCCGCTCGATCAGAACATCCACATGCGCCGCTGCACAGCGGGCGAGCGCTTCAAGGTTGTAGCCGCCTTCCATGCAGGACACGACGCGCCCCTTGCAATGCGCATCGGCCAGATCGCACAGGCGGCCCGTCAGCCATGTGAAATCACTCTCGTCCCACTGCAACTCGGCCAGCGGATCGTCTCTGTGGGCATCGAACCCGGCGGACAGGATCAGCAATTCGGGGGTGAAAGCTTCGAGCGCCGGAAACACCTTTTCCTCATAGGCCTGTCGCATGGTGGCGCCATCCGAAGCCGGGTCCAGCGGCAGGTTCAGAACATTGCCATGTGCGCCGCGCTCATCGGCCCTGCCAGTGCCGGGCCAGAGCGGAAACTGGTGCGAGGACACGAAAAAGCTGCGCTCTTCCGACCACAGCAGGTCCTGCGTGCCATTGCCGTGATGCACGTCGAAATCCACCACGGCGACGCGGCTCAGCCCATGACGCTCCATTGCGTGGCGCGCGGCGATGGCTGCCGTGCCGAACAGGCAGAACCCCATCGTGCGCTCGGTTTCGGCGTGGTGGCCGGGCGGGCGCGTGGCGACAAAGGCATTGCCCACCTCGCCCCCAAGCACCAGATCGACGCCCTTCAGCGCACCGCCGACGCCGCGCATTGCCGCATCGAACGATCCCGGCGACATCCATGTGTCGGCATCGAGTTGCACGATTCCCTCATCCGGTTCCGCACTGCGCACCCGCTCGATATGCGATTGCGGATGGACGAGGCGCAGGTCGTCTTCGCTGCCCATCGGGGCCTCGAACCGCTCCAGTGTCTTGCCGTCGATTGCGGTCAGGACATGCTCCAGCCGGGCGATTTGCTCGGGGTGTCCGTCCGGCGTGCGGTGTTTCAGGCAATCGGTATGGGTGATCAGCGCGGTCGTCATGAAGCCTCCGGGTGGTTTGCAGGGAAAATGAGCGTGAAATGCACCGCTTGTCCAGTGCAGGCTTGTTGGAAACGCGCACCCGTGCAAATCTTGGGGCAATGGGAAACGATATTCTACAGGCTCCGCACGAGATCGCCTTCAGTCTCTGGGCGCAGGCACAATTCTTTATCGCGGGCCTGATGCGGCCCTGGAATGCCTATCAGGTTGCTATCGCCATCGGCCTGTTCATTGCGGCGCATTTCCTGGCGCGGCTGCTGGGGCCGCATGTCCATGCATGGATGCGCGCCCGCGAAGGTTGGCCGAAATGGCGGATGCGCTTTCTGGTGATGCTGCATCGCCGTTTGCGGCTGATCTTTTTCGTGGCGTTGATCTGGCCCACCGTCTGGATCATGCAATCGACGACATGGCCCAGCCGGTCCTATCTGCTGGACATACTGGCCAGCCTCGCCCTGGCATGGCTGATCATCACGATCGTCACACGGTTCATCGTCAACGGGTTCATCCGCACCATGGTGCGCTATGTGGCGTGGACATGGGTCACCCTCGGCATCCTCGGACTGACGGACGAAACGCAGCGCCTGCTCGACAGCGTCGCCATCGAACTGGGCGATATGCGCCTGTCGCTATGGGTGATCCTTCAGGCGATTACCGTGATCGCGGTGTTGATGTTCGGCGCGCGCTTCGTGTCGCGCACCACCGCCGCGCAGATACGCCAGAACAAGGAAATTTCGCCCTCCATGCAGGTGCTTGCCGTCAAGTTCCTGCAAGTGCTCTTGTACGGTGCGGCGTTCTTCATCGGATTGCGAGCCGTGGGGGTCGACCTGACCGGCCTTGCGGTCCTGTCCGGCGCCATCGGCGTGGGTCTCGGTTTCGGCCTGCAAAAGGTGGTGTCGAACCTCGTGTCGGGGGTGATCCTGCTTCTGGATCGCTCGATCAAGCCGGGCGACGTGATTTCGCTTGGGGAAACCTTCGGCTGGATCAATTCCCTTGGCGCGCGCTATGTGTCGATCACCACGCGCGACGGCAAGGAATACCTGATCCCGAACGAAGACCTGATTACCGGGCAGGTGGTGAACTGGTCGCATTCCAACGATTACGTGCGGCTGGATATCTATTTCGGCACGGCCTATACCGACGATCCCCATACCGTGCGCCGCATCGCCATCGACGCCGCCAAAGGGGTCGAGCGGGTGCTGGAATTCAAACCGCCCGTCTGCCACATCGTCGGGTTCGGCGACAGCAGCGTGGATTATATCCTGCGATTCTGGATACGCGACCCCACCGGCGGGCTGACCAACATACGCGGCAATGTCTATCTGGCGCTCTGGGATGCGTTTCAGGAAAACGGCATTTCCATCCCCTTCCCGCAGCGCGAGGTCAGGGTGCTGGAAGGGTCCACACTTGAGACGCATCAGGCCGATCCGGCATTTTCCGCGGATGACTGAACAGGCGTGATCCGGCGCGCGCTTATTTGTGCCATACGCGTTTATTGAAATGTCACGCGCGTGTTGCTACCTTTGAACCATGCCCGGCACCGGGGCAGATCGGTGTGCAACGAAGGAGGACTATGTCCTGTCTTTTACGGCTGATGCGGCTGGGGCCGCTGAACAAGGGGTGTCGGTTATGACCCCCATCAAGGACGTGACAAGCGAAGTGCAGCTTGACCGCATCCTTTCCTCGCTCGATGATGACAAGGCCGAAGATGTCGTGCAGATCGACCTGCGCGGGAAATCCGCGTTGGGCGATTTCATGGTGATTTGCTCGGGCCGGTCGTCGCGGCAGGTGTCGTCGATCTCGGAAAAGCTGGCCGACAGGCTCAAGCAGGAGCTCGGCATTCTCTGCAAGGTCGAGGGCAAGGAGGCCGGAGATTGGGTGCTGATCGACACGGGCGATGTGATCGTCCATGTCTTCCGCCCCGAGGTGCGCGAGTTCTACCAGCTTGAAAAGATGTGGCTGCCCGCAGGGCAGGCTGCCTCCGCCGACAGCTGAATGCGCGTCCATATTTGCGCCGTGGGCCGGTTGAAACCCGGCCCCGAGCGCGATCTGATCCAGGATTATCTGACCCGTTTCGATCGTTCGGGCCGCGCCCTCGGGCTGGGCCCTGTGCAGATGCACGAGGTCGAAGACCGCAAGGGCGGCGGCATGGCGACCGAGGCCGCCTTGCTGTCACGCAGCCTGCCCAAGGGCGCGCTGACGGTCATGCTGGATGAACGCGGCAAAACGCTCAGTTCCCCGCAATTTTCCGATCATCTGGCGGGGTGGCGCGATGCCGGGTGCGGCGACGTGGCGTTCGTGATCGGCGGGGCCGACGGGATCGCGCCCGATCTGCGGGCGCAGGCGGAATTCAAACTGTCCTTCGGTGCGATGGTCTGGCCGCATATGCTGGTGCGCGTGATGCTGTCCGAACAGCTTTATCGCGCGGCATCTATTCTGGCTGGCAGCCCCTATCACCGGGCCTGACGCCTCATGAAAAATGCGCGGCCCGCCGGACCGCGCATCGCATTTTGAAATTTCCGGAACTCAGTGTCCCAGAATCTGGCTGAGGAACAGCTTGGTCCGGTCCGATTTCGGGTTGTTGAAGAACTCTTCGGGTTCGTTCTGCTCCACGATCTGCCCCTGATCCATGAAGATCACCCGGTTGGCCACCTGCCGCGCAAAACCCATCTCGTGGGTGACACACAGCATGGTCATGCCTTCCTCGGCCAGTTCGATCATGGTGTCCAGAACCTCCTTGATCATCTCGGGATCGAGCGCCGAGGTGGGTTCGTCGAACAGCATGATCTTGGGCCGCATGCACAGGCTGCGGGCGATGGCCACCCGCTGCTGCTGCCCGCCCGACAACTGGCCGGGATACTTGTTGGCCTGTTCGGGGATCTTCACCTTTTCAAGGAAATGCATGGCCGTTTCCATTGCTTCCTTGCGGGGGACCTTCCGCACCCAGATGGGCGCCAGTGTGCAGTTCTCCAGAATGGTCAGGTGCGGGAACAGGTTGAAGTGCTGGAACACCATCCCGACTTCGGAGCGGATCTTGTCGATGTTCTTGAGGTCGTTCGACAGCACCGTGCCATCCACCGTGATGCTGCCCTTCTGGTGTTCCTCCAGCGCGTTGATACAGCGGATCAGCGTGGATTTCCCAGATCCCGACGGCCCGGCGATGACGATCCGTTCGCCCTCGTAAACCGTCAGGTCGATGTCGCGCAGCACATGGAACGCGCCATACCACTTGTTCATGTTGTTGATTTCGATAGCGACGTTATCCGAGACCTGCATCCTGGAGCGGTCGATATTACGATCAGTAGCCAGCTCTGACATTGGCGTGATCCTTTCTTAACGATGTCCGGTCTGAAGCTTGCGCTCCAACCACATGGAATAGCGGGACATGCCGAAGCAGCAGATGAAGAACAGCAGCGCGATGAAAGCGAAAAGCTCCCAGTAGATGCCGTTCCATTCCTGATTGGCACGGATACTTTGCGACAGGCCGATCGGGTCCAGCAGGCCGATGATCGACACCAGCGTCGTGTCCTTGAACACGCCGATGAAGGTCGACACGATGCCGGGGATCGAGATTTTCAGGGCCTGAGGCATGATGATCAGCCGCTGCGCCTGCCAGTAGTTCAGGCCAAGGCTGTCGGCCCCTTCGTACTGGCCCTTGGGCAGTGCGGCCAGGCCGCCGCGGATCACTTCGGCCATATAGGCCGAGGCGAACAGCGTGACCATGATCATGACCCGCATGATGATGTCGAAATTCGTGCCCGGCGGCATGAAGTAGTTCAGCAGAACCGACGCCACGAACAGCAGCGTGATCAGCGGCACACCCCGGATGAATTCGATGAACCCGACGCACAGCGTCTTGACGATCATCAGGTCGGATTGCCGGCCAAGCGCCAGCACGATGCCGATGGGCAGCGAGATGCCGATCGCGACCACGCCGATCAGGATCGACAGCATGAAGCCCCCGAACGCACGGCTTTCGACCACCGGAAGGCTGATCGGGATGATGTCTGCGAACAACCCGGCGACAGGCCCCGACAGGAACATCCACCACACGATCGCCACGACAGCCGCCGCGATGATCGAGCCAAGCGCGCCAAGCGTCGATTGCCCGTATTTCGCAATTCCGAACAACAGGGCGAACCCGACAGCGGCCATCACCGGCACCCAGATCGTTCCGCCCCACAAAAGCCAGGGCATCAGGAACGGATAGGCCGCCGTCACCACCAGCAACTGGCGCGGCACACGGCCGAACAGAACCGGCGCCAGCGCCACGAACAGCAGGATCAGCGCAAGGTTGGGCCGGAAATAGGACGGCAACCAGCCTTCGGCGGGTGGCGTGCTGACCGTTGCATCGGGATAGGCCGGATAGGGCGGATAGAACCCGTACAGCAATTGCAGCCAGCGATCCTTGATCACCGCCCAACAGGCGTGATGCGTGTCACCCCATGTTGCGTTCATGATCTCGCGACACTCGGTCAGCGATCCTGCATTCCAGACCGATTGAAAGGTCCACGGAATCACGCCCGACAGCACGTAATAGATGAGCAGGACGGACAGGATCGTCAGCGTGGAGTTCAGCCAGCCCGAGAACAGGTTCTCGCGCATCCAGCCGATCACGCCGATGGAGGTTGCCGGTGGCGCCTGCTCTGGCAGCATTTCGGTGCGGACAAAGGAATGTTCAGACATCTTACCGCTCCACCAGTTTGACACGATTGTTGTAGAGGTTCATCACCCCCGAAATCAGCAGCGAGATGATCAGGTAGATCAGCATCAGGAACAGCATGCATTCCATCTCGCGCCCGGTCTGGTTCATGGTGACCCCGCCAAGCGTGCCGGTAATGTCGAAATACCCCACGGCAATCGCCAGCGAACTGTTCTTGGTCAGGTTCAGGTATTGCGAGATCAGCGGCGGCACGATCACCCGCAGTGCCTGCGGCAGCACCACAAGGCGCATGATCCGGCCCTGACGCAACCCAAGGGCCGCGGCGGCCTCGGTCTGGCCGTGACTGATGGCCAGAATGCCACCCCGGACGATCTCGGCGATGAAGGCCGCCGTATAGAGCGACAATGCCAGCCACAACGCAATCAGCGAGTTGCGCATGTAAATCCCGCCGGAAAAGTTGAACCCTTTCAGTTCGGGATAGCCCAGGTAAAACCCGAGGACGGTCAGCAGGATGACGGTCGGGATGACGATGATGCCAAGGTTGATATACCATGTCGTCGGGCGCTCGCCGGTCGCGTTCTGGATCGCCTCGGCGCGCGCCGTGACCTTGCGTGCGGCAAAGATCGACAGGCCCAGAACGATCAGGAACGCCAGGAAATCCAGCGATACATCCATGCGCAGGCTGGATTGCCCGAACAGGTGAATATCGCCCAATGAGCGCGAGAACAGCGGCTCGGGCACATAGAACCCCCGGTTGGTCAGCGCGACGCTGTCGAAAATCTTCATGGTGGCGGCCGGGTCTTCGCCCCGGAACGCGCGCGGCATCGGCAGGCTTTCGATCAGGATCGCCATCGACAGGACGATCCACAACAGCACGGGGATGTTGCGGAACATTTCCACATAGACGGCCATGATCTTGGCCACCAGCCAGTTCTTGGACAGGCGCAGAACGCCCACCATGACGCCGATGACCGTCGCCGTCGCACAGCCCATCGCGGCCACGATCAGGGTGTTGATCAACCCGATGAAAGAGGCCCGCAAATGCGTGTCCTGATTGTCGTATTCCAGAAGATGCTGGTTGATGTCATAGCCTGCGGCATCGGTGAAGAAACCGAACTGGATCGGTTTGCCAAGCGCCGCAAGGTTCTGAATCGTGTTGTTGATCAGCCAGGCTGCCAGCAGCATGAAGCCCATCAACGCGATGATCTGGATGGTCATCGAGCGGTACCGGGTGTCATACAAAAGCATGGACAACCGGAACGACTCCTTGGGAGGGTCGGTGTATGTTGTCATATGGGGTTCCCCGTCTGTCGGCCCGGTCCGGTTTTTTGTGCGGCTGCCGTTCTGGCGCCGTGGGCCGATCGTTTGGTCCGGTAAAGCGAGAAGGGCGCGGGTTGATCCGCGCCCTTCATCGGTTCAGGTCTTAGCGGAAGGGCGGCGAGTACAGCAGGCCGCCGTCTTTCCACTGGGCGTTCAGGCCACGAGCCAGACCCACCGGCGTGTTTTCACCGATGTGCTTCTCGAACAGCTCGCCATAGTTGCCACCGGCCGCGATTGCCTTGACGGCCCAGTCGGCCTCAAGGCCCAGCATCTCGCCCAGGTTACCCTCGGTGCCGAGGATACGGTTGACCTCGGGGCTGTCGGTGCCGTTCGAGGCCATGTCCTGAATGTTGGCCGAGGTGATGCCGAATTCTTCGGCAGCGATCAGCGCGTTCAGGGTCCAGCGAACGATGTCGCCCCATTCCTGGTCACCGTGGCGCACCAGCGGGCCAAGCGGCTCTTTCGAGATGATTTCCGGCAGAATCACATGCTCTGTCGGGTTCTCGAAGGTCGCCCGCGTCGCGGCCAGGCCCGATGCGTCGGTGGTGTAGGTGTCGCACGCACCGGCCAGGTATTGTTGCTGGCCTTCGGCGTTGGTTTCGATCGGAACCGGCTCGTATTCCATGTCGTTCGCGCGGAAGAAGTCCGCCAGGTTCAGTTCGGTCGTGGTGCCGGTCTGGATGCAGACCGTCGCGCCGTTCAGTTCTTTGGCCGAGCTCACGCCAAGCGACTTGGGCACCATGAAGCCCTGACCGTCATAGTAGTTCACGCCGACGAATTCGTTCTTCAGGTCGACGTCACGGCTGAGCGTCCAGGTGGTGTTGCGGGCCAGCATGTCGATCTCGCCCGACGACAGCGCGGTAAAGCGCGTCTTGCCGGTGGTCGGCACGAATTCCACGGCCGACGCGTCACCAAGAACAGCGGCCGCTACAGCACGGCACACAGCGACGTCAAAGCCCTGCCACTCGCCGTTTGCATCGGGCGCGGCAAAACCGACCAGGCCGGTGGTCACGCCACAGTTCAGCTTGCCACGCGCCTTGATGTCGTCCAGCGTCGCGGCACCAGCCACGCCAGCCGTCAGGCCGGCGACAGTCAGCGCGCCAAGAAATACGGTTTTTTTCATGTTTACCTCTTCCTGATTATCCACCCTTGACCGGGCGGTTCATCCAACCTCTTTCGGGTCGGGGCTATACTGTAAAAAGGGTTAGTCCCCCCTCAGTAATAGCGATTTTGTCTGGATTCATAACGAAACGTCAAGCCCTGGATCACGAAAAACAATGGCCATCCGCATAGGGTTCCGCAGGGGAATGCTGACGGCTTTCGCAATCAGGACGTGCCTGCCGCAAGATCGTGAAAGCGTTTTGCGGCCCGAAACTCAGATTCTTTCGTTTCGGCCTGCTCTCGCGCCTCTTCGTCAATTCCCCACAGTTCTTCCTGCCAGGTTTCGTCGATCCGCGACAATTTCCAGAGTGCCCCGATATCGTGCAACTCATGCAGCGCCGCAAAGCCGATGATCAGCGATCCGGACAGGCCGACCAGATCATGAAACGCCGTCAGGCGATAGGCGTCCATGCCGTGAACCTGCTGCGCTAGCATCGCAAGCGCCTTGGGATTCTGGGGGGTGTGCATGACGCCGATGACGGGTGTCAGCCGCGCCCCCAGGGCCTCGTCTGCCCAGTCCAGCAACGGGTCCCACGCCTCGGCCTGCCGCGCGACAAGCTCGGCGGGGCTTTCCGCGCGATAACACAGCAAGTCCGAATCCCCGTAATCCGCGATCATCTGTGCAACCTCGGCATGCTGGTGGCTGACCTTGTCGATTGCCGCATTGGCCGCTCGGGTCACCGGCATGCTGTTGGGGTCGATATGCTCTTCCTGAGCGTCCCATTCTTCGGCAATTGCCTGCGCCATTTCCTGCGTCGGCACGATCAGGGGTGCCTTGGCGGGGGTTTTCACCGCTCTCCCGTCCAGTTGAACGGTATAGCCTCCGGGGGCTTCGACCGCCTCGGCGGTTTTCCAGAAACGCTTGGCCTTCCATTCGCTCATTCGGCTGTCTCCCACAGATGGTTCAGGCAGGCGGGCAAGTCGCTGAAATCGTCGATCACACGGACGGCATCGCGCAGGGACGTGCGCGGGTGATAGCCCCAGCTGACGCCGATTCCCGCCATGCCGGCGGCGCGGGCCATCTCCATGTCGAAACTGGTATCGCCGATCATAACCGCATCGCTCGCGGAAACGCCGGTTTCCGACAGTGCGGCCTGCAACATCGCCGGGTGCGGTTTTGACGGGTGATGGTCGCTGACCTGCTGGGTCACGAAATACCGCCGCAGATCATGCGCCTCCAGCAGCTTGTCCAGCCCCCGGCGCGATTTTCCCGTGGCCACGCCCAGCAGGATCTCGGGCACGTCATGCAGCGCCTCGATCGCCTCCAGCGCACCGGGATACAGCGGCGAGGATTGCGCCGCCCCGGCCTCGGCCCGCAACGCGATATAGGCCTCCTTGTACCAATCCACCATCCGCCCGTGCTGCGCGGCATCCAATTCGGGGGCCAGCCGCGTCATCGCCACGTCCAGCGACAGGCCGACAATGCCCAGAACCGTATCGCGCGCGGGCAGGGGATGATCGGCGCGCTCGAACGCATATGCCATAGCCGCCAGAATATCGGCCTGACTGTCCACCAGCGTGCCATCGACATCGAACACGACCAGACGCAGCGGGGCGCTCATGCCAGATCCTCGAACGGGTCCTCCGGGGCCTCGGAGGGCTGCCATTGGAAAAACTCCCAGGTGCGCGCCATATGCTCGGGCAGCGGGGCCGTCAGGTGCAGCGTTGCGCGCGTCACCGGATGTTCCAGCGTCAGGGACCGCGCATGCAGGTGCAGCTTGCGGCTGATCTCGCCGCCCAGTTGCGCACCCCAGCCATCGCCAAGGTTTTCCTGCCCCGATCCGCCGTATTTTCCGTCACCCACGATGGGATGCCCGATCTCGGCCATGTGCGCGCGCAGCTGATGGGTGCGCCCCGTGACCGGGATCAGCCCGACCCAGGCACAGCGGCTGCCGGCGGCCTCGATCACCGCGTAATCGGTGGTGGCGTGTTTCGCGCCCGGCGTCGAATCGACATCGCGGGGATGCAGGCACAGCATCTTTTCACCTTCGCCCCCGGAACCATGTCCCGGCGCTTTGACCAGTCCGAAACGGATCGTGCCCATGCGCGGCATGGGGACACCGGCCACGGCGGCCCAGTAAATCTTGCGCGTGTTGCGATGCCGGAACGATGCGGTCAGCGCCTTGGCCACGGCCCGGCTGCGCGCCAGGATCAGAACCCCCGAGGTATCCTTGTCCAGCCGGTGCACCAGACGCGGCTTTTCCTCCAGCCCGAATCGCAGCGCCTCGGCCAGACCGTCCACATGGCGCGTCTGCTTGCTGCCGCCCTGCACCGGCAATCCGGGCGGCTTGTTGAGCGCAATGATATGATCGTCGCGATAGATCACGGCGTTCTGGATCATCCTAGCGTCGGCATTGCTGACCTGCGGCTTGGGCGCGGTCTGGATGTCTCCGGGCTCGGGCAGGGGCGGGATACGCACCTGCTGCCCGGCCTCCAGCCGTGTATTGGCCTTCACCCGCCCGCCATCGACGCGCAATTCGCCTTTGCGGCACATCTTTTCGATGCGGCCCTGCGGCAGGTGCGGAAACTGTCGGCGCAGCCAGCGGTCCAGCCGCTGATCGGCGTCATCGGCGCCGACCGTAAGTGTTTGCACACGGCTCATGCCCAGATCCCCCGCGCCAGCCACACCCCAAGCACCAGCCCCGCCAGCGACAGCACGACCGACAGCACCACATAGAGCCCCGCCGATCCGATCTGCCCGCGCTCATACAGCGTGAACGCCTCCAGCGAAAACGCCGAAAACGTGGTGAACCCGCCCAACAGGCCGGTCATCAGCAACGGTTTCAGATGTTCGAGGTCGCGATGAAAGGTCAGCACGATCAGAACCCCCATAAGGAATGAACCGATGATGTTCACCGGAATGACCCCCAGGGGAAAACCGCCCTGCCAGTGACGCAGCACCGCCAGTCCCACGCCAAAGCGCAGGGCCGAGCCTATCGCGCCGCCAAGGGCCACCTGAAGAAAGGTCATGATCATGGCCGCGTCTGTCGCCCGCTCCCCTTGAATTGTCAAGCTGCGCAGATATGTGCGCCACAGTGCCGGGTGCGGTGAATCCGCTTTAACCTTATGCCGCGCTGCGGTATGAGGCCCCCCGTCTGATGCAAATGGAGATCCGACATGGGTTACAAGGTCGTCGTCGTTGGCGCCACGGGCAATGTGGGCCGCGAAATGCTGAACATCCTGGCCGAGCGCCAGTTCCCGGTAGACGAGATCGCGGCTCTGGCCAGCCGCCGCTCGCTGGGAACCGAGGTGAGCTTCGGGGACCAGACACTGAAAACCCAGGACCTCGACACGTTCGATTTCACCGGCTGGGACATCGCCCTGTTCGCCATCGGGTCGGACGCCACCAAAACCTACGCCCCCAAGGCTGCGGCAACGGGCTGCGTGGTGATCGACAACAGCTCGCTCTACCGCTACGACCCGGACGTTCCCCTCGTGGTGCCCGAGTGCAACCCCGAGGCGGTCGACGGCTATGCCAAGAAGAACATCATCGCCAACCCCAACTGTTCGACCGCGCAGATGGTCGTGGCACTCAAGCCGCTGCATGACCGCGCGACGATCAAGCGCGTGGTGGTCAGCACCTATCAGTCGGTCTCCGGCTCGGGCAAAGAGGCCATCGACGAGCTGTGGGATCAGACCAAGGCGGTCTACAACCCCACCGAAGAGGTCGCGCCCAAGGTCTATCCCAAACAGATCGCCTTCAACGTGATCCCGCATATCGACGTTTTCCTCGACGACGGTTCGACCAAGGAAGAGTGGAAGATGGTCGCCGAAACCAAGAAGATCGTCGATCCCAAGATCAAGGTCACCGCCACCTGCGTGCGCGTGCCGGTCTTCGTCGGTCACTCGGAATCGATCAATATCGAGTTCGAAGATCACCTCGACGAGGACGAGGCCCGCGATATCCTGCGCGAAGCGCCGGGCATCATGGTGATCGACAAGCGCGAAGACGGCGGCTACGTCACCCCCGTGGAATGCGTCGGCGATTTCGCCACCTTCATCAGCCGCATCCGTCAGGACAGCACCATCGACAATGGCCTGAACCTGTGGTGCGTCTCGGACAACCTGCGCAAGGGCGCGGCGCTGAACGCGGTTCAGATCGCCGAAACCCTGGGCAAGCGGGTGCTGAAAAAGGGCTGATTGCCTCAAAACGGAACAATCCGGCCATGATCGGGCGTCCCATCCGGGGCGCCCGTTTTGCATTTCCAAGGCGTGAATCCGCAGATACGGGAAACCCGCCTTGCCATTCGGTCCGCGCCGGGGGGATAGTCGGCCCATCAGTCGCAAGGAGTGTCCCGCATGCGTGCAATCGCCAGTTTCCTGATCCTTCTGCCCTCGGCGCTCTGGGCCGATGACATTCCCCTGACCAGCACCGTCAACGCGGTCACGCTCTACCCGCAGGGCGGCACCGTCACACGCCGGGTCGATTTCAGCGCCCCCGCCGGACAGCACAGCCTGATCCTGACCGATCTGCCGCAGAACACGCCGCTGGCCGCCGTGCGCGTCGCGGTCGAAGGCGCCACAATGGGCAGCGTCACGGCGCGCAGCGATTACGTCCCGCCGCGCGATCCCGAAACCTCCTCCGCCATCGAAGCCGCACGCGACAAGGTCGAGGGCCTGGAACAATCCCTGCGCGATGGCGAAGCCGCCGTCGAAGCGATCCGCCAGGAAGAAAAGGCGGCGCAGGCCCGCATCGGGTTCCTGTCGCAACTGGGCAAGGGCGAGGCCGTGGCGGGCATGGACGCTGCCGGGCTGCGCGATCTGGTCGCCATGATCGGCGAGGAAAGCCTCGCCGCCCGGCAGGCCGCGCTCGATGCGCGTCAGCGCGCCGGGGCCGCCGACCGGGCCCTGAAGGATCTGCGCAAGGATCTCGAACAGGCCCGCGCCGCCCTGCGCGCGCTGGTTCCGCAGGACACGCCGCGCGCCATGCTGGCCGTGGCGATCAGCACCGAACAACCGGCCGAAGGCCAGGTGACCGTCACCTACACCATCCCCGAGGCCGGCTGGCAGCCGGTTTATGACCTGAAACTCACCCGCGAATCCGGGGAATTGGAAATCGAACGCGGCGCTTTCATCCGGCAGGCCACGGGCGAAAACTGGCAGGACATCGCGCTGACGCTGTCCACCTCGCGCCCGTCCGATCAGACCGCGCCAGGCGACATCTGGCCGTGGCTGCGCCGTGTCACCGATCCCAACGCCCCCATCCCGAAAATGTTGTCGCGCGGGGCCGCTGCCGATGCCGTGGCCGAACTGGCCGCGCCGCAGACCGAAGCGATGATCGTCGAACAGGCCGCTGCCCGGTTCGACGGGCTGGCCGTGACCTATGACTATCCCGGCGCGGTGTCCGTCGCGTCGGATGCCGACCGGGTGCGCGTGGCGCTGGGCACGCTGTCGCTTCAGGCGGATATCGTTGGGCAGGCCGTGCCGCTGGCCGATGACCGCGCGTTCCTGATGGCCGGTTTCACCAACACCGCCGACGAACTGATCCTGCCCACGCCCGAGGCGCGCTTTTACCTCGATGGCCGTTTCATCGGTCAGCGGTTCCTCGACATGATCCCGGCGGGGGCCGAGGCCGACCTGTCCTTCGGGGCCATCGACGGGCTGCGCCTCGCCCGTGTGATCCCGCAACGGCAAGAGGGCGACAAGGGCGTGTTCACCCGCTCCAGCGCTCTGGACGAAACCGTTCAGATCGAGGTCGAGAACCTCACCGCGCAGGACTGGCCGATGCGCGTGCTGGATCGCGTGCCTTATTCCGAACAGGAAGAGTTGCAGATCGAATGGAGCGCAGAGCCTTCGCCGTCGGAAACCGAAGTGGACGACAAGCGCGGCGTACTGGCATGGACCTTCGACCTGCCCGCCGGTCAGACACAGGCGATCACGCTGGACTATTCGCTGGAATGGCCCGAGGGCAAGGTGCTGCGCTGACGGCTGGCAAGATCAGGAGCGCGCGCGGACTCAAGCCTGCAGGGGGCCGGGCAATCGCCCGGCTTTCCCGCTTTGATGTCCGTTGTTCGAATAGCTGCCGCAGTCCTTGACGATGCCGCCGCCGCCCCGATCAGATCGGGGCGAAGCCGCCGGTCGAGGGGCTGTATTGCTCGACCCCGCCTTCGCCGATCTCGTGCCACAACCCGTGCAGGGTCAGTGTGCCCTTGTCCACGGCTTCGGCCACGAACGGAAAGGTCATCAGGTTTTCCAGCGAGATGACGACTGCCTGCTTTTCCAGCGCATGGCGGCGTTTGTCCTCGTTCTCGATCTTCTTCACCCGCTCGTAGCCGGGGCGCAGGATGTCCATCCAACGGCCCACGAAACTGGATTTCTCCTCCAGAGCGGGGGCCTTGCCGGTGCACATGTCCATGCAGCCCTGAACCCCGCCGCAATTGGAATGCCCCATGACGATCACATGCGCCACTTTCAACGCGGTCACCGCATATTCCACCGCTGCCGATGTGCCGTGCTGGTTGCCGTCGGGCTCGTGCGGGGGAACGAGGTTGGCGATATTGCGGTGGATGAAGAACTCCCCCTGATCCGCGCCGAAAATCGACGTGACATGCACCCGGCTGTCGCAACATGAAATCACCATTGCGCGGGGGTGCTGGCCTTCGTTGGCCAGCCGTCGATACCATGCCTGATTCTCGGTATAGGCCGTGGCTTTCCAGCCGTGGTAGCGATGAACGAGATAAGTAGGCAAAGGCCGTGCGTGTTCCATGAAGGGTCCCTCGGTCTTGTTGCGTCGCGCCGTGATAATCGGAATTCTCCGACAATTCGAGAGACAATATGGGGCGAGTGAAACCTTTTGGGAACCTGTCCAGATGCATCCTGTCCCGGTTCGTGGGAGAACTGAAAGATGGGTGAGACTTTGGAACAGGTAACGCTGCTCAGGCAGGACGAAGCGGTTCGGCTCGATTCCACGCGAATCGTCGAACTGGTGGCGCAACTCGGTGAATCCGGGGCCGAAGACGTGATTTGCCGCGCGCTTGAAGAACTGGCCGCGCGGCTGTCGCATACCGAACGCTGCCATCGCGAAGGGCGCACCGACGATATGCGCCGCAGCGCGCGCAGCCTGATCGCGATTTCCGAACAGATCGGCATGCAGGGTCTGGCGCAGGTCGCCGGGGACGTGACCCATTGCATCGACCGGCGCGACCGTATCGCGCTGGCCGCCACATTGGCGCGTCTGTTGCGCATCGGGGAACGCTCCCTTGGCGAGATGTGGAACATTCAGGACCTGCGGATCTGACGGCCGCCGTCGTTTGATGGCTTGCAGCTTCCGACAGGAGGGATAGGCTGGGCGCAAGATACCCCGAATTTGAAAGGGACGCGCCCGATGGACCTGACCTTTGCCGCCGCCGATGCCCCGGCCATTCCCCTGCATGTGATCGAACAGGACTCGCTTGAGGGCTGGCTCGCGGATCAGCCCGATCGCGTGGCCACATGGGTGCGCGGCGCCGGCTTTACTGCCGCGCTTGGCACAACCCTTCTGGTGCCCGATTCCAAGGGCGGGCTGGATATGGCGCTGGCCGGGTATGGCGATACCGGCGCACGGGCGCGCGGGCGCTTCCATCTCGCCACGGCGGCGATGCAACTGCCCGAAGGGGCGTATGCCTTTCACGGGCTCGACCCCGCCCGCGCCGGGGAAGAATCGCTTGGCTGGCTGCTGGCGCAATACGGCTTTGATCGCTACCGCGAACAAAAACCGGCGCTGGCCCGCCTGGTCCCGCCCGAAGGCGTCGATCCCGCCCGATTGCAGGCCATCGCGGCGGGCGAGGCCCTGACGCGCGACCTGATCAACACCCCGGCCTCTGACATGGGCCCTGCCGATCTGGAAGGGGCCTGCGCCACGCTGGCCTCGGCCCACGGCGCCAGCATCGACGTGATCCGCGGCGATGCCCTGCTGGAACAGAACTTTCCGATGATCCACACGGTGGGCCGCGCCGCCGCGCAGGCCCCGCGCCTGATCGACATGCGATGGGGCGATACCGGCCCGGCGCTGACGCTGGTGGGCAAGGGCGTGTGTTTCGACACCGGCGGGCTCAATCTCAAACCCGGCGCCAGCATGGGCCTGATGAAAAAGGACATGGGCGGCGCGGCCACCGTTCTGGGGCTGGCGCAGATGATCATGGCGCTGGCCCTGCCCATCCGCCTGCGCGTTCTGGTGCCCGCCGTGGAAAACGCGGTCGCGGGCAACGCCTTCCGCCCCGGCGACATTCTGACCGCGCGCAACGGCAAGACGGTCGAGATCAACAACACCGACGCCGAGGGCCGCCTCGTGCTGGCCGACGCGCTGGCCTATGCCGCCGAAGACTCGCCCGACCTGCTGATCTCGATGGCGACGCTCACAGGCGCGGCGCGGGTGGCTGTCGGCCCCGACCTGTCGCCCTATTTCACCGATGACGCCTCCCTCGTCGCCGCGCTCGAAGCCGCCGCCGTGCAGGTGGCCGATCCGGTCTGGCGGATGCCCTTCCACACCCCGTACGAGACGATGATCGAACCCGGCATCGCCGATCTGGACAACGCGCCCAAGGGCGGCTTTGCCGGGGCGATCACCGCCGCGCTGTTCCTGCGCCGCTTTGCAGGCCGGGCGCGCTATGCCCATTTCGACATCTACGGCTGGAACCCCGAGCCCAAACCGGCCCGGCCCAAGGGCGGTGTCGGCATGGGCGCGCGCGCCCTGTTGCAGGCCCTGCCCAAGGCGCTGAAGCTATGAGCCACCCGCGCCTGACCCCGGCCAATCCCCGCGTGGCGCATGTTTCGCTGCGCGGGCAGGTCACGGCGGATCGCTTCACCGAGGGCGATGCGCGTCAGGTGACCGTGCCGGTGGCCGACCTGCTGCACGCGCCGGGCGGTCGGCGGGAACGCCAGTTGCTGATGGGCGACGGCGTCACCTGTCTTGAGGATCGCAACGGCTGGGCCTTCGTTCAGGCCGCGCGCGATGGCTTCGTCGGTTATCTGCGCAGCGACCAACTTGGGCAGGACGAAGACCCCCCTACCCACCGCGTCACTGCCCGCGCGACGCATCTCTACCCGACGCCGGATTTCAGATCGCATGAACTGGCCATGCTCAGCCACGGCGCGCGGCTGGCGGTTCTGGGGCAGGAGGGGCGCTTTGCCGAAACCCCGCAGGGCTACGTGCCCGCGCCGCATCTGACCCCGCTCGATAAACTGGCCGACGATCCCGTGGCGGTGGCCGGCCTGTTCCTTGGCACCCCCTACCTGTGGGGCGGCAATTCGGCGCTCGGGATCGACTGTTCCGGGCTGGTGCAGGCCGGGTGCCTGGCCTGCGGTATCGCCTGCCCCGGCGACAGCGACCTGCAAGAGACCGCGCTTGGCGCCGACCTGCCCGAAGACGCCCCGCTGCAACGGGGCGACCTTCTGTTCTGGAAAGGGCATGTGGCATGGGTCGCCGACCCGGACACGCTGTTGCATGCCAATGCCTTTCACATGGCCGTGGTCCATGAGCCGCTGACACAGGCCCTTCCCCGGATCGCGGCGCAGGGCGACGGCCCGGTGACCGCCCGCAAACGACTGAAAGGATAACCCCATGTCCGACAGCTTTTTCCACCCCGTTTCCGGCTTCGACCTGCCGCGCTTTGCCGGGGTGCCGACCTTCATGCGCCTGCCCTATGTGCCGCCGGAACACGCGCGTTTCGACGATGTCGATATCGGGCTGATCGGCGTGCCCTGGGACAGCGGCACCACCAACCGCCCCGGCCCCCGGCACGGCCCGCGCCAGTTGCGCGATGCCTCCACCATGATCCGTGCCCAGCATCAGGCCAGCGGCATCCGCCCGTTCGAGGCAGTGAATTGCGCCGATCTGGGCGATGTCGGGCCTAATCCCGCCGATATCATCGATTCGATGGCGCGGATCACCGCGTTCTACGACCGGATCAAGCAGGCGGGCATCACGCCGCTGACGGCGGGCGGCGATCACCTGACCTCGCTGCCGGTGCTGCGTGCGCTGGCCAAGGACGCGCCGGTGGGCATGGTCCATTTCGACAGCCATACCGACCTGTTCCATTCCTATTTCGGCGGCACGATGTATACCCACGGCACCCCGTTCCGCCGCGCGGTCGAGGAAGGGCTGCTCGACCCCAAACGCGTGGTGCAGATCGGCATTCGCGGCACGATGTACGATTCCGAGGATCGCGATTTCGCCAGGGCCGAAGGCATCCGCCTGATCGAGATCGAGGAATTCCATGATCGCGGCGTGGCCGATGTGATGGCCGAAGCGCGCGAAATCGCGGGCGATGGCGCGACCTATGTCAGCTATGACATCGACTTCGTCGATCCCACCTTCGCCCCCGGCACGGGCACCCCCGAAGTGGGCGGGCCGAACAGCTATCAGGCGTTGCAGGTGGTGCGCGAACTGGCCGGGCTGAACATCGTCGGCGCCGACATGGTCGAGGTCTCACCGCCCTTCGATCCCTCGGGCGGCACGGCATTTCTTGGCGTGTCGATCATGTTCGAATTGCTTTGCGTGATGGTCGGCAGGGCCGGTCAGGCCGCGTAAAGCGGTTCGATGTCCGATACGTCAATCGTCTGGGCCGCGACGGCCATGTCATGCTGTGTTTGCATGTTCATCCAGTATTCCGGCGTGGTGTTGAAAGCGCGGGATAACCGCAGGGCGGTGTCCGGCGTCATGCCGGTTGTGCCCTTCACCAATCGTTCGATCCGGGTGCGCGGGACACCAAGGCGGCGCGCAAGTGCAATCGCCCCGATTCCCATCGGGTTCAGGTAAAGTTCTTTCAGGACTTCGCCGGGATGCATGGGGTTTGCAAGCTGGCTCATGGCGTTTCCTCTCAATGGTAATCGACGATTTCGACATCGGCGGGGCCATGTGCGGTCCAGACGAAACAAATCCGCCACTGGCCGTTTATCCGCACCGAATGTTGCCCCGCGCGATTTCCTTGCAACTCTTCCAGATGATTGCCGGGGGGAAAGCGTAAATCCTCAACGACAACCGCCGCGTTCAGGGCCGTCAGCATCGCCCGTGTTCGTTTGACCAGATCGGCAGGGAAGCCTTTGCCGTATTTGCCGTTGAGGGCATTCGTGGCAAGCTTACCCTTGGTGCTCTGGATCATGTCAGATATGTATCATCATGTGATACGTGTGTCAAGGGGCGATACATCGAGTCTGCCGCCAGTGCATCGTATCGACGTCATGCGGGTTGGCTTGGATAAAGTGCTTTTCTCAAACGTCGGATCGCCATCCCGCAGTCTGGCAATCACGCTTCCGCCCCTCACTCCACCGAGCGGATCAGCTTGCGTTCCAGCACCCGCAGCACGGTTTTCAGATCGTGACCGCGCTTCAATATCTGCCCGTCCATGCCGATCACCGCATAAAGCCCTTGCTTGCTGCGCAGTTTGGGGCGTTTTTCGATGCGATACAGCGGATGTTCGGCCGTGCGCCGGAAGACCGAAAACACCGCCACGTCGCGCAACGATGAAATTCCGTAGTCACGCCACTCGCCCGCCGCCACCATGCGCCCGTAAAGCGACAGGATGATATTCAGTTCGGTCCGGTGAAAGGCCACCTGATCCTGACTGCCACTGGCCGAAAACGGTGGAGGCGATTGAAAGTTCATGCCAACAGCCTTGCCTTGAAACCCGTGCAAATCAAGAGATTTCGCGCCCGGCGTTCAACCGCACCACAGCCGGGTGATGATATCGTCCTCGTCCAGCTCGATATTCAGGCGGTCGGGCCGGTGGTCCATCGTCATCACCGACCCCGGCGGCAATATCCGCACCGTGCCGTCAATACTGCTGTCGTCGAACGCGTCGCGCGGCTGGCCCACCAGATGCTGCATCTCGTTCGCGCCGCATGTCCCGCTCATGTCCGGCATGCTGTTCTCCTCCTCGACGCAGCCGGTCAGGGTCAGTGCGCACAGCGCCGCCATCAGATATTTCATCGTCTCTCTCCTTGGATGTCGCGAATGGTGCCATTCAAGTCGGGCACGGTCCATCCCCTGTCGCTCATGGGAATTGAAACTCCGCGTCATTTCGCTCAGACTCGGCGCAAATCGAAACCCGGAGGGATTATCATGCGCACCACCGCCGCCGTCGCCGTCGAGGCGGGCAAACCGCTCGAAATCATGGACGTGAACCTCGAAGGCCCGAAAGAGGGCGAGGTTCTGGTCGAAATCAAGGCCACCGGCCTGTGCCACACCGACGATTTCACCCTGTCCGGGGCCGACCCCGAGGGGCTGTTCCCCGCCATCCTGGGTCATGAAGGTGCCGGTGTGGTGCTTGAGGTGGGTCCGGGCGTCAAATCGCTCCAGCCGGGCGATCACGTCATCCCGCTCTACACGCCCGAATGCCGCGAATGCGAATACTGTCTCAACCCGAAAACCAACCTCTGCCAGTCGATCCGCTCGACGCAGGGGCAGGGCCTTATGCCCGACGGCACCTCGCGCTTTTCCATGCTCGATGGCACGCCGATCCTGCATTACATGGGCTGCTCGACCTTTTCCAACCACACGGTCCTGCCTGAAATCGCGCTTGCCAAGGTCCGCAAGGACGCGCCGTTCGACAAGATCTGCTATATTGGCTGCGGCGTGACCACCGGCATCGGCGCGGTCATCAACACCGCCAAGGTCGAAATCGGCTCCACCGCCATCGTATTCGGCCTCGGCGGCATCGGCCTCAACGTCATTCAGGGCCTGCGTCTGGCCGGGGCCGACCAGATCGTCGGCGTCGATCTGAATCCGGGCAAGATTCCCATGGCCGAACGCTTCGGCATGACCCACTTCGTCAACCCCAACGATGTCGAAGGCGATCTGGTCTCGCACCTTGTGGACCTCACCGGCGGGGGTGGCGATTACACCTTTGACGCCACCGGCAATGTCGGCGTGATGCGCACCGCGCTGGAATCGGCGCACAAGGGCTGGGGCGAAAGCATCGTCATCGGCGTCGCCCCGGCGGGTGCCGAGATTTCCACCCGCCCGTTCCAGCTTGTCACCGGTCGCTCCTGGCGCGGTACGGCCTTCGGCGGCGCGCGCGGGCGCACCGACGTGCCGCAGATCGTCGACTGGTATATGGACGGCAAGATCGAAATCGACCCGATGATCACCCACACGCTCAAGCTCGAAGACATCAACAAGGGCTTCGAGATGATGCACGCGGGCGAATCGATCCGCTCGGTCGTGGTCTATTGATCGCCACAGGCTCACGACAGATGTGATTTGCAGGGCCGCACATTCCCTTGTGCGGCCCTCAACATTGTTGATAGGCCTCAATGGCATAAGTTCGCTGACGAACCACAGCAATCACGTGGGCCATTCCCCACCGATCTCCGAAGGACAGGCAGCATGAGCGATACAAACGGCTACATCCCCCCAAAGGTCTGGACATGGGAGGTTCCGTCGGGCGGCCGGTTCGCCTCGATCAACCGCCCCATCGCCGGCCCCACCCATGACAAGGAGCTGCCGGTCGGCCAGCACCCGTTCCAGCTTTATTCGATGGGCACGCCCAACGGGGTGAAAGTGACCGTGATGTTCGAGGAACTCCTCGCCGCCGGTCACGCCGCCGAATACGATGCCTGGCTGATCCGTATCGGCGACGGCGACCAGTTCGGCAGCGGCTTTGTCGATGTGAACCCCAATTCCAAGATCCCCGCACTGGTCGACCGCACCGGGGCCGAACCGCTGCGCGTTTTCGAATCCGGCTCGATCCTGCTACACCTGGCCGAGAAATTCGGCGCCTTCCTGCCTGCCTCGGGCCCGCAGCGCACCGAAACGCTCAACTGGCTGTTCTGGCAGATGGGCAGCGCGCCCTATCTGGGCGGCGGTTTCGGGCATTTCTACCATTACGCGCCGGAACAATGGCAATACCCGATCGACCGTTTCACGATGGAGGTCAAACGCCAGCTCGACGTGCTGAACCGCCAACTGGCCGAGCGGCCCTTTATTGCGGGCGATGAGTATAGCATTGCCGACATGGCGATCTGGCCGTGGTACGGTAACCTCGTGTTGGGGCGGCAATACGGTGACGCGGCGACCTTCCTCGATGCGGCCAGCTATGAAAACGTCATGGCCTGGGCACAGAAGATCGACGCGCGCCCGGCGGTCCGGCGGGGCCGCATGGTCAACCGCACCAGCGGCGAGCCGCACGAACAACTGCTCGAACGCCACGATGCAGGCGATTTCGACACCAAAACCCAGGACAAGATCGGCGACAGCGCCGACTGACCCCGATGAAAGGACGCGCCATGGCTGACAAGACCCCCCTGCTTGCCGTCCTGATCGACGCTGACAACACCTCGCCGAAATGGACCGGGGCGATCTTTGACGAGATCGCCGCCATCGGCGAGGCCAGCGTGCGCCGCTGCTATGGCGATTTCTCCTCGCAGCTCATGAGCGGCTGGAACAAGGTGCAGGCCGAATTCGGCCTCGTGCCCCACCACCAGCCCGCCAACACCGTCGGCAAGAACGCCAGCGATATCGCATTGGTGATCGACGCGATGGACCTGATGCATTCGGGCCGCTTCGACGGTTTCGTTCTGGTCAGTTCCGACAGCGATTTCACCCGCCTGGCCAGCCGCATCCGCGAACAGGGGCTCGAGGTCTACGGCATTGGCGCGCGCAAGACGCCCGAGGCCTTCCGCAAGGCCTGCAAACGCTTCATCTATCTGGAAAACCTCGGCTCCGAGACCGCCGATGCGCCCGCGCCGAAACGCTCGAGCAACCTGACCGAGGCGCGCGACCTGCTGCTCAAGGCGATGGACAGTATCGACCAGGACAGCGACTGGTACACGCTTGGCCGCCTCGGCCAGCAAGTGACCGCCGCCAACCCCGATTTCGACACCCGCACCTACGGGCATCGCAAACTCAGCGATCTGGTGGCGGCGATCAAGGTTCTGGAAACCCGGCGCGAGGGCAATCACCTCTACGTGCGCCGGGTGGACTGAAAGGGCTGGCAGGGCCGTATCCGGTCTCCCGGCTTCAGTTCGTCAGCCCCGCATGGCGCATCGCGTCGTCGATCAGCGCCTTGGTTGCATCCGTCAATCCCACCAGCGGCGAACGCACCTCTTCGCTGCACAGGTCCAGGCGCGACATGGCGTATTTCGCGCCCACCAGCCCCGGCTCGGTAAAGATCGCCTTGTGCAGCGGCATCAGCCGGTCCTGCAACTCCAGCGCGCGGGCGTAATCCCCTTCCAGCGTCGCCTCCTGCACCTGCGAAACCAGCTTGGGCGCGACATTGGCGGTGACCGAGATCACACCGACCCCGCCTTGGGCGTTGAACCCGTGCGCGGTGGCGTCCTCGCCGGAAATCTGGATGAAATCCTTGCCGCAGGTCATGCGTTGCAGGCTGACACGCGCCAGATCGCCGGTGGCGTCCTTGACCCCGATGATGCGCGGCAGTTTCGCCAGTTGGCCCATGGTCTCGGGCGTCATGTCGATCACCGACCGGCCCGGAATGTTGTAGATGATGATCGGCAAGTCGCAGCAATCGTGCAGCGCGGTGAAATGCGCGATCAGGCCCGCCTGCGTGGGCTTGTTGTAATAGGGCGTCACCACCAGAGCGGCATCGGCGCCCACCTTCTGGGCGTGCTGCATGAAGCGAATGGATTCCAGCGTGTTGTTGCTGCCCGCCCCGGCGATCACCGGAATACGCCCGTTCACCGCGCGCACCACTTCCTCGACCACCGTTTCATGCTCTTCATGGGTCAGCGTGGGGCTTTCGCCCGTCGTTCCCACCGGAACCAGGCCCTTGCTGCCTTCGCCGATATGCCATTCGACAAGTTTCTTCAGCGTGTCCAGATCCAGCTCGCCGTTCTTGAACGGCGTGACCAGGGCAGGAAAAGATCCTTTGAACATGACACGCTCCTTTCTTGTCGTCACTTTCGGGGCCGCAATGCCCCTGTCTGATCTTCGCCCATTTCGCGCATTGGCAACAGACCGCCGTCCATTACCGTTTGTGATTGGACGGGGCCCTTGCGCGCGCATAGGCTGGCGCTGTCTATCCTTCGCCTTTGCGGGAAATGCAAGAGATCATGCGCCTGTTCTGCTTTCTCATCGGGCTTGGTGTCGGGCTTGCAAGCCTCTCATCGGCCGAACCGGCGCGCATTGCGCCGCGTCCGCTGGCGGCGGCGCTTTACGCGATGGAAGGCGGGCGATGGGATGTCGCCGCGCGCCTGGCCGAACGTGACGGCCCGGCGGCCTCGGCGCTGATCGAGTGGTATCGCCTCAGCGACGGGCAGGGCACACCGGGCGAGGTCGCGGCGTTTCTGGACGCGCATTCCGACTGGCCCGGTCTCGACTACCTGCGCCGCCAAAGCGAAGAGCGGATGGCGGCGGTCGGGACCGATTCGCAGATTCTGGCCTTTTTCGACGGGCACTTGCCGCAAACCGGCGCAGGGGCGCTGGCCCATGCCCGCGCCCTTCTGGCCGCAGGCCGGACCGGCGAGGCCGAGGCGACACTGGCGCTGGCCTGGCTGACCATGGACCTGTCCACCGCCGAACACGATCAGTTTATCGCGCGCCACGGGAACCTCTTGGCGCCGCACCACGATACACGGCTCGACATGGCACTCTGGCGCGGGCTGCGCGACGTGGACCAGATGCTGCCGCTGGTCAGCGAGACCCGGCGCAAGGTGGCCGAAACCCGCCAGCAGGTCGAAGACGGCAAGATCGCCCCCGACGATGTGCCGCAAGCCCTGCAAACCGATCCTCTGGTGGCTCATGCCCTGTTCAACCGCCACCTGAAACGCAACGACAGCGACAAGGCGATCGCGGTGATTCTGCGCCAGAGCCGCGCGGATGAGGGTCTGGGCGAGCCGGGCCGGTGGGCGGGCTGGCGGCGCTATCTGGCGCGCGCGCAGATGCGCGAGGGCAATGCGCAGACGGCCTACGATCTGGCCTCGCGGCACGGGCTGGTCGATGGGTCGTCCTTCGCCGATCTGGAATGGCTCTCGGGTTATCTGGCGCTGACCTATCTGGACGATCCGGCGCTGGCGCTCGATCATTTTCAACGCTTTCGCGCGGCGGTCGAAACGCCGATTTCCCTTGGCCGCGCCGGGTACTGGATCGGGCGCGCCCAAGAGGCGCTCGGCGATCCCGAAGCCGCGCAGATATCCTACGCCCGCGGCGCCGCGCATCAGACCAGCTTCTACGGCCTCCTGGCCGCCGAAAAGGCCGGTCTCCCCGCCGACCCCGATCTTGCGGGCGACAGGGCCCTGCCCGACCCCCGGCAGGCGGCCTTTACCCAAAGCCTCGTCTACAAGGCGGCGATCCTGGCCCTCGCCTCGGACGAGCTGAACCTCGCCGAGCGGTTCTTCGTGCGCCTCTCAGACAGTCTCGACGCCACCGGGCTGGGGCAACTGGGCGCGATCCTGGCCGACCTGGATCAGCCCCACCTGCAGGTGATGATCGGCAAGGCCGCCGCGCAGCGCGGCATCGTCCTGCCCGGCCCCTATTACGCCCTGCACCCGATGACCGACATGGACCTGCCCGTGCCGATGGAACTGGCCCTGTCCATCGCCCGCCGCGAAAGCGAATTCGACCACCGCGTCGTCAGCGGCGCAGGCGCGATGGGCCTGATGCAGCTCATGCCCGGCACCGCCGGTGACATGGCCCGCGCACTTGGCGAATCCGATCATTCCCGCGCCCGCGTGTTCAACGACTGGCGCTATAACGTGCGCCTCGGCAGCACCTATCTGGCCGGTCTGGCCGAACGGTTCGACGGCAACGTGGTGATGATGGCCGCCGGGTATAACGCCGGTCCGGGCCGCCCCCGCGACTGGATGGAAGAAAACGGCGATCCCCGCAGCGATGCGATCGACGTGGTGGACTGGATCGAACACATACCGTTTCGCGAAACCCGCAACTACGTGATGCGCGTCGCCGAAAGCCTGCCGGTCTATCGCGCCCGCCTCGGCAAGCCGCCGCACCCGGTACCGTTCTCGCAGGAATTGACGGGCGCAACCCTGCGCACCGTGTCGGACTAACCCTCGCCCTTCACCTTCTGCCGCCACAGGGTGAACAGCCCCGCCGCCACGATCAGCACCACGCCGACCGCCACGTTCGGACGGATCGTTTCGCCGAACACCGTCAGCCCAAGCGCGCTGGCAAAGGCCAGTTGCAGATAGGCGAACGGCTGGACCGAACTGGCCTCGGCCACCTCGTAACACTTGATCAGCGTGTAATGCCCAAGCGCCCCGGTCACGCACAGCACCGCCATCCAGCCCCAGTCAGGGCCGCTCATCGGCTGCCAGTACCACAGGCCGACCAGCGTCATCGCCACAGCCCCCACCGTGCCGGTCCAGAAAAACGAGGTCGTCGCGGAATCGCCCCGCGCCACATAGCGCGTCAGCAACCCGTACAGCGCGAACATCAGCGCCGCCATCAGGGGCACCACCGCCTCGGGCTGGAACACGCCGAATCCGGGCTGCAGGATGATGATCACCCCGACGAACCCCACCGCGATCGCAGCCCACCGCCGCCAGCCCACGCTTTCGCCCAATACCGGGCCGGACAGCGCCGCGATCAGCAGCGGATAACAGGCGAACACCGCATGGCTTTCCACCAGCCCCAGCAGGGTAAAGCCATAGATCATCACACAGATTTCGGCCACCAGCAGCACCGCGCGAAACCCCTGCACCAGCGGCTGTCGCGTGGCCGCCGCCGCGCGCAACCCCCCGGCCTTGCGCGCCGCCACGGCAATCACGAAAGCGGCAAAGAACCAATAGCGGATCATCACCACCATCTGCACGTTGTATTCCGCCGCCAGATGGCGGCTGATCCCGTCCTGCACGGCAAAGATCAGGGTGGTCGCCACCATCAGCAGGATACCGAGGCGGGTGTTCTGTTCGGTCATGCCGTTCCTTTCGTCGCGCGGGTCATGTGCCGCTTGCGCCCGTATCCCGGAATGCGCTCCACCGCAAATCCCGCGGCCTCCAGCCCCCGGCGCACGAATCCCGCCGCGGTATAGGTCGCCGCCGTGCCACCCGGCGCGGTATGCTGGCCCATAGCGGTTAACAATCCCTCTTCCCACAGTTCGGGGTTCTTGGCGGGCGAAAACCCGTCCAGAAACCACGCATCGGCGCACCCGTCCCATCCGGGCAGGGTGTCGCGCGCATCGCCCACGATCAGGCGAAACTCCAGATCGGGCAGGTCGATCGCGTGCCCCCCGGCCTGCCAATACGGGGCCAGTTCGGCGGCGATGTCGCCCAGTTCGGGAAATTGCGCCTGCGCGCGGATCATGTCGGGGGCCGCCATCGGGAAGGCCTCGAAACTGGCAAAGCGCAGCACACCGCCCACGCCCGCCTGCCGCCAGGCCTGAAGACAGGCCAACAGGTTCAGTCCGGTGCCGAATCCCAGCTCGGCCACCTGAAACCCGTCGCGAAACCGCGCAGGCAGGTCATTGCCCGCCAGAAACACGTGCCGCGTTTCCGCCAGCCCGTTCTCGAGGCTGTAATACGGATCGTCGAACCGGGTCGAAACCGGCACCTCGCCCGCGCGCCATTCCAGCTTGGCAGCGTCTGTCATCGTTCCCCCGGATCGTGTTTGTGCCGAATGGGCGCAGTTCAATATCGCGCCACCCGTCGCATGGGCATGGGCCGCAGCCTGTGCCATAACCGCGCCGACAATGCCGCTCTGACGGGGGAATGACAATGGCCGATGTAACGGTTCTGGGTGCGGGTATCTTTGGGCTGTCGATTGCCTGGACCTGCCTGCAACGCGGGGCCACCGTGCGGGTGATCGACCCGAACGGGCCGGGGGCCGGGGCCTCGGGCGGGGTGGTCGGTGCGCTTGCTCCGCATGTGCCGGAAAACTGGAACGACAAGAAGGCCTTCCAGTTCGACAGCCTGATCATGGCCGAACCCTTCTGGGCCAAGGTCGAACAGGTTTCGGGCCTGTCTCCGGGCTATGCCCGGCTTGGCCGCCTGCAACCCGTGGCCGACGATCACGCGCTTGGCCTTGCCCATGCGCGGGCCGAAACCGCGCGCGCGCTCTGGCAGGGTCGGGCCGATTGGCAGGTGATCCGCGCCGACGGTCTGGACTGGGCGCCGCTCACCCCCACCGGCTGGCTGATCCATGACACGCTCACCGCCCGGATGCACCCCCGGCAGGCCTGCGCCGCCCTCGTGGCCGCGATCCGCGCAAAGGGCGGGCAGATCGTGACCGACGGTCCCCTGACCGGCCAAGTGATCCACGCCACCGGCACCGCCGGGCTCGAAGAACTGACCGCCCATCACAGCCGCACGGTCGGCAATGGGGTCAAGGGGCAGGGCGCGGTCCTGTCCCATGCCGCGCCCGACATGCCGCAACTGTTCGCCGATGCCATCCACATCGTCCCGCATCAGGACGGCACCACCGCCATCGGCTCGACCTCCGAACGCGACTATGACGATCCCAAATCGACCGACAGCCAGCTTGACGATGTCATCGCCCGCGCCCGCGCCGCCGTGCCCGCCCTGCGCGATGCGCCCGTGATCGAACGATGGGCCGGGGTGCGCCCCCGCAGCCGTTCACGCGCGCCGATGCTCGGGGCGCACCCGCTGCATGACGGTCAGTTCATCGCCAATGGCGGATTCAAGATCGGGTTCGGCATGGCGCCGAAGGTCGGGCAGGTCATGGCCGATCTGGTTCTGGACGGGGTGGATACCATCCCCGAGGGCTTCCGCCCCGAGGCGTCGTATTAGGCGATTTGCGTCCATGATGGAGGCAAAATTCGCCCGCCCCCCGGATTTTCGTACAAAACGCTCGTACACTTCGTACAAAACGTACGAAACGCGCGTCGCTTGGATGCTCCCGGCTCAGGTTGGACCGGATCAGGGCAGAAATCGCTCGGTTTGCCGCCGCGCCGCGCGTTCCGAATACGGCCCCCGAACACCGACGCAGGGGGCAAAGCCGGTTTGTTGCAGGCATTGGTCGTTCGATGATAATGGATTGAAAACAAAAGGAAGTTCACATGCTCCCATCCGTTTTGTCGCTGGATCACCTCGTCCTGACGGTTGCCGACATCGAAAAAACCGTGGCCTTCTACCGGGATGTTCTGGGCATGACTCCGCAGAAATTCACCCCCGCCGACGGCACCACCCGATGGGCCCTGACCTTCGGCTCCCAGAAAATCAACCTGCACCAATCCGGCGCCGAGTTCGATCCCAAGGCCGCACATCCCAAATCGGGCAGCGCAGACCTTTGTTTTCTTTCAGAAATTTCGCTTGCCGATTGGGCGGCGCACCTGCGAAAACATGGCGTTTCGATCATCGAAGGCCCCGTTCCGCGCACAGGCGCCACCGGTCCGATCCTGTCGCTCTACCTGCGTGATCCAGACGGAAACCTTTTGGAAATTTCCAATAAATCAAAAGGTTAATCGTCTTCCGCAAAACTCTCCGCGCGGTAGCGATGCACCCTCACGCTGTCACTCCAATATTCTCTGGGCAACCCTGCCTTGACCTTCAGGCTATCGAGAAAACCCCGAGGCTCCGGCAAACTGTCCCACACCATCGGCAGGAATGTCCCCCTGCGCCCCTTGTCCGACAGGATCAAACCATCCTTCCCCGGCTCCAGTTGCGACACAAGATCGTCCTGATCGGAAAACCGCATTTCCCGCGACGGTGACAGCACGGCGACCTTGATGCGGATGCGGTCCAGCTCTGCCTGCGTGACGGGCTGAAACCGTGGATCGTTGAACCCGGATTTCAACGTGTTTTCAATAACATCCCGAATCAATGGCTGGTGCGCGCGAAGAGATCCGATGCAGCCTCGCAACCGCCTGTCGATGGTCAGCGTGACAAAGCTGGCCGCATGTCCCTGCAACGGTGTGGCAAAACTTTTGTCGTCCGTTTCGGCCCCATAACCGCGCCGCAGGCGAACCCGCAATGCCTCGCGCGCGGCGTTCAGTAGCTCGGTACGGTGCGGGTTCGGAATGATTTCACCTTCCGTTCCAAACAACGCCCACGCCCCATACCCCACGGTGCGCGAAGCATCTCCCGAACGGTCGTATGAATTGGCCATCGCCAACCTCTGCACCCGCGCCCCCTGCCCATGCCGCGACGCCATATAGCCCGCCACCGCCCGCACCCCACAGGCATGTGCCGGGGTCAGGCGGTCATACTGTCCGGTTTCGATCAGTTTGGCGGTTTCCAGATCGTGGGTTCTGGCGGCGTCCAGAGTCAGGAAATGGCTGAGGTCGCTGGACAGGATGAACAGCGTAAGGCCATCCATTTCAGATATGAAATCAATGACTTGAGCGACCTGATCTGTTGCCGCGCGGCCAATCGCCAGAGGTACGATCTCGGTCTTCGGATGCAGGCTGTGGAGAAACGGCAATTGCGTTTCGATGCCATGCTCCCGGTCGTGCGCGGCGTCTTCGACATGGGCCAGACCTGCGTTTGCCAGGGCCTGCCGCGCGGCCTGATCCACGGGCACGTCAAAACCCGGCATGCTGAAGGTATCGGCAGAGGGCAGGGCGATCCCGTCAAAGCCATGCCGGTGCGACGGTGACAGGATGGCCACCCGTTGTGGCCGCAGCCCCGCAGTGGTGCGCCAGGCAACTCCGGCCAGCCAGCCGGAATAGGCATAGCCCGAATGGGGCGAGATCACCGCGCATGGTCCCGATCCGGGCGGCTGTTGTTCCGCGTCGGTTTGGGCGATGCACGCCTCGACCATGCGGTGCAACGCGGCAGGATCGGCGGGATAGAACTGCCCTGCAACCGCTGGCGCGCGCGCCTTTATGCCTGTGTGCCTATTCATATCGTCACCATGTCACATAAGTATCAAGCAGACCCAAGGAAAGGTAAGCCCGCTTTATGCAGCACGCACGATATTGGTCACAGCACTCCGACGACCGCCTCAGATGCGAGTTGTGCCCGCGCTTTTGCAGCCTGAAGGACGGGCAGCGGGGCATGTGTTTTGTGCGTATGCGGCAGGGTGACGAAATCGTTCTGGACACCTATGGACGTTCCACAGGCTTTTGCATCGACCCCATCGAAAAGAAGCCGCTGAACCATTTTTTGCCGGGCTCTCCGGTGCTGAGTTTCGGCACGGCGGGCTGTAATCTGGCGTGCAAGTTCTGTCAGAACCATGAGATTTCCAAAAGCCGTGAGATCGACAGCCTGGCGCATGAGGCCTCACCCGAAACGATTGCGCGGGTTGCTCGGGATCATGGCTGTAACTCGGTGGCGTTTACCTACAACGACCCGGTGATCTTTCTGGAATATGCGTTGGATACCGCCGCCGCCTGCCACGAGGTGGGGGTAAAAGCCGTTGGTGTGACGGCCGGGTATATCTGCGATGCGCCACGGGTCGAGTTCTTTTCTGCCCTGGATGCGGTGAACATCGACCTCAAGGGGTTCACCGACAGGTTCTATCGCAAGCTGACCGGATCGGGGATCGGTCCGGTTCTGGACAGTATCCGCTATGCCGTGAACGAAACGCCGTGCTGGGTGGAACTGACAACGCTTCTGATTCCCGGCGAAAACGACAGCACCGCCGAACTGGAACAGCTAAGCCAATGGGTGTTGGACGAATGCGGCCCGGACGTGCCGTTGCACTTTACCGCATTCCACCCCGATCACAGGATGCTGGATCACGATCCTACCCCGCTGGAAACCCTCCTGCGGGCCCGCTCGATTGCGCAAATGGCGGGGTTGCGGCATGTCTACATCGGCAACGCGCATCATCCGCAGGCGCAATCCAGTTACTGCCACGGGTGCGGTGCGCGGGTGATCGGGCGTGACTGGCATATGCTGAGCGACTGGAAGTTGGACGATCAGGGTTTCTGCACTGCCTGTGGCACGCGCTTTCCGGGTGTGATCCAAGGTCCGCCGGGCGAATGGGGCCGCAAGCGGCTACCCATTCGCATGCACGAGGTTTAAATTGCAGCGGCGCGCAGCGCCTGCATTCTCGTGGCCAGCACCTCGAGATAATGATCGTTTGTCAGTTTCCCGTTCTCGTCAAATTCGTTCTGCGCCCCTGCCACACAGAGTGTCGGGCCGCTTATGATCTGCGCTTGCAGCGGGACGAGACAACTGAGAGTCATGTATTGCCCGGTTTCGCCCCCCGTGCGGCCCGCATTGGCGGACATGACCACAGTCGGCTTGCCCTTGAAGGCCATGCCCTCGACGCGGCTGATCCAGTCGAAGGCGTTCTTGAGAACGCCACTGACCCCCTTGTTGTATTCGGGCGACGAGATCACGACTGCATCCGCGCCCTTGATCAGGTTGGCCAGTGTGGTCACGGCTTCGGGGATGCCTTCGGCCTGTTCCAGATCGCCATCGTAAAGCGGCAAGTTCAGATCGCCCTCAAGCACCTGCGCCGGACCAAAGGCTGCCCGGGCTTCTTTCAGGAGCATCCGATTGTACGAACCCTTGCGCAAAGAGCCTGAAAGCGTGACCAGAATTGGATCGGCCATGATGGTTTCCTTTTCATCTTATCAAACCTGTCTCGACTATCCGGCATGTCGCCGTCATCTGGCAACAGGAGGAGACGCACAAAGAATGTGCAGGACGTGACAAGGAAAAAGCCCCGGAGGCTCGTATGCATCCGGGGCAGGTGGCCAGTTACTGGCTACGAGGAAATCTTACCACTCGTTCGGGCCTTTGTCGGCAAAGGCATGAACGAGGAAGTCGATAAAGGCGCGAACCTTGGGCTGTGTGAAGCGACCCGGTGGATAGACCGCAAAGATGCCTTGCGTTTCGACCGGGAGATCGGGAATGACATCCTCGACCAGACCATCGGTCATGGCCTGCGCGTACAGAAAGCTGGGCAGATACGCGATTCCAAGACCGGCGATCGCGGCATTGAGGAGCGATTGACCGTCATTCACCGACAGTCCGCCAGCGGTGCGTACCTGCCGCTTTTCGCCTGAGGGAGCCGTCAGCTTCCACACGGCTCCGCCCGACTGACTGGAATAGTGCAGCAGCTTGTGTTCGTTCAGGTCGTCGATCTTGGTCGGGCGCCCGTTCTTTCGCAGGTATTCGGGGCTGGCGATCATGCGCTTGGTGGTCTCGGTCAGTTTGCGTGCGCGCAGGGTGCTGTCTTCCAGCTCGCCTATGCGGATCGCCATGTCGAACCCTTCCGAGATCAGTTCGACATACCGGTTGTTCAGCACCATGTTGACCGAGATATCGGGGAATTCGTCAAGAAATGAGCCCAGAACCGGGCTGAGGTGGTTCACCCCGAAATCCGTCGCAACCGAGATGCGCAGCAACCCGGAGGGCGCGGATTGCATCGAACTCACCAGAGCGTCGGCCTCACCCGCGTCATTCAGAACACGTAATGCCCGGTCATAATAGGCCAGACCGATTTCCGTAGGGCTGACGCGGCGTGTCGTGCGGTTCAGGAGGCGTGCGCCCAGGCGTGCTTCGAGTGAAGAAACGTGCTTGGACACGGCGGATTTTGAAATCCCCATTTTGCGTGCAGCGTCCGTGAACCCCCCCTGGTCCACAACCGTTGCAAATGCCTCCATTTCCGTCAGGCGATCCATGCTCGATACCTCTGTTCGTTTGTCGAAATCGGTTATCGGGATGAATTCGGGCACAACTGGGGCGTATGCCCGACAATATCTGGGTTTTGTGACGGATCGTTCGTGGCATGGAAACAGGGAAACCGGTGTTTCCAGTTGATCGTCAGTCGGGGAGCGGAAGGTTAAAGCGTTGCCGCCAATCGTGTTCCCTGATCAATGGCGCGCTTGGCGTCCAACTCTGCGGCCACATCAGCGCCACCGATGATATGAGCGGCGATCCCTTTTGCTTCCAACGCGTCGGCAAGACCGCGTTCCGGGAGTTGCCCGGCGCACAGGACAATGGTGTCGGCCTCGATCAGCGTGGGGTTCTCCCGCGCCTCGCCGTGGCTGATATGCAGGCCCTCAGCGTCGATGCGTTCGTAATTCACACCGCTCAGCATTTGTACGTCTTTCATGCGCAGCGTCGCACGGTGAATCCAGCCTGTCGTCTTGCCGAGCCGCTTGCCGGGGCGTTCGGCCTTGCGTTGCAGCAGGGTGACGAGCCGGGCAGGAGCTTCGGGCTGCGGCCCTTCCGAGGCCACTCCGCCGCGTGTCTCTGCCGGGTCGCCAACGCCCCATTCCTCTTTCCACTCCGACAGGTTTTCGGTCGGGCTGTCGCCGTCCTGTACCAGGTATTCGGCCACATCGAAGCCGATCCCACCCGCGCCGATGATGGCGGCGCGCTTGCCCACGGGTGCTTTGTGGCGCAGCACGTCGATGTAGGACAGCACGTTGGGTCCGCCCTGCCCCGGAATTCCCGGATCGCGGGGGATAACGCCCGTGGCGATGATCACATCGTCAAACCCTGTCAGATCGTCGGTCGTGGCTGTCTGGTTCAGTTTCAGAGTTATGCCGAGTTCGGTCACCATGGTTTCAAACCAAGCGACCAGCCCGTGAAATTCCTCTTTGCCAGGGATTTCGCGCGCCATGTTCAGTTGGCCGCCAATCCGATCGGCCTGATCGAACAGGGTGACGGCATGGCCACGCTCGGCGGCGGTAATGGCGGCGGCCAACCCGGCAGGGCCCGCGCCGACGATGCCGATGGATTTCGGGCGGTCGGAGGGGGTTACCGTCAACTCCGTTTCATAGCAGGCGCGCGGATTGACCAGGCAGGTTGAAATCTTGCCACTGAAAGTATGGTCAAGACAGGCCTGGTTACAGGCGATGCAGGGCGCAATGGTGCTGGCCCTGTCATCGGCGGCTTTTTTCACGAAATCCGGATCGGCCAGAAAAGGCCGCGCCATCGAGACCATATCGGCACAGCCATCCGACAATACCTGTTCGGCCACGTCGGGGGAGTTGATCCGGTTCGAGGTGATGACCGGGATGCCGACTTTGCCCATCAGTTTTTTCGTGACCCAGGCAAAGGCCGCGCGTGGCACGGATGTGGCGATTGTGGGAATGCGCGCCTCGTGCCATCCGATCCCGGTGTTGATAATGCTTGCCCCGGCCTGTTCCACCGCCTGGGCCAGTTCTACGACCTCGTCGAAGGTCGAGCCATCCGGGATGAGGTCGATCATCGACAGGCGGTAGATCACGATGAAATCCGCGCCCACGGCAGTGCGCACGCGGCGCACCACTTCGACGGGCAGGCGCATGCGGTTCTCATACGAGCCACCCCACCTGTCGGTGCGCTTGTTGGTGTGGGTCACGAGGAACTGGTTGAGGAAATAGCCCTCGGACCCCATGATTTCGACCCCGTCATAGCCCGCCTCGCGGGCGCGGGTGGCGGCGGTGACGATATCGGCGATCTGTTTCTCGATGCCGTCCTCGTCCAGTTCCTTGGGGGGAAAGGGCGAAATGGGCGATTTGATGGGTGAGGGGCCTACACAGTTTGGGCCGTAGGCATAGCGGCCGGCGTGCAGGATTTGCATGGCGATGCGCCCGCCCGCGTCATGTACCCGGTCGGTGACGTGGCGGTGGTTGGCGATGTCCTGTTCGGTATAAAGCCCTGCCGCGCCGGGAAAAACACCGCCTTCGGGGTTGGGGGCCATGCCGCCGGTGACCATCAGACCCACCCCGCCACGGGCGCGGGTGGCGTAAAACTCTGCCACGCGGTCCCAGTCCTTGGTTTCCTCGAGGCCGGTGTGCATCGAGCCCATGAGGACACGGTTCTTCAACGTCACATGGCCCAGATCGAGGGGTGACAGAAGGTGGCTGTATTTGGTCATGGCGGCCTCCGGGTTTTGACGGGCAGCATGGCGGGGCCGCGCGTGTTTGTCACCCGAAACGCTGCGTTAAGGCCGCAGAGCAACCCCGCCGGAAACCGCATCTGTATAACGTCGGTATCGCGTCGGTGCGCTCAGTCCCCGGATGAGGCCCAGTCCCAATAGAGATCCAGCACGCGCCGGGTCATCGGGCCGATCTGATACTGCGTATCTTCGAAGGCGGTGACCGGTGTGACCTTCATCATGTTGCCGGACAGGAATACCTCGTCGGCGTCGTGGAAGTCCTGAAAGCTCATGACGGTTTCATGCACCGTAACGCCATCGGCCCGCAGGTTGGCGATGTGCCGCGCGCGGGTGATGCCCGAAAGGAAGGTGCCGTTGGGTACGGGCGTGAAAACTTCGCCGTCCTTGACGGCGAAGACATTTGCCGTCGCGCTTTCAGCCACATTGCCGAGCGCGTCGGCCACAAGCGCGTTGCCGAACCCTTTGGCCTGGACCTCGGCGATCATGCGGGCGTTGTTGGGGTAGAGGCAGCCCGCCTTGGCGTTCACGACCGCGTCTTCCAGAACCGGGCGGCGGAACCGTGTGCGCGCCAGGGTGGTGGAACTGCCCGGAGGCGCCATAGGCGTGGCTTCGAGACAGATAGCGAACCCCGTGCCGCCTTCGTAGTCGGGCATGACACCGAGCGGCCCGCCACTGATCGACCAGTACATCGGGCGGATATAAACGGCGGTCTCTTGGCTGTAGGCCTTGAGCCCCTCCTGCACGATGGCGACCATGTCGTCGGCGGCGACGGTGGGTTTGATCATCAGCGCCCTGGCCGATGCGTTGACCCGTGCGCAGTGCTTGTCGAGATCTGGCGTCAGGCCGTTCGCATAGCGCGCGCCGTCGAATACCGTGGTGCCCAGCCATGACCCGTGATCGGCCGCCCGCATGACGGACAGATCGCCGTCATGCCATGCGCCGTCGAAATAGGTTCTGATCTCTGTCCCGACTGCCATTGTCTACCTCCTGTATCCGGGCGCAGATTAGGCCGGTTATATGGGAGGGTCCAGCCCGTCCACGCCCGCGGATATGTGAAAGCGACAGGCTGGTCCCGGTTGTTGTGCGCCAGGATGATTCCGGACAGTAGAAGGTCAGGGCGCTTCGGCCAGCAGGGCGTCGAGATCGAGCGGTGCATTGCTCATGGCGATCTGGCCGTCGGCGCTGCGTGGCCAGTCCTCGGGAGCGCGGTCGCGGTAAAGTTCGACCCCGTTTCCGTCCGGGTCCGAGAGATAGATTGCCTCGCTGACGCCATGATCGGCAGCGCCTTCGATGGGAATACCGGCGGCAACCACCCGGCGCAATGCATCTGCCAGCTGTGCCCGGTCCGGATATAGAAAGGCGGTATGGTAGAGGCCGGTATGGCCCTTGGGGGCAGGTGTGCCGCCGAGGCTTTCCCAGGTGTTCAGCCCGATATGGTGATGATAGCCGCCCGCACCCAGAAAGGCGGCGCGGTCGCCCCATCGTTGCTGCACCTTGAATCCGAGGACGTCAGAGTAAAAGCCGATGGCGCGGTCGAGGTCGGACACTTTCAGATGAACATGACCGATGGAGGTTTGTGGATGGACAGGGGTTGGCATGGGATGGTCCTTTCGCGTGTGTTGATACACAGCTAGGCGACCGAGCGTTTTTGAACAATTCTACATATTTCGGCACAATCTGTGCATTTCTGCAATATGTGGGCGAGGGTCTTATGAGCCCCGGTCGGATGACAGGGTTTGTTGGGTTCGGGCCACAAGCCGTTCAATCGCGTCGGCAAGATGCACTTCCTGAATGTTGTAATCGCCTCGCTCGACGCGGATGCGGTGCGCCTCGATCATGACATCGGCGTGGCTGCATCCGCGTGGCGGTTCGAAGCGATAGCAAGCCAGTTCGATCAGCAGACCGAGCGGATCCTTGAAATAGATCGAGTCCATGAATCCGCGATCCTTGGGGCCGGAATGACCGATGCCGCGTTCGGTCAGGCGTTCGGCCACCTGCGAAAAGGTGGCGCGGCTGACATTGAATGCCAGATGATGCACACACCCCGGATCGGTCGGCGTGCGGTTGTGGACGGGTTTGCGGGCTTCATTCGTGAAGACCGTGATCAAACGCCCGTCGCCGGGGTCGAAATACAGGTGGCCCTCGTCCGGATCGTCCAGGTTCGGCTGATCGAAAACGAAGGGCATGCCAAGCACACCTTCCCAAAAGTCGATGGATGTTTGCCTGTCGGCTCCGGTCAGGGTGATGTGATGCACCCCTTGGGCTTGCAGTTTGCGCATGTCGGCGTTTCCCTTTTCTCAAGGGTAAGGTGCGAATGTGCTGTTTCGCAAGGTATCTGTGCCGTTTGATCCTGCCTACCCAAGATTTCGTGATTTGCATGTGAACGAATGATTTGGCCCTGTCGCACCCGAGGCAATCAGGCAGAATGAAGAGGTTTATCATGACAATGGGCAAGGTTACCCGGCGAGGAATCATCGCGGGGGGCGCGGCCATGTTGGCGGCACCGGCGGTTTGGGCCAATCCGGCAGAAGGCGTGCGGCGCAATGTATCGGGTTTTGCGGCGATTGATTGGCGTGACCATTTCGATACGCTCAAGGGCGGGGCGATCGTGGCCGATACACAATCGCGGGCGCTGCATTTCTGGTCGGAGGATGAAAGCATCTACCGGCTGTTTCCCACTTCGGTTCCGCGCAGCGAGGACCTGACCAGGCTGGGCTATACCCGGATCATCAAAAAGGTCGAGGGCCCGTCCTGGACGCCGACACCGTCGATGCGCGAGCGCGATCCGTCTTTGCCGGTGACGGTCCCGCCGGGGCCGGAAAACCCGATGGGCACCCATGCGCTGCATCTGTCGTGGCAGTACTATCGGATTCACGGCACCCATGACACGCGCAAGATCGGGCGCAAATCGTCCGATGGATGTATCGGGCTGTATAACGAAAAGATCGCAGAACTGTTTGGGCTGACCAATGTCGGGACACAGGTCAGGCTGATCTGATCCGGTCGGATGCATGGCCCTGCCGGTTACCCGGTGTGGTCCGGGACGGGCAGGGCGTTGCGCCGTGTGATGGCGCGCAAGGCAAAGTTCGACCGCAGGTTGCGGATGCCGGGAATCGGCATCAACCGGGTTTCGAGAAACCGGTCGAAGGCCGTCAGATCGGCGGCCACGACCCGCAACAGGATGTCGCGCGAACCGGTCATCAGATAGCATTCCATGACTTCCTCGCAATCCTTGATCGCGCGTTCGAATGCGTCGATGGCGGTGCGGTCCTGTTTGTCGAGTTCGACCGAAACAAAGATCGTTACGCCAAGCCCCAGCTTGTTGGCGTCGACGCGCGCGCCATAGCCGGTAATCACCTTCTCGGACTGCAACCGCTCGAGCCGCCGGGCGCAGGGTGTGGGGGACAGGCCGACGGCTTCGGCCAGGTCGGTGATGGTCATGCGCCCGTCTTCTTGCAAGGCAGCGATAATACGGTGATCTATACGGTCCATGTGGTGAATATCTCCAATATAAGAGAAAATCATATAAGAACTCTCTAAATCCATCTCGTCTTCCGGGCAAGTTTGGTGAAATCGGCCTGTCCTGTTTTGCTATGCAAGAGGAAAGAGTTGGAGGTCCCATGAAACTGATTCCCGTTGACGCGCCAGGCCATGAACAGGTTGTTCGCATCGAAGATTCCGAAAGCGGCCTGAGTGGCATCATCGCCGTGCATTCAACGCAACTTGGCCCGGCGGCGGGTGGGTTGCGGATGCGGCCCTATGACGGTTTCGAGGCCGCACTGGAGGATGCGCTGCGCCTGTCGCGGGGGATGACCTTCAAGAACGCTGCAGCGGGATTGCCGCTTGGCGGCGGGAAGGCGGTGATTATCGGCGATCCGGGGCGGGACAAATCGCCAGAGGTGCTGCGCGCCTTCGGCCGGGCGGTCGAGGCGATGCAGGGGCAATACTGGACGGCCGAGGATATGGGCATGACCCCGCGCGACATGGCTGAAATCGGGACGCAAACCGATTACGTGGCGGGGCTGGCCGATGGGGCATATGCCAGCGGCGATCCGTCTCCGATCACCGCGCGGGGCATATTCAACGCGATTCATACGACGGCGCGGCACCGGTTCGGCAGTGCCGATCTGACCGGGCGCAGGGTGGCGATACAGGGTTTGGGCCATGTCGGCCTGCATCTGTGCCGGTTGTTGCACGGGGCCGGGGCGCGGTTGGTTGTGACGGATGTATCGGATGCTTCGATGCGGCAGGCGGTCGAAATGTTCGGGGCACAGGCGGTTGCGACGGATGCGATCTATGGTGCCGAGGCCGATATTTTCGCGCCCTGCGCTATCGGGGCCATCCTGAACGAAACCACGATTCCGCAACTGCAGGTCAGTGCGGTGGCCGGAGGCGCGAACAACCAGTTGGCCACGGCGCATGACGGGCAGCGCCTGCATGAGCGCGGTATTCTTTACGCGCCGGATTTCGTGGCGAATGGCGGTGGTATCATCAACGTGGCCACCGAGATTTTGCGCATCGGGAACCGGGAAATCTGGGTCGGTGAAAAGCTGGAGGCGCTGGACGATACGATGGACCGTATCCTGACCCGCGCAAGGCAATTGTCGGTCAGCCCAAATGACGTGGCCGAAGCCATCGTGACCGAGCGTTTGCAGAAGGCGGCAGCCTGAGTGCCGCACAGGCCGGGGCGCTGCGATGCACGCCCCGGCTCTGAACCTCTGCGCGCTCAGGTCTGTGCGGGTTGCACCATGCCGATGATGTCGTAGGTCTGGCGCAGGATCGGGTGCGCAATGGCGCGGGCGCGCTCGGACCCGTTGGCGAGAATGCGGTCGATTTCACCGACATCCTGCATCAGCCGGCCCATCTCTGACGAAATCGGCGCCAGTTTTTCCACCGCCAGTTCGGCCAGCAGCGGCTTGAATTCGGAAAACGGTTTGCCGCCCATGTCCTGCATCACCTGATCGACGCCTTGATCGTTGAGCGCAGCGAAGATGTTGACCAGATTGCGGGCTTCGGGGCGGTCTTCCAATCCTTCGGCGGTTTCGGGCAGGGGCTCGGGGTCGGTCTTGGCCTTGCGGATTTTCTTGGCGATGGTGTCGGCATCGTCTGTCAGGTTGATGCGGCTCATGTCCGAAGGGTCGGATTTCGACATCTTCTTTGAACCGTCCCGCAAGCTCATGACGCGTGTGGCTGCGCCTTCGATCACCGGCTCGGTGATCGGGAAGAAATCGACGCCATAGTCGTTGTTGAACTTGATCGCGATGTCGCGGGTCAGTTCCAGATGCTGTTTCTGATCCTCGCCCACGGGAACATGCGTTGCGTGATAGACAAGAATATCTGCCGCCATCAGCGCGGGGTATCCGAACAACCCGAGGCTGGCCTGTTCGGCGTTCTTGCCGGCCTTGTCCTTGAATTGGGTCATGCGCTTCATCCAGCCCATACGCGCCACGCAGTTGAACACCCATGCCATTTGCGTGTGCTCGGGCACCTGGCTTTGGTTGAACAGGATGGATTTCTGCGGGTCGATCCCCGAGGCGATGAAACCGGCGGTCAGCTGGCGCGTGGCATGGCGCAGTGCATCGGGTTCCTGCCACACGGTGATCGCATGCAGATCGACCATGCAGAAGATCGACTCGATCCCTTCGTTCTGGCTGTCGGCAAAGCGCTTGAGCGCGCCAAGGTAGTTGCCAAGCGTCAAGTTGCCCGAGGGCTGGATGCCCGAAAAGACACGCGGGGTAAAGGCCGCCTCGGTCATGGATCATCTCCGTGGTGGATTTCTGTGCCCGCCTCGCTTACCCATGGGTCAAAGCCCCGTCAAGGAGAGCAGGCATGAGCAGCCCCCAAACCGACAGCCCCGTCAATCCGATCCCGCCCGTTGTGGTCGCCCTGTTTCTGGCGATCATCGTGATCGAAGCGGTGTTTTCGCTCGGAACGCGGGGGATGATCGGCGGGCCCGAGGCCGTGGGCTGGCGGCAGGGCGCCATTCAGGATTACGGGTTCAATGCCGAGATTTTTGGCTGGATGCTGCAAAACGGGGTTTGGCCGCTGGAGCATGTGAAGCGGTTCATCACCTATGTCTTTGTCCACGGGTCATTCACCCATGCGTTATTCGCCGGAGTCATGCTGTTGGCGCTTGGCAAATTCGTGGGTGAGGTGTTTTCGCAATGGGCGACGCTGCTGTTGTTTGTGACCTCGGCTATCGCAGGGGCCGCCGTTTTCGGATTGGTTGCCCCCGAACGGCCCTGGCTGATCGGGGCCTTTCCCGGCGTGTACGGGTTGATCGGCGGGTTCACCTATCTGCTGTGGTTGCGCCTTGGCCAGATGGGGGAAAATCAGGCGAGGGCGTTTTCCCTGATCGGTATTCTGATGGTATTGCAGTTGATTTTCGGGCTGCTGTTCGGATCGAACAGCACATGGCTGGCCGATGTATCGGGCTTTGGTTTCGGCTTTTTGCTGTCGTTTTTCCTTGCCCCCGGAGGGTGGGCCAAGATCCGTGCCAGGATACGACACCGCTAGCGCGCGGAGTCAGAACATCTTGGACGGCAGGATAGGCAGGAACAGGGCAAACCGCCTGTTCCGCTCATACGGGTAGGGCATCACGAAACCTTCGCGATTGTCCGGGGACAGCGCGGCATTGGCTTGTGCGGCCTTGTGCCATGTGCTGGCCCTGGTCGTATCGCCCTGATCGAAGTGGTCCCCCAGCCATTTGCGTGCCAGTTCTTCGCGCAGGTTCTGCACCACGGCGGGATTGTCGAAGGCGATACTGGCCTCGGTATCCCAGTGCATCGAACGGCCGTTCAGGTTGGCCGATCCGATCATGCCCCATTCATCGTCGATCAGTGTGAGTTTGGCGTGAACATAGACGATAGGCGCTCCTTCGAGGGCCCCGTCCTCGTCGGGTTTCGTGCTGCGCGGCTGCACCGGGGATATGGCGACCATCCGCTCGCCAAAGGCTTTGTGGCATTGGCGCAGGTTGCGCACTTGCAGGGCCTGCGCCAGCCGCGCATCGAACCCGTCATCGCCATCAAAAATCACCCGTTCGGGCTCGGTCGGCATCAGCAGGATCAGGTTCAGATCGGGATTACGGCGTCCGGCATCGGCCAGGGTGCGGGCCAGTTGCCGGTGGCGGAAAAACTGCGTTTCGATGTAAATATGGCGCCTGGCCCTGGCGAATGCCTTGAGCAGCACATCGAGATGTTCTGTGACGTGATCGTCGGGGCCCAGGGCCGAATAGGTTAGCCTTGGCATCGAAATGGTGCGTACAAGACGGGTGTCGCCGTTGGGCTGCGAAGGCGCGGCAGGAGGCAGGTGTTCGCCCTTGTCGCAAAGTGACGGGGCCTGCCAATCGAGCGCGCGGTTCCATGTGTCGATGAAATGCGCGCGGATGTCCTGACAGATCGGGCCAGAGGATTCGGCGCTGATGTCGTGCCATGTCTTGTCGGCTTCGCGCTCGTGGTCGGGTGAATCGTAGCGCCTTTCGTTCACGTCCAGCCCGCCGATCACGGCGCGGCAGCCGTCGCTGACGGCGAATTTCTGGTGCAGGGTCACCGGGCGCAGGCGCCCCCCGCGTTCGAGGATCTGCTTTTGCAGATCGGTCAGGACCTCGGGGGCATCGTTGCGCAGGTCGGCCATTTTCGAGCGAATCTTGCTGCGCAGGGCCCACATCCACAGGCTGCCCACGAATTGCCCGTGCGGGGCGCAGAGAATGTCGCAATCGCCGCTCATGGCATCGGCAAAGCCTTTGGCATTGGTCCAGGCCGAACGATGCAATTCCTTGGTGAAGATCGCGTCGAAATCCGAGACGATCATGCGGATACGCACGCCCCGGTTGCTGATGTGGCGCAGCAGGCTTTTCCAATCGGTCAGCCCTTGATCGAGCAACTCGGGAGAGCGCAGAGCGGTGTTGGGATCGAAGATACGGAAGGACAGGAACAGGTCCTGTTCAGCCTCCCAGGCGATCCGTTCGAGCGCGGGAAAGACCTGTGCGGCGGTAATCAGGGGTATGAGGGGCGTATCGACCATGCCCGTCAACCTACCCGGTGCGCCGCAGGTTGCGGAAGTCCTGTATGCGGAAGGCGCCGATCAGGTGGCCAATGCCGAAATAGCTGACGATGCCTGTCGCGATCAGAACCAGCAGCGCGATCCAGCGCAGGCCGGGCATTCCGAAGAACGGGCTCAGCAGAACATGAACGCCCCAGACGATGACCCCCATCAGCGCCGAGGCGGCGATGATGCGCCAGATGCGGCGGTGGAACCGGTCGTCGAAGCGGGCCACATCCCCATAGGCGCGCGCGCCATGCATCAGTAGCCAAACCATGACCCAACCGGCGACGGTGGTGGCGATGGCCGCCGCGACCCAGTCGAGCACAAAGGCCAGGCCGATGGCCAGAACGGCATTCACGATCATGGCGACAACCGCATAGCGGAAAGGGCTTTTGGTGTCTTCACGGGCGAAGAACAGCGGTTGCAGGATTTTTTGCAATACAAAGGCTGGCAGGCCGAGACCATAGATCGCGACCGCCAATGCGGTGGCGGCGGTATCGTCGGTTCCGAAGGCGCCGCGTTCGAACAGGACCGAGACCAGCGGCATGGGCACGGCGACCAGAGCGACCGCGCAAGGCACCGTCAAGATCAGGGAAATCTCGGCGGCGCGGGAATAGGCCGCGCGCGCGCCGGTGTGGTCCTCGACCTTCAGGCGGCGTGACAGGTCGGGCAACAGGACGATGCCAACGGCGATGCCGACCACGCCAAGAGGCAACTGATACAGACGGTCGGCGGAATAGAGCCAGCTGACCGCCTTGTCATAGTTTGAGGCGACCTGCTGACCCACCAACAGGTTCACCTGCATCACTCCGCCCGCCAGGGCGGCGGGGATTGCCACCCGGACCAGGCGGGCCATGTCCGGGGTCCAGCGGGGGCGGACGGGGCGGATGTGCAGCCCCGCCTTTCGGGCGGCGATCCAGACCAGGGCCAGTTGGGCGATGCCGGCAAAAGGTATGGCCCAGACAAGAGCGTGGGCCACTGCCCCCCCTGTTTGAGCGGCGAAAACCATGGCGGCGACCAGCATGACGTTCAGCAGGACCGGCGCGGCGGCGGCGGCGGTGAAGCGTCCCACGGCATTCAACACCCCGGAAAACAGCGCGGCCAGCGAGATGAACAGAATATAGGGAAAGACCACGCGACCGAATTCCACTGTCAGGTCAAAGCGTTCGTCCCCGGCAAAGCCCTCGGCCGTGGCCCAGACCAGTGCCGGCATGAACAGCAGCGCAAGCCCGGTCAGCATCAGAAGCACCAGCGACAGGCCGGACAGGGCCAGCGAGGCGAATTGCTGATGATCCTCGTGGCCTTCGTACTTCTTTGAAAACATTGGCACAAAGGCGGCGTTGAAGGCACCCTCGGCAAAGAAGCGGCGGAACATGTTGGGCAGGCGGAAGGCGGCGACGAAGGCATCCATCATCGCGCCCGGCCCCAAGTAACTGGCGATCAGAACGTCACGCACGAAACCCAGCATTCGGCTGAGCAAGGTCCACCCGCTGACGGTCAGGACACCGGATAACAGGCGAACGGGTCTCATGGGCGGGCCTTTGCTTGGGGCGGTTCCGGTCACGCTTAGCGGATCGCGAGGCGGTGGGGAAGGGCGGGAAAGCCGGGTGACCTGCGGTGTGGGTGGCGAATCGGCGTTAATGCGCTGAAATCACGGCAAAAGCCGGATCGGCAAAGCGTCGGTATCACGTCGGTATTGCGTCGGTGCCGGGGGCGGTGCGGGGCGGGGTTAACGGGGCGTCCTCAGCCAGCCGACACCAGACGCCAGAAAAACACCGCGCTCATCCCGAACCCGATCAGCGTGATCAGCAGGCGCACAGTGGATTTCGGCAGGGCGCGGGCCAGCGGAGCCCCGGCATAGCCGCCCGCCGTGGCGGCGACCATCATCATCAGCGCCTGCGGCCATGCCACCAGACCGGCCAGGGCAAAGACCGCCACGGAAATGGCCGAGATGGCAAAGCTGAGGCCGTTTTTCAGCCCGTTCATCTGGTGCAGGTCTGTCATGCCCCACATGGCGAACAGTGCCAGCAGGACGATCCCGAGCCCGCCATTGAAATACCCGCCATAAAGGCTGACCGCGAAAAGGCCGAACGCGCCTTCGGGGGTGACGCTGCGAGCGTGGGCGGCGGCCCATGTGCGGATCCGGTCGCCAAACAGAAAGATGATCGTTGCCGCCAGCAGAAGGAAAGGCACCACGACCGAGAACGCCTTGTTCGACGAAATCAGCAGCAAGCCCGCGCCGGTGACGCCCCCGGCCAGAGAGATCAGGCCAAGGCGCAGAAGGCGGGGCCGGTCGATACTGGCCAGTTCGGCGCGGAACCCGAGCGCCCCGCCAAGATAGCCCGGAAACACGGCAACGGCACTGGTGGCGTTCGCGGCCACGGGTGGCACCCCGGTAAAGACCAGCGCGGGAAAGGTCAGAAACGTGCCACCGCCCGCGATGGTGTTGAGCACACCCGCGCCAAAGGCGGCTGCCATCAGTATCAGGATATCGGTCATGGGAAAGTCACCTGTCACAAAAAGCAGGGGCGCGGAAAATGCGCCCCGGTGCGATGTCGGTGATTTGGCGGGCCGGTGTCAAGCGGTGGCGCGTTCAACCCCTTCGGCGATGGCGGTGCGAAGTTTCTTTTCAAGCGCCTTTTGCTTGGCCTCCGAGTGGAATTTCAGGCCGAACATATCCTTGACATAGAAGGTATCGACCACCTGCTCGCCATAGGTCGCGATCACGGCTGAGTTGATGTAAATGTTGTTGTTCGCCAGCGTCCGGGTGAGATCGTAAAGAAGGCCGGGACGGTCGCGGGTGTCGACTTCGATGATCGTGTAGATTTCGGACCCTTCGTTGTCGAAGGTGATATGCGTGGGCACTTTGAAGGCGCGTTCGCGTTTCTTGATCTTGTCGCGCGATCTGATCGCTTCGGTCGCCACGATTTCGCCCTTGAGGGTTTTGTGGATCATGTCGCGCAGACGCGGCAGACGCGCGGCCTCATAGGGGTGGCCATCGGCATCCTGTATCCAGAACACGGCGGTCGCGAACCCGTCTTTCGACGTGTAGGTGCGCGCATCGACGACATTGGCCCCGACAAGGGCCAGAGCCCCCGCCAGCCGAGAGAAAATGCCGGGATGGTCGGCCAATGCGAAACAGGCGCGGGTGGCGTCGCGGTCTTCGTCGATGGCAAGGTCGATGGCGATCTCGTCGGATTCCAGATCGCGCAGCAACCGGGCGAAAACCACATGCGCGGTTACGTGCAGGCCTTGCCAATAGGGCGGATAATGGCGGGCGGTTTCGCGCTTGAGGGCCTTGGCGGGCCAATCGGTCAGGGCGTCGCGCAGGTTGCGCTTGGCGTCCGAGCCGCGCTGTTCGCGGTTGAGGTCCTCGAGCCCGCCTTCCATGGCGCGCTGTGTCTGGCGGTACAGCGCCCGCAGCAGCGAGGCCTTCCAGTTGTTCCAGGTGGTCGGGCCGACGCCGCGGATGTCGCAAACCGTCAGCACGCACAGCAAATCCAGCCGGTCCTTGGTTTGCACGGCCTTGGCGAAATCGCGCACTGTGCGCGGATCGGCAATGTCGCGTTTCTGCGCCATGTCCGACATCAGGAGATGATAGCGCACCAGCCATTCGACGGTGTCCACCTCTTTGGGTTTGAGACCGAGCTGCGGGGCGACCTTGCGGGCGATGCGGGCGCCGACGATCGAGTGATCCTCGTCCCGGCCCTTGCCGATGTCGTGCAGCAGCAGGGCGACATAGAGAACCCGGCGGTTTACGCCGGCCTCGAGAATCGAACTGGACACAGGCAGGTCATCCGTGCGTTCGCCGCGTTCGATCTGTGCAAGGTTCGAGATGCACTGGATCGTATGTTCGTCCACCGTGTAGCTGTGATACATGTTGAACTGCATCAGCGCGACGATGGGCTCGAATTCGGGGATGAAGGCCGACAGCACGCCCAGTTCGTTCATCCGGCGCAGGGCGCGTTCGGGATTGCCGTGTTTCAGCAGCAGATCGAGGAACAGCTTGCGCGCCTTGGGATCGTTGCGGAACGTATCGTCGATCAGGTCGAGATTGGCAGTGACAAGGCGCATCGCGTCGGGATGGATCAGCAGGCCGGTGCGCAATCCTTCCTCGAACAAGCGAAGCAGGTTCAGCGGATCGGACAGGAAGGCCTCTTCGTCCGCGATCGCCAGGCGCCCGTGGACCTCGGTATAACCTTTCTTGAGCTTGCGCTTGCGGCGGAAGATGCGTTGCAGAAGCGGTTGGGATTTGACGTGGGCCGCTTCCAGCTTGGTCAGGAAGATGCGGGTCAGGTCGCCCACCTGCGTCGCATGGCGGAAATAATCCTGCATGAACACTTCGACCGCGCGGCGCCCGGCGGTGTCCTTGTAGCCCATGCGCTCGGCCACCTCGACCTGCAGGTCGAAGGTGAGTTGATCGGTGGGGCGCCCGGTGATCAGGTGGATATGACAGCGCACCGCCCAGAGAAAGTTCTCGGCCTTGGCGAATGTGTCGAATTCGTCCTCGGTGAACATGCCGACATCCACCAGATCGGCGACGCTGTCGACGTGATGCAGGTATTTGGCGATCCAGAACAGCGATTGAAGATCGCGCAAGCCGCCCTTGCCTTCTTTCACATTGGGCTCGACCATGTAGCGCTGACCGCCCTGTTTTTCATGGCGGGCGTCACGTTCTTCGAGTTTGGCCTCGATGAATTCGCGCTCGGAACCATCGAACAGTTCATGCCAGAGGCGTTTCCTGAAGTGGTCGGCCAGTTGCCGGTCGCCAGCCAGGAAGCGGTTTTCCAGAAGCGCGGTGCGAATCGTGAAATCCTCGCCGCCCAGACGAAGGCAATCGCGGATCGTGCGGCTGGCATGGCCGACCTTCAAGCGCAGATCCCACAGGATGTAGAGCATCGATTCGATGACGCTTTCGGCCCAGGGGGTGATTTTGTACGGCGTCAGGAAGAGCAGATCGACATCCGACTGCGGGGCCATTTCCCCACGGCCATAGCCACCGACCGCAAAGACGGTGATCCGCTCTGCTTCGGTCGGGTTGGCCAATGGATGGATATGGCTGGTGACGACATCGAGGGCGGTCAGGATCACGCAATCTGTCAGCCAGCTATAGGCGCGCACGGTGGGGCGCGAGGCAAAGGGGCGCTCGGCCAGTCCGGCGGCGATTGCGTCGCGCCCGTGCCTGAGCTGATCCGACAGGATACCCACGACGGCCTTTCGCAGGTCGCTGGTGTTCCCGTCGGCCTGTTCGGCGGCGGTCTCGATCCGTTTGGCGACCGCCGCGCTGTCGAAGATCTCGGGGGCCGGGCAGATCAGGTCATCCGGCTGCGGGATCAAGTCTTTCATTCTGTTCCTTTGTCGGGATCACACGAACGATCAGAAGCCCGCGCCGCCAAAGCTTTTGGGAGCCGGGTCGATCACGGCAACCTGGTTGTTGCGGATCGTGGCCACGGCAAGCCCGCGGTCGGTGCTGTTGTCCTGCCGGAAGCGGAACACGCCGTTGACGCCCTGAAAGCCCGCGCTTTGGGTCAGCGCCGCACGACCGAGTGAATCGGCGCGTCCGGACCGGGCCAGTGCGCCCACTACGGCAATTCCGTCATAGGCCAAACCGGCCAGAGCATGGGGCGCCTCGCCATATGCCCCCTGGAACCGGCTGCGGAACTGTGCCGCACGTGGCGGGTCGGGCAAGGTGAACCAGCCGCCCTGAACGCCCGGCAATTGCAGTGTTTGCGGCGGTGTGTCCCAACGGCTGAGGCCCATGTATTGTACGTTGGCGGGGCTCAGGCCCGCTTCGGGCAGCATTTGCGAAAACAACGGCAGTGCGCCGGCGGTGTTCGCCGTCAGAAAGATCGCGTCGGCACTGTTTTGCGCTGCGGCGGTCTTGATCTGGGGGATGGCGGCGACGACGCCCTGTTGCGAGAATTCGTATCCAACGCTGCCAGCCGGGGTGGCCCCGTTCTGGGCGATGGCCCGATCGATGGCCTGTTTGCCCATACGGCCCGACAGGTTGTCGGAGTAGACGGTCAAAATGCGGCTCTTGCCTTGCCGTGTGGCGAAGCTGGCCAGACGGTCCGCCGTGGTCTGGAACGTCTGGCCAAGGATGTAAAGGTTGCCCCCCGCGATGGTCGGGTTGTTGGAAAAGGCCAGTACGTTGACGTTGTCGTTCGCGACGGCGACAGCAACGGCATTGGCCGATTCCGCGTGCAGCGGGCCGATAATGATCCGGGCGCCGTCGGCCACCGCGTTCATCGCGGCGGTTTGCGCCTGAGCCGCGTTTCCAGCCGTTCCGTAAACTCGCAGGTCGATCCTGACGCCGTTCAGGTCGGCGGCAGCCAGGCGGGCGGCATTCTCGAGGTCGCGTGCCAGTTTCTGCTCCTGCGGCACCGCCGAGCCGTGCGGCACCAGCAAGGCCACGGGGACGGCAGCACCGGTCCCGCCGGGTTGTCCGCCGCCTCCGCCTCCGCCGCTCATGGAAACGGGCTGACAGGCGGCCAGCCACAGGATCGAGAACAGCACGGCCAGAAAGCCGGGCACCTTGCGGGCAGTGGTCAAAACGGCGAACATGGGTACGTCTACTCCCTGATTGCGGACAGGTCTGAGCCTGTTCCGGTTTCGGGGCCGATAATAAACGTCATGCGAGGCGGGTCCAGTGGTGAATCCCAAACAGCAGAATCTGGCGCCGGGCCTGTACCTGATCGCCACGCCCATCGGCACGGCCCGCGACATCACGCTGCGGACGCTGGACATTCTGGCGTCAGCCGATGTGATCGCTGCCGAAGACACGCGCAGCCTTCGGAAATTGCTGGATATTCACGGGATTGCCTTGGGCGAGCGACCGCTGATCGCCTATCACGACCATAATGGCGATCGCGTGCGCCCGCGCCTGATACAGGCGTTGGAGGCAGGCAAATCGGTTGTCTACGCGTCGGAGGCGGGTACACCGATGGTGGCCGATCCGGGATACGATCTGGCGCGCGCCGCGGTGGCAGAGGGGCATACGCTGATTTCCGCCCCCGGACCGTCGGCGGCGATTACCGCACTGACTCTGGCCGGATTGCCGACCGACCGGTTCTTCTTCGCGGGGTTTCTGCCCAATGCCGCAGGGCGGCGGAAAACCGCCCTGCAAGAGTTGGCCGAGGTGCCCGGAACGCTGATCTTTTACGAATCACCCAAGCGCATCGCCGCCATGTTGCGCGATGCCGCGCAGGTGCTGGGGGGCGCGCGACGGGCGGCGGTGTGCCGGGAACTGACCAAGAAATTCGAAGAGGTGTTGCGCGGAACGCTGGACGAGTTGGCCGCAACATGCGCCGAACGGACCCTGAAAGGCGAGATCGTCGTGCTGATCGACCGCGGGCATTTACCAAATGTTCGGGAAGTGGATTTAGATTCTGCGTTGAATGAGGCACTACAGGGGCTGTCGGTGCGCGATGCGGCGGACAAGGTCTCGGAGGATCTGGGGTTGAAGCGGCGGCAGGTCTATCAGCGTGCGCTGGATCTCGATACTCAACGCTCGAAGGAGGGCGACAGATGATGCACACGATTGATTTGCCGGGACATGCGCAGGGTGTTGGCAAAACCGCGCGGCGTGAACGTGGCAAGCGGGCTTACCTGTCGGGCATGGCGGCGGAAAAGATCGTTGCCGGGGCGTATGATGCGCGCGGGGCCGATTTGCTGGAAATGCGTTGGCGGGGCCAGAGCGGCGAAATTGACATGATCCTTCAGGATGGAGCCGAGATCGTCTTTTGCGAGGTCAAGAAAGCCCGTGATTTCGACACGGCCATGGCGCGGCTGCGCCCGACGCAGATACAGCGTATTCATGGCGCAGCGGCAGAGTACCTTGCGAATGTGCCAGCGGGGCAATTGGCCGAGGTGCGGTTCGATCTGGCCGTGGTGGATGAAACCGGACGGGCGGAGATCATTGAAAACGCGTTTGGCCATTTCTGATTTGCGCTCGCGCGCCCCATGTTCCATGTAAGACCGGAAACATGATTGCAGGGGACGGCCATGAAAATCGCCTTTCAGATGGACCCGATTGGGCCGATCGACATCAATGCCGACAGTACGTTTCGTCTGGCCGAAGAGGCTCAGGCGCGGGGGCATGAGCTGTTTTACTATACGCCCGACCGTCTGGCCTATATCGAAGGGCGGGTCGTGGCGCGGGGCTGGCCGCTGAAGGTGCAGCGGGTCGAGGGGGATCATTTCCAACTGGGCGACGAGGTCGAGGTGGACCTGGCCGATTACGATGTCGTCTGGCTGCGACAGGACCCGCCGTTCGACATGTTCTACATCACCACGACACATTTGTTGCAACGGGTGATGCCCGGAACATTGGTGGTCAACGATCCTTTCTGGGTGCGGAACTTTCCTGAAAAGCTGCTGATTCTCGATTTCCCTGACCTGATGCCGCCGACCGCCATTGCGCGCGATCTCGCGACGATCCGCGCCTTCAAGGACCGGCATGGCGATGTGATCCTCAAGCCGCTTTACGGCAACGGGGGCGCCGGGGTGTTCCACCTGCCGGCCTCGGATCGGAACCTGAGTTCATTGCATGAGCTGTTCACCGGGTTCAGCCGTGAGCCGCTGATCGTTCAGAAGTACCTGCCCGAGATCAAGAACGGCGACAAGCGCGTGATCCTCGTGGACGGGGAACCGGTGGGCGCGATCAACCGGGTTCCGGCGCAGGGTGAGACACGGTCGAACATGCATGTGGGGGGACGCCCCGAGAAAATCGCGCTGAGCGACCGGGATCGGGAAATATGCGCTGCCATTGGGCCGTTGTTGCGTGAAAAGGGACAGGTGTTCGTGGGCATCGACGTGATCGGCGATTACCTGACCGAGATCAACGTGACCTCGCCCACCGGCATTCAGGAGCTCGAGCGGTTTGATGACATCAACGTGGCCGCCATGATCTGGGACGCCATCGAGGCCAGGCGCGGGTGAGCCTTCGGCGGGGCATTCTGAACATTGTCTTGCGACTGACCGAAAAGCGCCATCTGGCACGGGCCACGGACCCCATGGAATTGCGGGAGGCGTTCGAGCGCAAGGCGCGTTTCTGGTTTCGCGCCCCACGTGGCAGCCGGTTTGTCGACGCCCGGATGGACGGGGTGCCGGTCACCTGGGCCTATGGGCCGGGTGTTGGTGATGAAGGTCCGGTCATTCTCTATCTGCATGGCGGGGGTTATGTGATTGGCTCGCCGCGCACGCATCGGGCGATGGTGGCGCGGTTGTCGGGAATAACGAGGCTGCCCGCCTGCCTGCCGAACTACAGGCTGGCACCCGAGCATGTCTTTCCGGCGGCATTGGAAGATGCGCTGGCTGTCTATATCGACTTGAGCGCACATCGCGAGGTGATCCTGGGCGGTGACAGCGCGGGTGGGGGGCTGGCTTTGGCGTTGCTGGCAGAAATCCTGAAACACGGTTTGCGCCGTCCTGCCGGTGTGTTCTGTTTTTCGCCGATGACCGACATGACCTTTTCCGGGGACAGCATGGTCGCCAACAGGCAGGCCGATGCGATGTTGCCGGCGAAACGCGCCGGGGAGTTGGGGGATATGTATTTGCGGGGTGTCAGCCCGTGCGATCCCCGAGCCTCGCCGCTGTTTGCACAGATGCGCGGTGCGCCGCCGGTATGGATGGCAGCGGGGGATACCGAAATCCTGCTGGACGACACGCGGCGCATGGCCGCGCGGCTGCGTGAGCAGGGCGTTGACGTGACCGAGGAGATCGAACACGACCTGCCGCATGTCTGGCCGGCGTTCGGCCCTGCGCTCTTGCCCGAGGCGGGTGAGACATTGACCCGTCTGGCGGGCTGGATCAGCTGTCTGCGGCAAAGCTCAGGCGATAGCTGACGGCTTCGGCGACATGCGGGCGGCGTAGATCGTCCGACCCTTCCAGATCGGCTATGGTACGGGCGACGCGCAACACGCGATGATACCCCCGTGCGGAGAGGCCAAAACGCTCGGCCACCTTGTTGATAAGTGCGCGCCCTTCACTGTCGGGGGTAGCGATCTGTTCCAGAACCTTGCCTTCGGCATCGGCGTTGAGCCGTATGCCGTCTTGTGTTTCGAACCGTGCGGCCTGCAGGGCGCGGGCGGCGGACACCCGCTCGGCCACGATGGCGGAACTGTCGCCCGAGGTTGGCAGATCGAGATCGGTAAAGGCCACCGGGGGGACTTCGACGCGCAGGTCGAAACGATCCATCAGCGGCCCCGAAATGCGGCCCATGTAATCCTCACCACAGGCGGGGGCGCGGCTGCAGGCGCGGTTGGGATCGGAAAGGTAGCCGCATTTGCAGGGATTTGCGGCAGCCACCAGCATGAAGCGGCAGGGGTATTTCACATGGGCGTTGGCGCGGGCGATCATCACCTCGCCGGTTTCGATCGGCTGGCGCAGGGTTTCCAGCACGGTGCGGGAAAATTCAGGAAACTCGTCCATGAACAGCACGCCGTTATGGGCGAGGCTGATTTCACCCGGTGACGCGCGCCGCCCGCCCCCGACGATGGCGGCCATGCTAGCGGTGTGGTGCGGTTCGCGGAAAGGGCGGGTGCGGTTGATGCCACCCTCGTCCAGCAGGCCGGCCAGCGAATGGATCATTGAGGTTTCCAGGGCTTCGGGTGCGGTCAGCGGAGGCAGAATGCCCGGTAGTCGTGCGGCCAGCATGGATTTTCCCGATCCGGGTGTGCCGACCATCATCAGGTGGTGCCGCCCGGCGGCGGCGATCTCCAGTGCCCTTTTGGCACGTTCCTGTCCCTTGACGTCCAGCAGGTCGCGGCCCGAACTGTCGGAGGTCACTTCACCCGGTTCAGCGGGGGCCAATGGCGATTGGCCGGTGTAGTGACGCACCACGTCGGCGAGGCTGGCCGCGCCGATGACCTGAGTCGCGCCGACCCAGGCCGCCTCGGCCCCTGACGCCTTGGGGCACAGGAGCGTTCGATCTTCTTCGGCGGCGGCCATGGCCGCAGGCAGGGCGCCGAGCACCGGGATCAGGGAACCGTCGAGCGATAGCTCTCCGAGGGAACAGGTGCCCTCGACCGCATCGGTGGGGATGATTTCAAGCGCGGCCAGCAGGGCTAATGCGATCGGCAGGTCGAAATGGCTGCCTTCCTTGGGCAGGTCGGCGGGGCTCAGGTTGATGGTGATCCGTTTGGAGGGCAGGGCGATAGCCATGGAATTGAGCGCAGTGCGTACCCTGTCGCGGGCTTCGGACACGGCTTTGTCGGGCAGGCCCACAAGCGAGAAGGCCGGAATGCCGGGGGTGATGGCGCATTGCACCTCGACCTGACGGGCCGTGACGCCCTCGAAGGCGACGGTATAGGCGCGGGCGACCATTGGCGGGCAATCCTTGGTTAAACTTGGTTAACTCTTGGATAGCGTGTGGTTGGTTGAGGAAGCGTTAACATCGTCCCGGTGACGGGGGCCTGGCAAGGCCGGGGCTGCGCCCGGTCGCGACGCCATAGCCCACCAGGTATTTCGGGAACGAGGCGACGCTTTCAGGGCAGGTGGTTGATGCGCGCTGCCCGCCAACCATTGTCCTGCCAGTGCAGTTCGGTGACCGACAGGTTTTCGATCCGGTGCGCGAACGCCTCGTAGGCGGTAACTCCAAGGGCCTGTTGCACCTGTGTCAGGATCGCGCCGAAATGGGCGACGGCGATGATATCGCGGCCGGGATGGGCCATGCGCAACCGGGAAACCGCACGGTTGACGCGCGCCGTGATCTGGTTCCAGCTTTCGCCTTCAGGTGCGCAGAGATCGCCGGGGCTATCCCAGAAAGCGCGCAGGTGGTCGGGGTTGGGCACGGTATCGAATGCCTTCAACTCCCACGCGCCGAAATGAATTTCGCGCAGGTCGCGATCATGGGGCAGACGGGTGCGACGCCCGGTGATGGCGTCGGCGGTGGCGGTGGCGCGTTTCAGGTCGGACGAGACGACCAGCGCATCCTTGGGCAGGTGGGCATCGAGCCGGGCCAGTTGTGCGGTGTCGCTCAGGTCGGCGGGCAGGTTCGACCAGCCGACCATGGATTTCGCATGTGTCGGCCCATGACGCACCCAGAAGATGCGGCTCATGGCAGGTGCCCCTTGAGCACCTGCGGCAAGCCTGCAACGACGTTGACGACCAGCCCTGCGCGCGCGGCGAGGGTTTGATTGAGGCGGCCCTGTGCCTCTCGAAAACGGCGGGCAAGCGGGTTTTCCGGGACGACGGAGAGGCCCACCTCGTTTGATACGACGACGACCGGGGCGGGGCAGGCGGCAAGACCGGCAAGCAGGGTATCTCGTGCCTGTTCCAAATCGGATTCGGCCAGCAAATGATTGCTGAGCCACATCGTTGCGCAATCCAGCAAAACGACCTGATCGGCAGCGATGTCATGCAGGGCAGAACTCGGATCGAGCGGTGCCTCGATGGTTTGCCAGCCATCACCGCGCATCTGGCGGTGACGGGCGACCTTGGCCTGCATTTCATCGTCGAACGCCTGTGCGGTGGCAAGATAAACGCGATTTTGCCCGGACTGAACAACCAGAGACTCGGCAAAGGTGGATTTACCCGAGGCCGCGCCACCAAGCACAAGGGTGAGTTTGGGAAGCATCTTTTGCGCCTTTGATTGATCCGGTTTCGTCCGGTCTGCGTATCACTTGGCGAAGCGCCTAGAAAGGAACAAAAACGGACCGACAGGTCGGGAGGGTACATGCCGCAGGATGAATCGCAAGGGAACAGCATGTCACGCAGGGCAATGAATGCGGAACTGCTGGATGCCGAGACCGAACTGAAACTGGCCTATGCCTGGCGTGACGAGCGAGACGAACAGGCGTTGCACCGGCTCACGACCGCTTACATGAGGCTGGCGATTTCCATGGCAAGCAAGTACCGCCGCTATGGCGCGCCGATGAACGATCTGATCCAGGAGGCCGGATTGGGCCTGATGAAGGCGGCGGACAAGTTCGACCCGGATCGTGGCGTGCGGTTTTCGACCTATGCGGTTTGGTGGATCAAGGCGTCGATTCAGGATTACGTGATGCGCAACTGGTCGATGGTGCGGACGGGATCGACCAGCAGCCAGAAATCGCTGTTCTTCAACATGCGCCGGGTTCAGGCCCGGATCGAACGCGACGCGATGACCACGGGGCAGGATCTGGACGGCCATCAGCTGCGTGAACTGATCGCGCATGAGGTCGGTGTGCCCTTGCGCGATGTCGAGATGATGCAAGGACGTTTGTCAGGCTCCGATTTTTCACTGAACGCCACGCAATCGGTCGAAGACGAAGGCCGCGAGTGGATCGACACGATCGAGGATGACGGGCCGCGAGGGGATGAACTGGTCGAGCAGGACCATGACCTGTCGGCATTGCGCGGCTGGCTGGACGATGCGATGGGCGATCTGAGCGACCGTGAAAGGTTCATCGTGCATGAACGCAAGCTGCGCGAGGGTCCACGGACGCTGGAGTCTTTGGGGCAGGAACTGAACCTGTCGAAAGAAAGGGTGCGGCAGTTGGAAGCGGCGGCTTTTCAGAAGATGCGCAAACATCTTGAACGTCATGGCGACGAGGTGCAGAACTTGTTGGCATGAAGCTGTTCCACGCCGCCATATTCACGATCGGGGTCGTCTCGTCTGCTGCTTTGGCGCAGGATGTGGTGGTTGTGGGTGAGGTCCATGACAACCCCGCCCATCATCGGGTGCAGGCCGGGATCGTGCGCGAGGTCGCGCCCAAGGCGCTGGTGTTCGAGATGCTGACCTCCGGGCAGGCCGATGCGATCACGCCGGACAATCGCGGCGATCCGGTGGCTTTGGCCAGGGCGTTGGATTGGGCGAATTCCGGCTGGCCGGATTTTTCGATGTATTACCCGATTATCGCTGCCGCCCCCGAGGCGCGGATTTACGGTGCGCAGGTGCCGCGCGACGTGGCGCGCGCCGCGTTCGGGGATGGGATTGCGGCATCGTTTTCCGGGGATGCCGAGACCTATGGGCTGACCGCCCCCTTGCCGGAGGCGCAACAAAGCGCGCGTGAAGCGATGCAGATGGTCGCGCATTGCGATGCCCTGCCGCAAGAAATGCTGCCGGGCATGGTTGCCATCCAGCGGCTGCGGGATGCGGAACTGGCGCTCGCCGTGGCGCAGGCGAAGCAGGATACGGGCGGACCCGTGGTGCTGATTACCGGCAATGGCCATGCCCGCAAGGATTGGGGCGCGCCGTCTTATCTGGAACGGGTCGCGCCCGATCTGGAGCTGCGGGTGATCGGCCAGAGCGAAGATGATGCGCCGTTGGCAGGAGAGTATGACGAGATACGTTCGGCCCCGGCGGTGGAGCGCGAAGATCCCTGCGCCGCCTTCAAGGGAAGCGGCTGAGCCGCCCTTGCCAGCCCGCGGGGCAGGGCCTAGTGTCGGCGCGGTTCTGACAAGGAAAGCGCCATGCTGGCATCCAAACGCATCCTTTTGATCATCGGCGGCGGTATCGCGGCCTTCAAGGCGCTGGACCTGATCCGTCGCCTGCGCGAGCGTGGTGCACAGGTGACCCCGGTCCTGACCCGCGCGGGCGCGGAGTTCGTCACGCCGCTGTCGGTGTCTGCACTGGCCGGAAGCAAGGTGTTCCGCGACCTGTTCGACCTGACGGACGAGGCCGAAATGGGCCATATCGAACTGAGCCGGAGTGCCGATCTGATCGTCGTGGCGCCGGCCACGGCGGACCTGATGGCCAAGATGGCGCATGGCCATGCCGACGATATGGCCTCGACCCTTCTGTTGGCCACTGATACGCCGGTCCTGATTGCGCCCGCGATGAACGTGCGCATGTGGCAGCATCCCGCAACCCAACGCAATATCGCCACCTTGAAGGGCGACGGTATCGGGTTTGTCGGCCCCGCCGAGGGCGATATGGCCTGTGGAGAACACGGGCCGGGGCGCATGGCGGAACCTCTCGAGATCGTCACCGCCATTGATGCCGCCCTGTCGGAGGGGCCGCTGAAGGGCAAGCGCATTGTCGTGACCTCGGGACCGACGCATGAGCCCATCGACCCTGTGCGCTATATCGCCAACCGGTCTTCGGGGGCGCAGGGCACGGCGATTGCCCGTTCTCTTGCAGCGCTCGGGGCCGAGGTGATTTTCGTGACCGGGCCCGCCGATGTGCCCCCGCCCGAAGAGGTCACCGTGGTGAAAGTGGAGACCGCGCAACAGATGCTGGAGGCCGTACAGCGGGCGCTACCCGCAGATGCGGCAGTGTTCGCCGCCGCCGTGGCCGATTGGCGCGTGGCGAGTGCCAGCAGTTCCAAGATCAAGAAAACCAAGGGCGGGCTGCCGGTGCTGGAGTTCGCCGAGAATCCCGATATCCTAGCCTCTGTCAGCCAGATGGACCAGGGCCGCCCCGGTCTGGTGGTGGGGTTCGCCGCCGAAACCGATGACGTCATCGAAAACGCCACCGCCAAGCGTGCGCGCAAGGGGTGTGACTGGATCGTCGCCAATGATGTCAGCCATGAAACGGGCATCATGGGCGGTGCGGAAAACGATATCACCCTGATCAGCGATGCGGGGGCCGAGGATTGGCCGCGCATGTCGAAATCGGACGTGGCCGCCCGGCTGGCCGAGCGGATCGCGCAGGCGCTGGCCTGAGGATTTGAGTATTTTGGGAAAGATGAAAGGACGGGCATGGTCCTGATCACATTCGTTTGGGAAGACGGCGCGGACCGGTCGCCTGGTCTGCCAGCCTATGCAACCGAGGGCGCGGCCGGTGCGGACCTGCGGGCGAACTTCCCCGAAGGGCAGCGCGATGGTATGACGGTGCGGCCCGGTCAGCGTTGCCTGGTGCCGACGGGTTTGCGTATGGCCATCCCCGAAGGGTATGAGGTGCAGTTGCGCCCGCGATCGGGGCTGGCGCTCAAGCATGGGATCACGTTACCGAACAGTCCGGGCACCATTGACAGCGATTATCGCGGTCCCTTGGGGGTGATCGTGATGAATGCAGGCGACGAGGAGTTTCATATCGAACACGGTATGCGGGTCGCGCAGATGATCGTGGCTCCGGTGGTGCGGGCGCGGTTCGATCTGGCGGAAACGCTGGATGACACGGCGCGTGGCGTAGGTGGGTTCGGCTCGACAGGGCGCGGGTGATGCTGCTGGTTCTGGTCATGGCGGCGGCGCTGTGGGGGATCGGTGCGCTGATGGGGGCGCCCCGGCGTCTGCGCTGGAGCATGATCGTGGTGTTGTGGCTGGCGGTGGTCGCGCTGCATCTGTTGTTGCCCCAGGGGCATCCGTTGCGCATGGCGACGGGGGAAAGTCCGGCCTTGTGGTTGATGCTGGGCGGCTTTGCGGCATTGGTGCTGGTGTATCGGTGGGGCCTGCAAAAGCTGCGGAACAAGGCGAAGACAACCCAACCTGCTGAAAAGAAAAATCTTTTCTCTGATTCCGAACTGGAAAGATACGCCCGTCATATCGTTTTGCGCGAACTTGGCGGGCCGGGGCAAAAGGCCCTGAAAGAGGCGCGTGTTCTGGTCATCGGGGCCGGTGGGCTTGGGTCGCCCGCGCTCTTGTATCTGGCGGCGGCGGGTGTGGGCACGATCGGGGTGATCGACGATGACGCGGTGGACAATTCGAACCTGCAGCGGCAGGTGATCCATCGTGACCGGGATATCGGACTGCCCAAAGTGCAATCGGCCATGACGGAGATGCAGGCGCAGAATCCGCATGTTCAGGTACACCCCTATCAGCGGCGCCTGACCGAAGACATCGCCCATGATCTGTTTGCCGAATACGACGTGATCCTTGACGGGACCGATAATTTCGACACCCGTTACCTGGCCAATGCCACGGCTGTGACGCAGGGCAAGCCGTTGATTTCAGGCGCACTTTCTCAGTGGGAAGGGCAGTTGAGCGTGTTCGATCCGGCCCGTGGCGCGCCGTGTTATCAGTGCATCTTTCCCGAACAGCCCGCGCCGGGGCTTGCGCCGTCTTGCGCCGAGGCAGGAGTGCTCGGGCCTTTGCCCGGCGTGGTCGGTGCGATGATGGCGGCCGAGGCGATCAAGCTGATCGCGCAGGCCGGTCAGCCCCTGTTGGGCGAGATGCTGATCTATGACGCGCTGTGGGGCGAGACGCGCAAAATCGGGCTGAAGCCGCGGCAGGATTGCCCTATCTGCATGAAAACAAAAGAAAAGGACGCAAAGGCATGAGCAACCCCTTGTTGGCCGATTGGGATACGCCGTTTCAGATCGCTCCGTTTGAGAGGATCGGGGATGCGCATTTTGCACCGGCCTTTGAAACGGCGTTGGAGGCGGCGCGGGACGAGGTGCGCGCGATTGCGGAGAACCCGGAAAAGCCCAGCTTTGCCAACACGATAGAGGCGCTTGAGGCCAGTGGTGAAGGGTTGGACAAGGTGCTGTCGGTCTTCTTTTCCTTGGCCGGGGCTGACAGCAACCCAGAGCGGCAGGAACTACAGCGTGACTTTGGGCCGAAGCTGGCGGCGTATTCTTCGGAAGTTACGGGAAACAAACAGCTTTTTGCGCGGGTGCGGGTGTTGTGGGAGGATCGTGACACCCTTGGCCTGAGCGATGAACAGGCGCGTTTGCTGATGTTGACGCATCGCCGGTTCGTCCGGGCAGGGGCTGCGTTGGACGGGGAGGAGGACCAGCGGATGCGTCGGATCATGGCGCGACTGGCGGAGTTGGGAACGCAGTTTACCCAGAACCTGCTGGCCGACGAGGCCGAATGGTATATGGAACTGGACGATCAAGCCATTGAAACTCTTCCGGATTTTCTGAAAGCAGCCGCATATGATGCCGGGCGCGAAAAGGGGCTGGAGCGCCCGGTGATCACCCTGTCGCGCGCGTTGATCGTGCCGTTCTTGCAGTTTTCACCGCGCCGGGACTTGCGTGAGCGGGCGTTTCGGGCGTGGGAGGCGCGCGGGGCGAATGGCGGAAAGACGGATAATCGCGCGATTGCAGCCGAGATATTGCGGTTGCGGAACGAGAGGGCGCAACTTCTGGGGTATGACAGCTTTGCGGCGTACAAGCTGGAAACCGAGATGGCCAAGACGCCCGAGCGGGTGAAAGAGCTTCTTGGGGAGGTCTGGGAGCCAGCAAGGCGGCAGGCGGAGGCGGATGCCGAAGTGCTGACCGGGATGATGCAAGCCGATGGAATCAATGGAGAATTACAGCCGTGGGACTGGCGCTACTACGCCGAGAAGCGCCGCAAGGCCGAGCACGATCTGGATGAGGCGGCGCTGAAACCCTACCTGTCGCTGGAACGGATGATCGACGCGGCGTTCGGGGTGGCGAACCGGCTGTTCGAGTTGGAGTTCAGGGCCTTGGATATACCGCTCTATCACCCCGATTGCCGGGCGTGGGAGGTTACGCGGAATGGTCGTCATGTAGCTGTTTTTATTGGAGATTATTTCGCTCGCGCCTCCAAGAGGTCGGGCGCGTGGTGCAGCGCGATGCGGGGGCAGGCCAAGTGGCCCAAGGTGCAGGGGCCGGTGGTGGTGAATGTGTGCAATTTTGCCAAGGGGGAGCCGGCGTTGTTGTCGTATGACGAGGCGCGGACCTTGTTTCATGAGTTCGGGCATGCGTTGCATCATCTGCTGTCGGACGTGAATTATGAAAGTATTTCAGGGACTTCGGTGGCGCGGGACTTTGTGGAATTGCCGAGTCAGTTGTATGAACACTGGCTGGAAGTGCCCGAAGTGCTGGAAAAATACGCGTGGCATTACCAGACCGGAGAGGCTATGCCCCCGGAATTGTTGGAAAAAATGCTGAAGGCGGCGAATTTCAATCAGGGGTTTCAGACGGTGGAATACGTGGCCTCGGCCATGGTGGATCTGGCGTTTCACGAGGGTGACGCGCCGGATAATCCGATGGCCAAGCAGCGGGAAACATTGGATAAAATGGGAATGCCAAACGCGATCACGATGCGCCATGCGACACCGCATTTTGCGCATGTGTTTTCGGGGGATGGGTATTCCAGCGGGTATTACAGCTATATGTGGTCGGAAGTGATGGATGCGGATGCCTTTGCGGCCTTCGAAGAAGGTGCGGGCGCGTTCGATGAGGAACGGGCCAAGGCATTGGAAACACACATTCTTTCGCGCGGGGGATCAGCCGACCCCGAGGACCTTTATACCGCGTTTCGCGGGCGTTTGCCGGGGGTCGAGGCGCTGTTGAAGGGGCGGGGGCTGATGGCCTGAGCCTTGCGCCTGAGTTTCGTACGAAACGTACGAAGTGTACGCGCGTTTTGTACGAAACTCCGGGGTGTTTCGGAAAACTGCGTCCATTGTGGACGCAATTCAGCCGAAAGAGGTATTTTCCGCCCAAGTCACCCCGGCCCGAAATCCGGGGCGCGGGGCGCGATCTGGCCGGTGGGGAGGATCAGATTTTCTGATCGTAGTCGCCGACCGAGGGTTCGGTGCGGATGACCGCGTCGATGTCGGCGAAGATGGCGCGCAACTCGTCCTCGCTGTCGCTGCTTTCGCAGACCACCACGAGGTTAGGGGTGTTCGAGGAGGCGCGGACGAGGCCCCATGAGCCGTTGTCGAGAATGACGCGAGCGCCGTTGACGGTGACGACCTCCTGAATGGGGCGGCCTGCGATCCGGTCCCCGGCCTCGGCCTTGGCGACCAGTTTTTCGACGATGCGGTCGAGCACGTCGTATTTCTCGGTATCGGCGCACCAGGGCGACATGGTGGGGGTCGAGAAGGTTTGCGGCAGGGCGCGGCGCAGGTCGGACATGGAGCTGTCGGGGTTGCGGTCCATCAGCTTGCAGATTTCGACGGCCACGCGCATTCCGCAGTCGTAGCCACGGCCCACGGGTTCGGCCAGGAAGTAGTGGCCGGATTTCTCGAAGCCCGCCAGGGCGCCGATCTGTTTGACCCGGCGCTTCATGTGGGAGTGCCCGGTTTTCCAGTAATCGGCCTTGGCGCCGTTTTTCTGCAATTCGGGGTCCGAGGCGAAGAGGCCGGTGGATTTCACGTCGGCCACGAAGGTGGAGCCGGGGTAGAGGCGGGACAGGTCGCGCGCCATGATGACGCCGACCTTGTCGGCAAAGATTTCCTGACCTTCGTCATCGACCACGCCGCAGCGGTCGCCGTCACCGTCAAAGCCAAGGGCGAAATCGGCCCCGGTGGCGCGCACGGTGTCGGCCATGTCGTGCAGCATTTCCATGGCTTCGGGGTTGGGGTTGTAGTTGGGGAAGGTGTAATCGAGCTCGTTATGCGACGGGATCACCTCGACCCCGATGCGTTCGAACAGGTCGGGCGCAAAGGCCGAGGCGGTGCCGTTGCCGGTGGCGCAGACCACGCGCAGTTTGCGCGACATTCTGAAATTGCCGACGAGGTCGTCGAGATAGGCCTCGCGCACGCCATCGACGAATTCGTAAGACCCGCCTTCGCGCGGCTCGCCCTGACCGTTGAGGACGATATCGCGCAGCTCGGCCATTTCATCGGGGCCGTGGGTGAGCGGGCGTTCAAAGCCCATTTTCACGCCGGTCCAGCCGTTGGGATTGTGGCTGGCGGTGACCATCGCCACGGCGGGCGCATCAAGGTGGAACTGTGCGAAATAGGCCATCGGCGACAGGGCCGGGCCGATGTCGCGCACGCGGATACCGGCCTGCATCAGGCCGATGATCAGTGCCTGTTTGATGGCCAGCGAATAGTCGCGGTAATCGTTGCCGACGGCGATTTCCGGTTTGATCCCGCGGCGCTGCATCTGCGTGCCAAGCCCGAGGCCGAGCGCCGTCATCCCCGGCAGGTTGATTTCGTCGGGGTATTTCCAGCGGGCGTCATATTCACGGAAGCCCGTGGGCGCGATCATGGCGTCGCGCAGGAATTCCCATGTGTTGGGCGTGGAAACGGGCAGGGGTTTGGACATCGTAACGCTCTTTTCGGTCGGAATTCAGAGATGGATCGGGTTGGCCTTGGCCAGTCGATCGAAGGCTTTGAGGGTGGCGATCAGCGGTTCCATCTGGTCCAGCGGGATCATGTTGGGGCCGTCCGAGGGGGCGCTGTCGGGGTCCTGATGGGTTTCGATGAACACGGCGGCCACCCCAAGCGCCACGGCGGCGCGGGCCATGACGGGGGCGAATTCCCGCTGGCCGCCCGAACTGCCGCCCTGCCCGCCGGGTTGCTGCACCGAATGGGTGGCGTCCATCACCACGGGATAGCCGGTGGCGGCCATCTGCGGCAGGGCGCGCATGTCGGCGACAAGGGTGTTGTAGCCAAACGATGTGCCGCGTTCGGTCAGCAGGATGCGGGTGTTGCCAGTGGATTCGATCTTGGCCACGACATTGGGCATGTCCCACGGCGCAAGGAACTGGCCCTTCTTGACGTTGATCGCCGCGCCGGTTTCGCCAGCGGCGATCAGAAGGTCGGTCTGGCGGCACAGGAAGGCGGGGATTTGCAGCACGTCGGCCACCTGCGCGACGGGGGCGCATTGATCGGGCAGGTGGATGTCGGTCAGCACCGGCACGCCGAGCGTGTCCTTGACCGATTGCAGCACCTTGAGGCCTTCGTCCATGCCAAGGCCGCGCTTGCCCGAGACCGAGGTGCGGTTGGCCTTGTCATAGCTGCCCTTAAAGATGAACTGCACCCCGTGGGCGGCGCAGGCCTGTTGCAGGGTGCCTGCGATCATCTGGGCGTGATCGGCCGATTCCAACTGGCAGGGACCGGCAATGAGGGTGAGGGGCTGGTCGTTGCCGACGCGCAGCCCCGAGATGTCGACCTGTTTCATGGTTATGACGAAACCTGTTCGCGAAGGATGGACACGGTAAGCGATATCATCAGGTAGATACCGGCAAAGATCAGGAAGGCAAGGACCGTGTTTTCGAAGGAGCGCGGATAGGAGGGATCCTGCGAGGGGATGGGTTTGACGCTGACCGTGAGGTAGCGCACCTGCTTGTTGGCCTCGATCTCGGACTGGCGCTTGGTTTCGAGCGCGGCCTGCAGCACCATGTCGGCGGTGGCCAGGTCGGCCTGGGCCATCTGGATCGCCGCCGATTGCGCGGCCAGTGAATCATGGCCTTCGGTGGCTTCGGTCAGGCGGGCTTTCTGCTTGGCGAGTTCGCCTTCGAGCACCTCGATCTGGCTGCGCAGGGCTTCGACGCGGGCGGTGTTGGGACGGGGGTTGTTCAGCTGGGTGTTCAGGGCGAGTTGTTTTTCCTGAAGCTGGAGTTCGACATTGCCGATCAACTGGCGGATATTGGCGACCTCGCCCTCGGGGTCGAGGATCGAGCCCTCTTGCAGTTCGACCAGTGTCTGCTGGGCGCTGCGGCGCTCGGCCTTGGCCTGTTCGAGGCTTTCGGCAGCCGTCTTGACCGCGTCGCTGCGTTTTTCCGAGCTGAGTTCGTCGACATTCTGTTCGGCGTAGTCGATCAGCTGTTGCGAGAAACGCGCCGACAGTTCGGGGTCGGCGGTGGACAGTTCCATGCGAATGACGCCTTCGGTCGGGTCATAGCCCAGCACAACGTATTTGTTATAGAGCTTGTAGGCCTTTTCGGTGCTGGCGTCGGGGGCCAGCCGCTGGATCGGGTCGATCCAGTCCTGGCTGAAATGTTCACGAAAGCCGAGATCGCGATCGAGGCGCAGCATCGCATCCTTGGATTCGAGATAGGATTGCGTGGCGATGGCGTCCTGCCCGGTGGCGAACTGGCTGGGCAAAAGTCCGCTGAGACGCCCCCCCGCCCCGCCGCCCGATCCGTCGGCGGTGAGAATGAGGAACTCGGACTTGGTGGTATACATGGGGGTGGCGACCGCATAGTAATAGTACCCCGCGACGAGCGTCGGCAGGAACACGAAGGCGGTGAGCCGGGTCAGCAGCAGCAGCAGTTTGCGGCGACGGCGTTTGGCGATGTCGCGCTGAATCTGCATGATCTCTTCGGCGCGGCGGTCTGCCGGGCTGAGCTGCGTGGAGGGCAGGGTCTGTTGCCCCGCCGGAACGGTTTGCGGCAGCTGAACGCGCGGGTCCGAGGGGGGGTGCGCGGCAGTTGGCGGGGGCGTGCCGCCCCCGGCCCCGCCACCGCCCTGACCGCCGTCACCGGCCACCAGTTCGAGGATGTTGTGACGCTGGAACGGGTCGATCCCCTTGGCGCGCAGCAGGCGCACGGCGTCGAAATCCGAGGTGGGCGCGAGCCCGTGTTTCTGCGCCATGCGGCGGGCCATGCGCAACTGGCGGCCTGTCAGGCCTTCCTTGCGGATGTCTTCGATGGATTGGGAGGCGGCCATTTCACGGGCCGAACTGACCTGTCCCCGGGCGGGTGCGGCAGCCTGTTGCGGCTGCGGGGCCTGTTGTGCCTGTTGCGCGGCCATATCCGCACGCTGAGTCTGCTCCGGGGTGCCGGGGACATGGGGCGTTTGCGGGCCGGTGGTGCGGCGGATACGGAACTTCCTAGCCTTGGGTTTCGTAGTCATAGAGCTGCTTTGCCTCTTCCAAGGTATCGAACATATACAATCTGCCGCCCATCAGAACTGCGGCGGAACGCGCGAATTTTTCAAGTGTCTCTGGCTGGTGCGAAACGATCACCACGGTCGTGGTGCGCAGCCGTTCGCGCAGGATTTCACCGGCCTTGCGGTTGAACTCGACATCGGTCGAACTGGGCATGCCTTCGTCGATCAGGTACATATCGAAATCGAGCGCCAGCATCAGTGCGAAGGTGAAGCGCGCCCGCATCCCCGAGGAATACGTGCCGAGCGGCTGATCGAAATATTCGCCGAGGTTGCACATCCAACGGCAGAACGCCTCGATATAGTCGGGATCGAGCCCGTAGAGCCGCGCGATGTAGCGCGCGTTCTCCATGGCCGAAATCTTGCTGATGACGCCGCCCATGAAGCCCAGGGGGAAGCTGATGCGGCAGCGGCGGCGAATTTCGCCCTCATCGGGTTTTTCGAGACCGGCCATCATGTTGATCAGGGTGGTCTTGCCGGTGCCGTTGGGGGCGAGGACGCCGAGCGAATTGCCGGGTTCGATGCGAAAGCTGACGCGGTCAAGGATCACCTTGCGCTGTGTCCCTGTCCAGAAGGACTTGCTCACATTTTCGAACTCGAGCATGCAGGTGCTCCGATGCTGCTCTGACCTGTCCCTCTTTAGCGGGGCATTGTTAAGGCATCATTTGCCAATGACTGACCGGCATTATGCCGGAACGGTCGGGCTTATGACAGGAGTTATGGGCATTTTTGTGCCGGTGTTGAGAAAAAATCATCCCCGGTATGAGGCGGTCCGCCCGCAGGGGCCGCGATTTTCAGGCGATGGCCTGCCAGGCCAACCCGGCAAGGATCGCGCCGAGCGTGGCGAAGCCGAGATAGGCGCAGAACACGCGCGGCCTGACCAGGGCCCAGACGGCGATGGCGGCAGGGATGCAGCTGACGCCGCCGGCGATGACGAAGCTCATGGCGGCGCCGTTGCTCATGCCCTGGGCCAGAAGCGCATCGACCAGCGGCACGGCGGCATAGCCGTTGAGATAGGCGGGCGCACCGACCAGAGCGCCAAGGACGATCGGGCCGATCCCCGCGCCGCCGAGGATGCTGCCGACGGCATCGGCGGGGATATAGCGCAGCATCAGCGCCTCGATCGCATAGGCCAGTGCCAGCCATTTGAGAAGGAAGGCGGCGTTGCTGAACGCGGTGTCGCGGAAGGTGGTGCGGCGGTCGGCATGGGCCCAGAAGCGCCAGACGGGTTTGCCCGAAAACGGATCGGCGGGGCCGCAGCAGCCGCAACCCGAGCCACCGCCTGCCTGTGCCTGCGGGCGCAACGGATCGGCGAACAGGGCCGAGCGCGACAGCGTCATGGTGGCCAGCCCGCCGAACAGGCCGATGCCGATGGCGGCGGCGGTCTTGGCGATGGCGAAATCCCAGCCGAGCGTGCCCGAGGTGATCAGGAACATCGCCGGGTCCATCAGCGGCGACGCCAGCCAGAAGGCCATGACCGCCCCGAGCGGCGCGCCGAGCGCCAGCATGGCGGCGATGAAGGGGATCACCTCGCACGAGCAGAAGGGGGACAGCCCGCCCAGGAGGGCGGCCAGCACGATCATGCGGGTCTGGCGGCCCTCGAACGCCCTGGCCAGCAGGGTTTCGGCCCCCGTGGCCTTGAGCCATGCCACGGCCAGAACGGCGAAGGCGATGAACGGGGCGGTGTGCAGCAGGGCGTTGGCGGTGAATGTGACCGTGGGCCAGAGTTGCGGCCAGTCGAGAACGGCGAGTGCGGCAAGGATCAGCACGAGGGCCAGCCAGGCCTTGTCGAGCCGCGCCCAGACGGTGCGCGGCAGGGTATGTGTTGTGTCAGTCATGATCGTGGTCTTTGCAGCGGTTGACGGCATCGGCGCAGCATTCGCGCAGCAGGAAGTTGGCCAGTGCGCTGAGTTCCGGGTAGGCGACGGCGGCGCAGATGATCGAGCGACCCTGTCGGGTTTGTTGCACAAGCCCGGCTTGTGCGAGGATTTTCATGTGATGGGTCAGGGTCGAGCCGGTGACGCCGGTGCGTTGCCCCAACGCGCCGATGCTGAGCCCGTCCGGCCCGGCGCGCACGAGGGTGCGCAGGACCGAAAGGCGCTGTTCCGATCCGAGCGCGGCGAAGGCCGAGGCGGTGACGGCGAGGCCGGCGTCGGTGATGTCTGTCTGTTTCATGTTTCTAAAAGTATCGAAATGAAATGCCATGTGCAAGTGATTTCGATATTTGTCGAAATGAATCCACCAGTCCGGGCGGCGGGGGTCAGTGAGAGCGGTCGATATCGCCCACGGCCAGCACCGGGGAGGCGTCGATTTCCTCGGCATCGAGCATGGTGGCGACACGTTCGAGAACGGCGACGACCATCGCCTGTTCCCAGTCTTCGAGCGATTCGAACTGTTTGACGTAGCGCTGTTGTAGCGCGTCGGGTGCGGCGCTGACCTTGGAGCGTCCGTCGGGCGTGATTTCCAGCCGGGTCTGGCGGCGGTCGGCCTGTGACTGGCGGCGGGTGAGCAGGCCCTTGCTTTCGAGTTTCTTGATCAGAGCCGAAATGGTGGCCTGCGTCACGCCCATGCGCTGGGACAGTTCGGTGGGGGTGGCGTGGCCCTTTTCCGACACGATCTGAAGCACGCGCAGTTGCACGGCGGTCAGGCCCGCCTGATGCGCGAGGTCGCGCGCGTGCATTTCCGTTGCCCGCAGAATGCGGCGCAGGGCGATCAGGCTGATATCGGTGCGATCCACATCATTCTCCGTCACGGGATGCGATATCGTACCCGGTTTGCGGAAATTGGCAATCCGCGAAGTATTTTGATTGTCGTTACTAAGCATTTACACAATATATACAAAGTAAGACTAAGTAAAAATAGCCCAATTTGCGCATAATGCCGCATATAGCGCAAAAAATAGCTTAGATACTTGAAAGTGAATGCCTGAATGGTTTATTTAGTGCCTCGAACAACAAGGGACCGTTAGCCGTGCATAAAATCGAAGGATCGAAACAGAAACCGCAAATCACGTTCCGTAAACCCGGACGCGAGGATGGGTCTGCGATCTGGGATCTGATCGCCTCCTGCCATCCGCTTGACGAGAACTCGATGTATTGCAACCTGATCCAGTGCGATCATTTCAGCGATACCTGCGTTCTGGCCGAGATGGACGGCGAACCCGTGGGGTGGATCTCGGCTTATCGGATGCCCGATGACCTGGAGACGCTGTTCGTCTGGCAGGTCGCCGTGTCGGAAAAGGCGCGGGGGCAGGGCCTTGGAACCCGTATGCTGGAGCATCTGGTCGAGCGTGAGGACTGCGACGGTGTGAACCGCCTGCAAACCACGATCACGCTGGACAACGATGCCTCGTGGGCGCTGTTCGGGCGGTTTTCGACCAATGTCAGCGGCAAGCTGACCAGCCAACCCCATTTCCAGCGCGATCATCACTTCGATGGGCGCCACGCGACCGAGCATATGGTGACGATACGTTTCGCCGAAGAGCTGAAGCGCGCCGCCTGATCGCGCGCCGGCCTTCAATCTCACAGACTCAGAGGATTTATCATGTCGACTGACACGTCAGCCGAAACAACCATCTTTTCACGCCGTGAATCGGAAGCGCGCAGCTATTGCCGCAGCTTCGACACGGTATTCGCCAAGGCAAAGGGTGCGGAAATGACCGACACCCAGGGCCGCACCTATATCGACTTTCTGGCGGGGTGTTCCTCGCTGAACTACGGGCATAACGACTCGGACATGAAAGAGGCCCTGGTCGAACACATTGCCTCGGACGGGATCGCCCACGGGCTGGACATGTTCACCGCCGAGAAGGCGAAGTTCCTGAAGGCCTATGAGGACAACATCCTTGCGCCGCGGGGCATGGACTACAAGATCATGATGACCGGCCCGACCGGCACCAACGCCGTGGAAGCGGCGATGAAGCTGGCCCGCAAGGTCACCGGACGGCGCAATATCGTGTCGTTCACCAACGGGTTCCACGGCATGACCATGGGCTCGCTGTCGCTGACCGGGAACGCCGGGAAACGCGCGGGTGCCGGTGGTGGATCGCTGGCCGATGTGACGCATATGCCGTTCGAGGGTGCGTTCGGGGACGGCGTGGATACGCTCGCGCAGATGGAAATGCTGTTCGACAACCCGTCGTCGGGAATCGACGCGCCCGCCGCGTTCATCTTCGAGCCCGTGCAGGGTGAGGGCGGCCTGAACGCCGCGTCGAACGAATGGATGCAGGGCGTGGCCCGTCTGGCGAAGAAACTGGGCGCGTTGCTGATCGTCGATGACATCCAGTCGGGCTGTGGCCGCACCGGCACCTATTTCGGCTTCGAGGATGCCGGGATCGAGCCGGACATGATCACGCAGGCGAAATCGCTGTCGGGCTTCGGCCTGCCGTTCGCGGCGCTGCTGATCAAGCCCGAGCATGACATCTGGGGGCCTGCCGAGCATAACGGCACCTTCCGCGGCAACACCCATGCGTTCGTCACCGGGCGCGTCGCGCTGGAGAAGTTCTGGGCCGACGATACGTTCCAGAAGGATGTGCAGCACAAATCGGCGCTGCTGACCGCCGGGTTGCAGGCGATTGCCGATGCCCTGCCCGAGGCGCGGCTGAAAGGCCGTGGCATGATGCAGGGTGTCGATGTGGGCTCGGGCGAGTTTGCGGGCGATATCTGTGCTCGTGCGTTCGACAAGGGCCTGATCATCGAGACATCGGGCGCCCATGACGAGGTGGTCAAGGTGCTGGCGCCGCTGACCATTTCCGAGGAAACATTGCGCAAGGGCCTGAACATCCTGCTGGATGCGGCCCGCGATGCAACCGTGAACACAAAGATCGCAGCGGAGTAACAACTATGATCGTGAGAGATTTCGATGACGTCGTGAAGGCCGGGAACTCGGTTTCGGACGCGAACTGGACATCCGTGCGGATGTTGCTGGCCGATGACGGGATGGGCTTTTCGTTCCACATCACCTTCCTGGAAGCGGGGAGCGAGCACACGTTTGAATACAAGAACCATTTCGAAAGCGTGTACTGTGTGCAGGGAAAAGGCTCGATCACCGATCTGAAGACGGGCGAAACCCATCAGATCAAGCCGGGCACCATGTATGCCCTGAACGAGCATGACCGCCACACCCTGCGCGCCGAAGAAGAGCTGGTGATGGCCTGTGTGTTCAACCCGCCCGTAACCGGCCGCGAAGTGCACCGTGAAGACGGATCTTACGCTGCGCCGGAAGAGGTTTCCTGAAAACCAGAGGCTTTCCGGGGTGCAAACCCCGGATCGGACTTGAATGACTTTTGAAAATCATACCGTTGAAAAGATCGGTGGCACGTCGATGTCGCGATTGGACGAGTTGGTGGACAACCTGTTCAAACGCGGCACCGAAGCCGAGACATATAACCGTGTTTTCGTCGTGTCGGCGTTTGGCGGTATCACCAACCTGCTGCTCGAGCACAAGAAAAGCGGCGAGGCCGGGGTCTATGCCCGGTTCGCCAATGACGAGGACGATCACGGCTGGATGGACGCGCTGTCGAAGGTGTCCGATGGGATGCGCGCCGCGCATCAGGCGGTGTTGGACACCCCTGCCGATCTGAGCGATGCGGACGATTTTGTGCGTGACCGGGTCGAAGGGGTGCGCAACTGCCTGATCGACCTGCAGCGGTTGTGCTCCTACGGTCATTTCCGCCTGAGCCAGCACATGATGCTGACGCGCGAATTGCTGTCGGGATTGGGTGAGGCGCATTCGGCCCATGTGGCCACGCTGGCGCTGCGCCGTGCGGGCATCAATGCCCGGTTCGTCGATCTGTCTGGCTGGCGCGACGAGCGCGAGATGACGCTGGACGAGCGCATCGAGGATGCGCTGGCGGATGTGGACGTGACGGCGGAACTGCCGATCGTGACCGGCTATGCGCAATGCGCCGAAGGTCTGATGGCCGAATACGACCGGGGCTATTCCGAGGTGACGTTCAGCCGGATCGCGGCGCTGACCGGCGCGCGCGAGGCGATCATTCACAAGGAATTCCATCTGTCGTCCGCCGACCCGAACCTTGTGGAGGGCGAGGTGCGCAAGCTGGGGCACACGAATTACGACGTGGCCGACCAGTTGTCGAACATGGGGATGGAGGCGATCCACCCCAAGGCGGCCAAGACGCTGCGCCAGGCCGATGTGCCCTTGCGTGTGACCAACGCGTTCGAGCCGCACGATCCCGGCACGCTGATCGACGATCAGCCCGCCGAAACGCCGGGCGCCGAGATCGTGACCGGCCTGAAGGTGCATGCGCTGGAGTTGTTCGAACAGGACATGGTGGGGGTCAAAGGCTATGACGCGCGGATTCTCGAAGTGCTGACACGGCACGGGATTCGGATCGTTTCGAAAACGTCGAACGCCAACACGATCACGCATTACGTGGATGCGCCCCTGCGCGCGCTGCGCAAGGTCGAGGCCGATCTGAACAAGGTCTATCCCAGTGCCGAATTGACCCTGCAACCGCTGGCCATTGCGGCGGTGATCGGGCGCGACCTGACCGGTCTGAACGTGCTGGGCGAGGGCCTGAAGGCGCTGGGCGCGGCGGATGTCGAGGTGTTGGCCGCGCATCAGACGAGCCGTTCGGTCGATGTGCAGTTCGTTGTTTCACGCGAATCGCTGGCGGCTTCGATCAGCGCCTTGCACGGCGCGCTGATGCCTGCCGCCCAGGTTGCGGATTTTAAGCCCGGCAAGAAGGCTGCATGACCCGCAACCGATAAAACCTGATCACAATCAGCGATTTACCCCGCCCGGCCGTCCCTTGGCCCGGCGGGGTTTTTTTATGCCCGGAAGAAACATCTAGACAGAAATACAAAATGTATACACAAAGTATGCAGCAAGGAGGCGTCATGACCAAGGACAAGAAATCCCACTGTCTCGAAGATTTGCGGATGCGAATCCTGACGCAGGATATCGCGCCCGGCAGCGATCTGGACGAAGCGGCATTGTGCGAGGCTTACGGGATTTCGCGCACGCCGATGCGCGAGGTGTTCCAGCGCCTGCACGGGGAGGGCTATCTGCGGCTGGAGCAGAACCGCGGCGCCAAGGTGGAATCAATGGACTTGCAGGTGATGCGCACCTTTTTCCAGACCGCGCCGGTGGTCTATGCCAATATCTCGCGTCTGGCGGCAGAGAACCGGCGCAGCGACGAGCTGAATGTGTTGCAGGAGATACAGGAGGGGTTTCGCCACGCCACGCAGGCGCGCAACCCGCACGAGGCATCCTTGCTGAACCATCGGTTCCACCTGCAGATCGGCGAGATGGCGCATAACCCTTATCTGCTGCCCAGTCTCAAGCGGATGCTGATCGACCACACGCGGCTGAGCCAGACCTTTTACCGCCCGGCCTCGGCCGATGAAAAACTGCGGGTGAGCAAGGCCTGCGATCAGCACGATCAGTTGATCGTCGCGATCAAGAAACAGGAGCCGGCACTGGCGGCGGAGATCACGCTGGATCACTGGGCGCTGTCGCGCGACCGGCTGGAACGGTTCGTGACGCCCGATCCGCTGCCGCTGGACGTAATTTCCATGAAGGACCACAAACATGCGCTTTGAAGGGATATGGACGCCCATTATCACCCCGATGCACGGTGATTTCTCCACCAACCACGAGGCGCTGGCGGACACGGTGGAATTGCTGATCGACGGAGGGGTGAACGGGATCGTCGTGGCCGGGACCACCGGGGAATATTATGCCCAGACGATGGACGAGCGCATGGCGCTGATGCGCGAGGTGCATGGGCTGATCGGGGGGCGTGTGCCGATGGTGGCGGGCACCGGGGCGCTGCGGACCGAGGACAGTATCGAATATGCCAAAGCCGCCAAGGAACTGGGCGCGGATGCGATTCTGGTGGCGACGCCGCCCTATTCGGTGCCGACGGGGCGCGAGATCGCCTTGCACGCGCTGGCGGTGGACCGGGCGGCGAACCTGCCGGTGATGCTGTATAACTATCCGGGCCGGATGGGCGTGAACATGGACGAGGAATGTCTTGACCGGCTGGGCCGGTCGCCGAATTTCTGCGGCATCAAGGAAAGCAGCGGCGACATCAACCGCCTGCACATGATCGCACGCGATTACCCGCATCTGGGGCTGTTGTGCGGCATGGACGATCAGGCGCTTGAATTCTTTGCCTGGGGCGCACGCGGCTGGGTGTGTGCCGGGTCGAACTTTGCCCCCGAGGCGCATGTGGCGCTGTATCAGGCCTGTGTCGTCGAGGGCGATTTCACCAAGGGCCGTGCGATCATGTCGGCGATGATGCCGCTGATGCGCGTGCTGGAGCAGGGCGGCAAGTTCATCCAGTGCATCAAGCATGGCGTGACCATGCGCGGCATTCCCGCCGGGCCGCCGCGCAAGCCGCTGCATCCGCTGAACAAGGACGACAAGCGCGAACTGGAAGAGGTCGTGCGCACCATGAACACCGCCATTGCGGCCATCACGGGAGAGGGCAAATGACCGAGTTGCTGACTGTCGAGGAATACCGGGCCATCGCCGCCGATCTGGACCTGCCCGCCGCGCCTTATGTGGACGGCAAGTTTCGCCGTGGCAACGGGCCGGACATGGACACCGTCAACCCCGCCACCGGCGCGGTTCTGACCACGATCAGCACCGCCAATCACACGGATGTGGATTTCGCCGTGGACAAGGCGCGCGAAGCGTTCGAGCGCGGGACCTGGTCGAAACTGCACCCGTCGGAGCGCAAGGATGTGCTGATCCGGTTTTGCAAGCTGATCACGCGCCGCCGTCATGAACTGGCGGTGATGGAGAGCCTGGACAGCGGCAAGCCGATCCGCGATTGCGAAACCATCGACATCCCCGAGGTGATCCACACGATCAAGTGGCATGCCGAGCTGATCGACAAGATCTACGATCAGGTCGGGCCGTCGGGGGACGATGCGATCAGCATGATCGTGCGCGAACCCGTGGGCGTGGTTGCCGCCGTGCTGCCGTGGAACTTTCCGCTGTTGATGATGGCGTGGAAGATCGCCCCGGCGCTGGCGGCGGGCAATTCGGTGATCGTGAAGCCTGCCGAGCAGACCAGCCTGACCGCCCTGCGTCTGGCCGAGATCGCGCATATGGCCGGTGTGCCGCGCGGCGTGTTGCAGGTGTTGCCCGGCGACGGGCCGGGCGTGGGCGAACCTTTGGGCCTGCATCCGGGGGTGGACATGGTCAGCTTTACCGGCTCGACCGAGACCGGCAAACGGTTCCTGCGCTATTCGGCGGACAGCAACCTGAAGAAGATCACGCTGGAATGCGGCGGTAAGAACCCGGCGGTGGTGTTCGAGGATGCCGAGAACCTCGATCATGTGGCCGGGCATGTGGTGAATGCCGCCTTCTGGAACATGGGCGAGAATTGCAGCGCGAACAGCCGCCTGATTGTCCACAAGGCCGTGAAAGAGCCGTTGATGGAGCGCATCCTGGCCCGTTTGCGGGACTGGAAAACCGGCGATCCGCTGGACCCGCAGAACCATCTGGGCGCGCTGGTGGACAGCGAGCATTGCAAGAAGGTCGCCAGCTATCTGAAAGGCAAGGCGCTGGCCGGTGGCAAGGCCGAGGGCGCATTCGTTCCGCCGACGGTTTACGAGGTGAAAAAGGACGATCCCCGCGCGCGGGAGGAAATCTTTGGCCCGGTTCTGTCGGTGATCGAGGTGGCCAGCGCGGAAGAGGCGATCGAACTGGCCAACGATACCGAATACGGGCTGACCGCCAGCGTGTTCACCGCCAATACCCGCCGCGCCATTCGTGCCGCGCGTGACATTCGGGCGGGCACCGTGACGGTCAACTGCTATGGCGAGGGCGATATCGGCACACCGTTCGGCGGCTACAAGCAATCGGGGTTTGGCGGGCGCGATAACGGTGTGCAGGCGCATGACCAGTTCACCGAGTTGAAGACCATCTGGATCGACCTGAGCGATCCGGCTGACGGGGACGACGTGGGATGAGCCGGGTCGGATTTCTGGGCACCGGCCATATCGCCGCGCCAATGGCGCGTGCGCTGGCCCGTGCCGGGCATGAGGTGACCGTCTCGCGCCGGAGCGAAGCCGTGTCTGCCGATCTGACGGCCAGCGGGCTGGGGATAAACGTGGCCGAAAATGCCGGGGTGCTGGAGGCCAGCGAGATCGTGTTCCTGTGCCTGCGCCCGGCGGTCTGGGCCGATGTTGTGCGTGACCTGACGTTTCGCGCCGATCAGCGGATCGTTTCGGTCATGGCCGGTGTGCCGATGGCCGAGATCGCAACCGCCTGTGCGCCGGTGTCCGATATATCGGTGACGATCCCCTATGGGTTCATCGAGCATGGCGGCTGTCCCTTGCCGGTGGCGGGTGATCCGTCGACGGTGCAGGCGCTGTTTGGCGCGAACAACCCGGTTTTACCGCAGGCCGATGAGGCGGCGCTGAACCACCATTTCGCGGCCTCCACGATGGTGGCCGCGGCCTTGGGGCTGTTGGAGGCCGGGGCGGAATGGCTGGCCTGCGAAACCGGCGCGCCGGAGGCGACGGAGGTTTATGTCAGCAACCTTGTCACCGGCGTTCTGAACGGGTTGTCGCGGGATCGCGCGGGCGAGTTGCGCGACGAGAAGATGGCGCTGGCCACACCCAATACCCTGAACCTGCAAATGGTCGAGGGGCTGGCGGCGCAGGGGGCTTTTGACGGGTTGCCCGGCCTGCTTGAGGCCATATCCAGTAGTATGGATAGTGCGAAATGACCGCGACGACAGAGAAACCAGCCCGGCGGGGCCGTGGCGCGCGCAAGACGGCCCGTCAGACGCGCGATTTCACGATGCTGCCCGCCTTGAAGCGCAAGCTACCCCTGACCGAGCCGATGGATGCCGGGCAGATCGAGCGGCTGGATGCGGCCAGTATGCATATCCTTGAAAATGTCGGCGTGGTGTTCCGTGATCCGATCGCCTTGGACGACTGGCGCAGGATGGGCGCCAGGGTGATGGACGAGACGGTGTTTCTGGATCGCGGTCTGGTGCGCGAGTTGATCAAGACGATCCCCGAGACGTTCACCTATCACGCGCGCAATCCGCAAAATAACCTGCCGTTCGGGCGCGATCATGCGATTTTCGTTCCGATGACCGGCGCGCCGTTCCTGCGCGATCTGGACGACGTTCGGCGCAACCCGACGCTGGAGGATCTGGCGAATTTCCACAAGCTGGCGCATATGCTGCCTGCGCTGCATTCCAGCGCGCACCATATCGTGGAGCCTTATGACCATCCGATCAGTCAGCGGCATTTGCGGATCACCTATTCGTCGATGAAGCATTCGGACAAGACGTTCATGGGCATGACCACCAGCCCGAAGAACGCCGAAGACGTGATGGAGATGTGCGCGATCCTGTTCGGTGAGGAGTATCTTGAGGATCATCCTGTTGTCACCGGCAACTGCAACGGCAACAGCCCTCTGGTGTGGGACGAAACCATGCTTGGCGCGATGCGGGCGTTTTGCCGTCGCAACCAGCCGGTGCTGTGCAGCCCCTTCGTTCTGGGCGGTGCGAACACCCCGGCCAGCGCGGCCCCGGCGGTGGCGCAGCTGAACGCCGAGGCGCTGAGTGCGTTGGCCTATACGCAGGTGATCCGCAAGGGGGCTCCGGCGATCTATGGGCATTACCTGTCGACCGTCAGCATGAAATCCGGCGCCCCGATGGCGGGCACGCCGGAAATCAGCCTGATGAACATGATGATCGGCCAGATGGCGCGGTATTACGGTGTGCCGTGGCGGTCTTCGGCCAATCTGGGCGGGGCCAAGACATTTGACGCGCAGGCGGGCTATGAAAGCGCCAGCACGCTGATGGCGTTGCAGATGGCGGGGACCAACTACATGTGGCACGCCGCTGGCTGGAACGAGGCCGGGATGCATTGCAGCATGGCGAAATTCGTGGTCGACGCGGAACAATGCGCGATGGCCTATCGCATGGCTGAGGGCATCCGCTGGGACGATTTTGACGAGGCGGTGGCAGCCGTGGCCGATATTGGCCCCGGCGGGCATTACCTTGGGCATCCGCATACGCTGGAAAACTTCCAGCGGGCGTTCTTCATGCCCGACCTGTTCGACAACAACTCGATCGAACAGTGGCAGGCCGAAGGCGGGCTGGACGTGAATGAGCGCGCGCTGGCCTATACGCGCGAGCTGCTGAACTCGTACGAGGAGCCCATGCTGGATGCGGGTGTGGACGAGGCACTGCGCGATTACATCGCCCGGCGCGAGCGTGAAATCCCTGCGGCTAACGCCTTGAATCAGGAATACTGAGGTTCGGCGCGGCCAGAGGAGGGGTATGCCATGAAAGTCAGACGTCTTCCCGTCGATACCGGCCCCGCGGGCTGGAACGAGATCTTGCCCGCGGCAGGTGCGCCCGAGGTTCTGGAGGAGCACATCACAGCCGATTGGCTGGTGATCGGGGCGGGGTTCGCGGGGCTGGCCGCGACACGGCGTCTGGCGCAGTTGCATCTCGGTGCGAGAATCGTTCTGCTGGAGGCCCGACGCGTGGGCGAAGGACCTGCGGGGCGCAATTCGGGGTTCATGATAGATTTGCCGCATCACCTGACCTCGGAAGGGTATGGCGGCCAGATGGAAAGCGACCGGGCCGAAGCCAGGGCCAATCGTGCCGGTATCGCCTTTGCCGCCGGGATGGCCGGGGAGTTCGGCCTGAGCCGGGAGGCGTTCAGCCCATCGGGCAAGACCAACGCCGCCGCGTCGGAGCGTGGCCACAAGCACAACATGGATTATGCCGCGCATCTGACGAATATGGGCGAGGCCTGTGAGATGCTGGATGCCGCGCAAATGCGCGAGATGACCGGCAGCGCGTATTATCAAAGCGGGCTGTTTACCCCCGGTGCGGTGATGATTCAGCCCGCCTTGTTCGTGCGAGGCGTGGCCAGTGGGCTGAAATCCGGGCGCGTGAGCGTGTTCGAGAATTCGCCGGTGACGGAATTGAATCGTCAGGGCGACTGGACAGCGCGCACGGGAAAGGGATCGGTGACGGCGCCCAAGGTGATTTTGGGTGTGAATGGCCATGCCAACAGCTTCGATCAGTTCAGGGGGCGTTTGATGCATGTTCATCTCTATGCCTCGATGACCCGTGCCTTGACGCCGGAGGAATGCCGCAAGCTGGGGGGCGTTGCGCGGTGGGGCGTCACGCCCGCCGATCCGATGGGATCGACCGTGCGGCGGATTTCGGGCACTGGCGGCGATCGGATCGTGGTGCGCAACCGGTTTACCTATGACCCGTCGATGCAGGTCAGCGAGGGGCGCGTTGCCCGCATGGCGCGGGATCATGACCGATCCTTTGCCGCGCGTTTTCCCGCCCTTCAAGGGATCGGGATGGAGTATCGCTGGGGCGGGCGGCTGTGCCTGAGCTGGAACAATGTGCCGGCCCTGGGTGAGGTCGACGAGGGGCTCTATTCGGCTTGTTGCCAGAACGGGCTGGGCACCGCCAAGGGCACGCTGCACGGGATGCTGATGGCGGAACTGGCATCGGGAGAGCGTTCCGAGCTGCTGGATGAGGTGATGGCGCAGGATGCACCCAGGCGTCTGCCGCCCGAGCCGTTTGCCTGCATCGGGGCCAATGCCGTCATGCGGTGGGGCGAGATGAAGGCCGGGCGGGAGTTGTGAGCGGGGTCGTGTGCCGCATGAGAGCGGCACACCAGGTATTCTATTCCTTGGCCAGATCCTTGAGGATGGGGCAATCGGGGCGGGAATCGCCCGCGCATTCGTGAACCAGATGGGTCAGCGTATCGCGCATGGATTCGAGCTGTGCCAGCTTGTCCTCGATCTGTTTCAGGTGATCCTGGGCCACGCGTTTCACATCGGCGCTGGCGCGGGTTTCGTCCTCGTAGAGCGCCAGAAGGGTGCGGCAATCCTCGATGGAAAACCCAAGCGCGCGGGCGCGGCCCAGAAAGGCCAGCTTGTGCGCGTCGGTTTCCTGAAACCTGCGATACCCGTTGGTATCGCGTGCGGGGCGGATCAGGCCGATATCCTCGTAATAGCGGATGGTCTTGGGGGGCAGGCCGGTGCGTTTGGCGACATCCGAGATATTCATGCTGCGGCCCTTTCCATCGCGGGTTTGACACGGCGCAGGCGCAGGGCGTTGGACAGCACGAACACCGAACTGAGCGCCATCGCCCCGGCGGCCAGCATCGGCGAGAGCATTGTGCCGGTCAGCGGATAAAGCACGCCGGCGGCCACAGGGATCAGCGCGGTGTTGTAGGCGAAGGCCCAGAACAGGTTTTGCCGGATATTGCGCAGGGTGGCGCGCGACAGGTGCGCGGCGTTCACCACGCCCGACAAGTCGCCCGAGATCAGGACGACATCGGCAGAGTCGATGGCCACATCCGTGCCGCTGCCCACGGCCAGCCCGATATCGGCTTCGGCCAAGGCGGGGGCGTCGTTGATGCCGTCGCCGACGAAGGCCACCGGCCCGAACGCATCGCGCAAGGCCTTGATGGCGTTTACCTTGCCGTCGGGCAGGACTTCGGCCTCGATATGGTCGATGCCGAGGTCGGTGGCGATGGCCTGTGCGGTGGCGCGGGTGTCGCCGGTGATCATCGCGGTTTTCAGGCCACGGGCATGCAACGCGTCGATCACTGCGCGGCTGCTGTCCTTGACCGGGTCGGCCACGGCCAGAAGCGCGGCCAGTTGCCCGTCGATGGCGGCGAACACCGGGGTTTCGCCGCGCGTGCCCATTTCGGCCAGCGTATCGGCCAGGGGGGCGGTGTCGATGCCTTCGCGCTCCATCAGGCGGGTGGCCCCGACCAGCAGGTCGTGGCCGTCGACACGGGCGCTGAGGCCAAAGCCGCTGATCGCCTTGAAACTTTCGGGTTTGGGCAATGTCAGGCCGCGGTCCTGTGCGGCGGTCTCGATCGCGCGGGCGATGGGGTGTTCGGATTGTCCTTCGACGGCGGCGACAAGGCGAAGCGTATCGTTTTCGTCGTGGCCGTTCGTGGTGGTGATGCGGGTCAGGCGCGGGCGACCCTCGGTCAGGGTGCCGGTCTTGTCGAAGGCGATGACGCGCGCTTCGTCGAGGCTTTGCAGGGCGTCGCCCTTGCGGAACAGGACGCCCTGTTCGGCGGCGCGGCCCGTGCCGACCATGATCGAGGTGGGGGTGGCCAGACCCATGGCGCAGGGGCAGGCGATGATCAGAACGGACACGCCCGCCACGAGGGCGAAGGTCAGCGCCGGGTCGGGGCCGAAGGCCAGCCATGCGGCGATGGTGACAAGCGCGACGGCGATCACGGCGGGTACGAAGATGCGCACCACCTTGTCGGCCAGGGACTGGATCGGCAGCTTGGCGCCCTGCGCCTCTTCGACCATCGCGATGATCTGCGCCAGCATCGTGTCGCGGCCCACCTTGGTGGCGCGGAAGGTCAGTGCGCCTTCACCGTTGATGGTGCCGCCGATGACGGTGTCGCCCGTGGCCTTTTCGACCGGGACGGGTTCGCCCGAGATCATGCTTTCATCGACATAGGAGGTGCCGTCGGTCACGTCGCCATCGACCGCGATCTTTTCGCCGGGGCGGACGTGGAGGATGTCGCCGACGCCGACCTCGTCAATCGGGATTTCGGTGATCTCGCCCTTGCGTTCGACGCGGGCGGTGTGGGCCTGAAGGCCGATCAGTTTCTGGATCGCGGCCCCGGTGCGGCCCTTGGCGCGGGCTTCGAGCCAGCGACCGAGAAGGATCAGCGCGACGATCACGGCGGCGGCCTCGAAATAGACCGCGCGGGTGCCCTGCGGCAAAAGCGCGGGGGCGAACAGGGCGATGGTGGAAAAGCCCCATGCGGCGCTGGTGCCAAGCGCGACGAGGCTGTTCATGTCGGGGGCGGCGCGCAGGAGGGCGGGGATGCCCTTGGTGAAGAAGTCGCGCCCCGGCCAGACCAGGGCGAGCGTGGTCAGGGCGAACTGGATCATCCAGGATGTCGTGCGCCCGATGGTGCCCGCGATCAGATCGGCGAAGCCGGGGATCGTGTGGCTGCCCATTTCGAGGACGAACACCGGCAGGGCCAGCGCCATCGCGATCAGGGTCATACGGCGGGCGTGGTCGATTTCGGCCTGACGACGGGCGGATTGGTCATCGTGATCCGTGTCTTCGGACGGGCGGGCGGGATAGCCGGATTCGGTGACGGCGCGGGCCAGTTGGGCGGGATCGGTCGCGCCGGGCAGGTAGCGCACGGTCGCGGTTTCGGAGGCGAGGTTGACCGAGGCACTCAGCACGCCGGGCTGGCCGGTCAGGGTGCGTTCCACCCGTCCGGTGCAGGAGGCGCAGGTCATGCCGGTGACGGTGAGGGTCGTCGTGGCCTCGCGCGCCGGATAGTTGGCGGCCTGCAAGGCTTGGGTGATCTGCGCCAGATCGGCATCGTCCGTGATCATCTGCGCCGTGCCGTTGGCGAAGTTGACGGAAACGTCGCTGACGCCGGGAACGGATTGCAGGGCGCGTTCCGCCCGGCCCGCGCATCCGGCGCAAGAGAGGCCGTCTACCTCGATTCGGAGTGTGTGTCGTGACATGGTGATCCCCTTTCTGAGTGTCAGATAGGGGTTCCAGTCACGGGAAGGTCAAGGGCCGGGTGAGAAAAAATGCCAAATCCGTGTTCAGCAGTTCAATTCCGCGAGGATGGCGCGGGTGGCGGCGCGGGGATCGGCGGCGGACCAGACCGGGCGGCCCACCACGATGTGATCGGCCCCGTCGGCAATGGCCTGTGCTGGGGTGGCGACACGTTTCTGATCGCCGAGCGCCGCGCCTGCGGGACGCACGCCGGGGGTGACGATCAGGCGGTCCCCGGCTTCGGGGAGGGCGCGGATCATGGCGGCCTCTTGCGGTGAGGCGATGACGCCATCGGCCCCGGCCTCGAATGCGCGGGCGGCGCGCTCGGCCACCAGATCGGGAATGTCACCGGCGCGGATCAGGCTGGCGTCCAGATCGGCGCGGTCCAGCGATGTCAGGATGGTGACCGCCAGGATCTTGGTCTGGCTGCCTGCTGCGCCTTGTTTGGCGGCGCGTACGACATGGGGATCGCCATGCACCGTCAGGAAATCCAGATCGAACTGCGCGAGCCCGCGCACGGCGTTTTCCACCGTGGCGCCGATGTCGAACAGTTTCATGTCCAGAAAGATGCGTTTGCCATGTTCCTGCTTGAGTTCGTTGGCCAGCGCCAGCCCGCCGCCCGTCAGCATGCCGAGGCCGATCTTGTAGAACGACACGTCACTGCCCAACACCTCGGTCAGCTTGAGGGCTTGCAGGGCGTTGGGCAGATCGAGGGCGACGATCAGGCGGTCATCGGACATGGGGCTGAACCTTGTTGCGGTGTGTCGAAGTCAGGCCCTTGTCGCGGTGGAGGGGGGCTGCGTCAAGCCTCGTTCAGCCCGGAGTGCAGCGCATTTTCGGCCAGTTCGATGGATTGCCGTCCGGTGCGGACTTCGGGCATGCGCCCGAGTTGGCTTATGGCGTCCTCGAGCAGCGTCCGCAGGATATCGGGCCGTGGGGCGCTTTCGCCGAGGCGGGCGGTGCAGTTCAGGGTTATGCCGCCCCTGTCCGTCAGCAACTGAAGGGTTGCGCGGTAGGTTTGCATATGGGGAAGATGGGTCAGGCCGACGACCCTGACGTTCTGAATGCGCATGATGACTGATCCACTCGTTACCGGGGGGACCATACAAGGATTCGCCGTGAGGAACAGGTGAACGCGGCGGCAACATTCCCCCGGTGTCACGGGGCGATGTCTTTGGCGGGGCATTTAGCGGCAAGTTTTGCCGTTCCCGACCTTGAACAGCATGAGGCCACTGCCCACATCAGATTGCGAGGTTCCCGAAAGCCGTATGCCTTATACAGGGTGCGCAAACGGGGTAACGCTTGTGACAAAGGAGAACACCCATGGACTTGAACAAGTTCACGGAGCGGTCGCGTGGCTTCATTCAGGCTGCGCAGACCATCACGATGCGGGAAAGCCACCAGAAACTGGCCCCCGAACATCTTTTGAAAGCACTGATGGACGATGCCGAGGGGCTGGCCAGCAACCTGATCAAGCGGGCGGGCGGCGATCCGGCGCGCGTCAGGCAGGCGGTCGATCTGGCACTGGGGAAAATCCCGCAGGTGTCGGGCGATGCCGGACAGACCTATATGGACCAGCAGACTGGCAAGGTCCTGGCCGAGGCCGAGAAACTGGCCGACAAGGCCGGGGACAGTTTCGTTCCGGTCGAGCGGATTCTGACCGCCTTGGCCATCGTCAAATCCCCCGCCAAGGATGCGCTGGAGCAAGGCGCGATCAGCGCGCAGAAGCTGAACGAGGCGATCAACGACCTGCGCAAGGGCCGCACGGCGGACAGCGCCAGTGCCGAGGATACTTATGAGGCGCTGGAAAAATATGCGCATGACCTGACCAAGGCCGCCGAGGAAGGCAAGATCGACCCGATCATCGGGCGGGATGACGAAATTCGCCGCGCGATGCAGATCCTGAGCCGCCGCACCAAGAACAACCCCGTTCTGATCGGTGAGCCGGGCGTGGGTAAAACCGCGATTGCCGAAGGGCTGGCGCTGCGGATCGTCAATGGCGACGTGCCCGAGAGCCTGCGCAACAAGCGGTTGCTGGCGCTGGATATGGGGGCGCTGATTGCCGGTGCGAAATATCGCGGCGAGTTCGAGGAACGCCTGAAGGCGATCCTGAACGAGGTGACCGCCGCGGCGGGTGAAATCATCCTGTTCATCGACGAGATGCACACGCTGGTCGGGGCCGGCAAGGCCGATGGGGCGATGGATGCCGCCAACCTGATCAAGCCTGCGCTGGCACGGGGCGAGTTGCACTGTATCGGTGCGACCACGCTGGACGAGTACCGCAAGCACGTCGAAAAGGACGCCGCGCTGGCGCGGCGGTTCCAGCCGCTCGTGGTCGAGGAGCCGAGTGTCGAGGATACGATCTCGATCCTGCGGGGCATCAAGGAAAAATACGAGTTGCACCACGGTGTGCGGATTTCCGACAGCGCGCTGGTGACGGCGGCCACGCTGAGCCATCGCTATATCACGGACCGTTTCCTGCCCGACAAGGCCATCGACCTGATGGACGAGGCCGCCAGCCGTCTGCGCATGGAAGTGGACAGCAAGCCCGAGGAACTGGACGCGCTGGACCGCGATATCCTGCAAAAGCAGATCGAGGCCGAAGCCCTGCGCAAGGAAGACGACGCCGCCAGCAAGGACCGGCTGGCGAAGCTGGAAAAGGAACTGGCCGAGTTGCAGGAGAAATCCAGCGAGATGACCGCGCAATGGCAGGCCGAACGCGACAAGCTGGCCGGTGCGCGCGATCTGAAAGAGCAGCTCGACAAGGCGCGCATCGAGTTGGAGCACGCCAAGCGCGAGGGCAACCTGGCCCGTGCGGGCGAGTTGTCTTACGGTGTGATCCCGCAGCTTGAAAAGCAGTTGGCCGAGGCCGAGCAGGCCGAGGACGAAGGCGTGATGGTCGAAGAGGCCGTGCGCCCCGAACAGATCGCCCAGGTGGTCGAACGCTGGACGGGTATCCCGACGGCCAAGATGCTGGAAGGCGAACGCGAGAAGCTGCTTGGCATGGAAGATAACCTGCATCGCCGGGTGATCGGACAGGATCAGGCCGTCAAGGCCGTGGCCAATGCCGTGCGCCGGGCGCGTGCGGGCCTGAACGACGAGAGCCGTCCGCTCGGGTCGTTCCTGTTCCTTGGGCCGACGGGTGTGGGTAAGACCGAACTGACCAAGGCGGTGGCCGAGTTCCTGTTCGACGATGACGGCGCGATGGTGCGCATCGACATGTCGGAGTTCATGGAGAAGCATTCGGTTGCCCGCCTGATCGGTGCGCCTCCGGGCTATGTGGGATATGACGAGGGCGGCGTTCTGACCGAAGCCGTGCGTCGCCGTCCCTATCAGGTGGTGCTGTTCGACGAGGTTGAAAAGGCCCATCCCGAGGTGTTCAACGTGCTGTTGCAGGTGCTGGACGACGGTGTTCTGACCGACGGTCAGGGCCGGACCGTGGATTTCAAGCAGACGCTGATCATCCTGACGTCAAACCTTGGGTCTCAGGCCCTGAGCCAGATGCCCGAGGGCGCCGATGCCAGCGATGCCAGGCGCGACGTGATGGATGCGGTGCGGTCGCATTTCCGGCCCGAGTTCCTGAACCGTCTGGACGAGATCGTGATCTTCGACCGCCTGACACGTGATCAGATGGACGGGATCGTGGATATCCAGATGGCCCGGTTGCTCAAGCGGCTGGCCAGCCGCAAGATCACGCTGGAGCTGGATGACGGCGCGCGTACATGGCTGGCCGATCAGGGCTATGATCCGGTCTATGGCGCGCGTCCGCTGAAGCGGGTGATCCAGAAGGCGTTGCAGGACCCGCTGGCCGAGGCATTGCTGGCCGGTGAGATCAGGGACGGGGATACCGTTCCGGTCTCGGCCGGGGCCGAGGGTCTTTTGATCGGCGATCATGTCGGCACCTCGGATCGCCAACCGCCGCAAGATGCGGTCGTGCATTAAGCCGGTCTGACGGCTGCAGAAATCAGGCCCTGCGGAAGCCCCGGCTTTCGCGGGGTTTTTCGTGTCTTGCACCGAAGTGACAGGTTGGCTGCGCAATACCTGCAATTGCACACAGGCGGTTGCGCCGTTTTATGGCGCGCCTGTATAGTCGGTGGCGGTAGCGCCCCAGGTGTGCGGTGCCGCGCCATTCGGGTTGGCGCATGCAACGACAAGAACAAGTATTCAGGTTATGGCAGAGCAGTCTCCTGCAAAAGAACAAGGCCAGGCATTGCCGCGCTGGCTGGACGAACTTCGCCCCGGTGGGCAAGGCGAAGGGTTCATCGAAAAACAACTGCGTCACAGTCTGATGTTCGTCAGGCGTCCGGTGAACCGTTTGCTGGTGAGTTTCGACAACCTGTCGAATGTGGGCGACACGTCGCTCGAGCGCGAACCCTGGGCGTTCAAGTTCGCGCAGGACAGCAATATCAGCCATCTGGGGGTCATGGCGCATGTCAGCGACTGGTACCGCGATCCGGTTTTGATCGAGCGGATGCAGACGCTGGCCACTGACGGGTTTTTCGACGGGTATGACCGGGTGGTTTTTGCCGGGGTGTCGATGGGCGGGTTTGCCTCGATCGTGTTCGGATCGCTCGTGCCGGGGGCGCATGCGGTGGCGATCAACCCGCAAAGCACTCTGGACGAGGCGCTGGTGCCGTGGGAGACGCGCTATGAAAACGGGCGGCGGCAGGACTGGACGCTGCCCCTGTCGGACGCGGCGGCGCTGACCGGCGGGTTCGAACGGGTCAATGTTTTCTATGATCCCTATCACGAACTGGACCAGGCGCATGTGGATCGCTTTGGCGGGGATAACGTGCATGTTTTCAATTGCCGTTATTCGAACCACAAGACAGCCGTTTTCCTGCGCAAGATAGATGCGCTGAAACCGGTGATGCACGCGGCGATATTCGGTGAACTGACCGAGTTGGAGTTTTACCGGCTGTATCGGGCGCGTCGGAACCTGCCGTGGTTCCGTGGTGCGCTGAGTTCCTATTACGAAAGCAAGGGACGTAACGAGCGGGCCGAGCAGGTGACCGCGTTGTTCCGTAGCCGGATACGGCAGATTAAACGGGAAGAGGCGCAAGAGGCCGAGGCGGCAAAGGAATGGGGTGAAGAGGGCGATGCGGCGGAAACCGCCGGGTCGTCTGTGGAGATCACAGAGGTGAGCGTCCCCGCCATACGCCCGCAGGGATCGCGAAGGAACGCGCGCCGCACCATCGTCACCACGATGAAGAACGAAGGGCCGTTCATGCTGGAATGGGTGGCCTATCACCGGGCCATCGGGTTCACCGATTTCCTGATCTACACCAACCATTGCGACGACGGCACGGACAGGATCGCAATGCGTCTGGAAGAGCTTGGCGTGGTGCAGCATGTCTACAACCAGTTCAAGCAAGGCGCCAGTCCGCAGCGTGTGGCCCTGCGCCGGGCGCGTCGCGAAAAGATATATGACGAGACCGACTGGATCATTTGCTCGGACTGTGACGAATTCCTGAACGTGCGCGCCGATGGCGGAACCCTGGACGATCTGTTCGAGGCGGTCGGCGGGGCGGACGCGATTTCATTGTGCTGGAAGATTTTCGGCTGCGGGGATCGCGTGGCCTATGAAGACCGTTTCGTGACCGAGCAGTTCACATGGGGCGCGCAAGAGGATTTCCGCGGGAAATACAAGGCGCTTGGCCTGAAAACCCTGTTCCGCCCGTCTGATGCGATAACCAAGATCGGGGTGCACCGCCCCAAGTTTCAGGGCCGGCCCGAGGGGTTCGTGTGGACCGATGCGGGCGGGCAGCCGATGCCGGACAAGTATTTCGCGGCGGGCTGGTCGGCCTGGCCGGAGTTCCGCCATGACCATGCGCGCCTGCATCACTATGCCGTGCGTTCGGTCGACAGTTTCCTGGTCAAGCGTGACCGGGGGCGCACGAACCATATCGAACGCGATCAGGGTGTGGCCTATTGGGCCGATCTGAACCTGAACATGGAAGAGGATCAATCGCTGCTGCCCACCGTCGCGCGGACCCGCGAGGTGTATGACGAGCTGTTGAGCGATCCCGAAGTGGCGCGCCTGCACGGCGAAGCCTGCGATTGGCATCGCGCCAAGATCGCCGCGCTGAAAGAGCACGGGGAATGGGCCGATCTGCACAGGTTGTTGCAGACGATCAATCGCCCCGGCGAAATGCCGGTCGACCGCGATCAATTGCTTCAGGGGCTTGCCGCGGAATGAGCCAGCGGCCCTATATTGTGCTGCATGGCGGATTTCACAAGACGGCGACCAGCCATGTGCAATCCATGCTGGCGCGCAATTCCAAGATGCTGGAACGCGCCGGGGTGCATTACGTGCATCACCGCGATACGCGCAAACGCCTGACAGTGCCGGTGCAATGCAACGTCTATAACAGCGTCGGCATGGACTGGGACCCGAAGATTTCGGACGAAGAATTGCGCGAGATGACCGGCGTGTTCCTGTCCGAATTGTTCTCGGCCAAACCCGGACGGTTGATTTTGTCGGACGAGAACATGGCCGGTCATTGCGGCCATTGCGTGAAGCGCGGGGTGCTGTATCGCTGGCGGCGCAAGCTGATCGAAGTGTTTGCCGAGCAGTTCCCTGACGGTGTCGATGAGGTGCATCTGGGGCTGCGCAACTATGCCGATTTCTTTGCCTCGGCCTATGTGGAGTATCTGCGGTCGGTGACCGGTCAGTGGTTCGTGGACGAGCGGATCATGAGGCGGCAGGTGATGGAGAACATGCCGAGCTGGCACAATATCCTGAAATCGGTCGTGACCTTCTTTCCCGGTGCGCGTGTCTATGTCTGGAAATACGAAGACTTTCGTAAAATGGATCGCGAGATTCTGGCCAATCTTTGCGGTCCCGATGTCGATGTGTCCGCGATGAAAGAGCCCAAGGATCGCAACAAGCGGCCCACGGCCAGCGGGCGTGCCGTGTATGAACTGCTGCAACTGATCCACAAGGAGGGCGCCGATTATGCGCTGGACCAGCGTGTGGCCTTGCAGGAACAATATCCGCGCGGGAAAGAGTATGGCGGTTACGACCCGTGGACACCGGCCGAGCGCGCGCATCTGACCCGGATGTATGAGCGTGATATCGACGATATTCGCGCCAATCCGGATATAACCCTGATCGAGCCCGGACAGGTCTGAGCGTTGTGGCGCAGCCGCGTCAGGTTGCCGTGTGATGGCGGGTTGCGACGAGAAAGGATTGCGCGGCGCATAACCGGTCCGTAGGGCTTTGGGACAATGGATAAAACGCCCGTAAAGGGTGCGACGTGAATGAGGGTGCAGATGGGTCGCGATTACGAGATCGGAATGCTGTGGGTCGAAGGCCCGCTGAGCTATGTCGAAGTGTTGTGTGCACAGTCCTTCCTTGATGCGGGGCATCATGTGAAGCTTTATCACTACAAGGAAGTGCAGAACGTGCCCGACGGGGTCGAGCTGATTCATGGGGACAGCGTTCTGAAGATCGACCGTTTTATCCAGCATGGGCGCACCGGCAGTTTTGCGCTGTTTTCAGATGTTTTCCGATATCACCTGCTGAAGCAGCATGACCGGATGATCTGGGCCGATCTGGATGCCTATTGCGTCAAGCCGTTCGAGACCGCGACGGGCCACTTCTTTGGCTGGGAATCGGATGCGCATATCAATGGCGGGGTGCTTGGCCTGCCGCCGGACAGCGATGCACTGGGTCAGCTTCTGGACATGACCGAAGACGAGTTCGGCATCCCCGAATGGTATTCGGACCGCGAAAAGAAACGCCTGCAAAAACTGAAGGATCAAGGGAACCCGGTTCATGTCAGCGACATGCCGTGGGGCGTTTGGGGTCCGCAGGCCGTCACGCATTATCTGCAAAAGACGGGAGAGGATAAATACGCCTTCCCGATCGAAGGGTTGTATCCGGTCAGTTTCCGGGATCGCCGGTTGTTGATGCGCACGCAAGGGCTGGCTGCAATCGAGGAGATGCTGCGCGAGAATACCTACTCGGTGCACTTTTATGGCCGTCGCGTGCGCGAGTTCCTGGCGGATATCGGCGGTATGCCTGAGCCCGAAAGCTGGATGGACCGGGCCTTGAAGAAGCACAAGGTCGATTGCGACGCCGCTCCGGTCATGACCCGCGAGGAAAAAGAGGCTCTCAAAGAGGCGGAAATTCTAGCCAACACCAAGACCGCGCCGCGCAAGCCCACGGGAAAAGGCGGCGAAAACCTGAGCGATCTGGCGGACCGGTACGGGACCGACAAGGGAGCGTCCAGGCACCGGTATACAGAACTGTATCAGATGCTGTTCCATCCGTATCGTCAGCGCAAGATCAGTGTTCTGGAAATGGGAGTTCTGAACGCATCGCCCGAACAAATCGAAGAGATGGACCATGACCCGAGCATGGTTCCGTCAATTCGGATGTGGCTGGAGTATTTCCCCAAGGCCCATGTGCACGGGTTGGATATAGAGGATGTGTCGTGGTTCGGGGACGACCGTTTCACGTTTCATCGGTGCGATATGGCGAATCGCGAACATATTGCCGCCGCTGCCGAGTCCATCGACCCGGCGCCGACCATCGTGATCGACGATGCGAGCCACGCCAGCCATCACCAGCAGAATGCATTTCTGGAGGTATTCCCGCGGATGGAGTCCGGCGGTCTTTATGTGATCGAAAGCCTGCGCCGGCAGCCCGGTGAGTTGGAACTGCCCGACATCACCAAGACTGCCGCGTTGTTTCGTGGCTGGCTGGAGGATGGGGAGTTTCGCCACACCGATCCCGAACTCTCGGCAGAGTTCAACGCGGTCGGGCAGGACATATCGGGGTGTATCATCGAGCCGGTCCGCTTTCTGAAGGGGCGGCGCGATCAGATCGTGGTGATTCACAAGAAATGAAAACCGCGCGGCATTGTGGCTGCGCGGTTCCCGTCCCGGACTGTGGGTATGACTTATTTCTCGCCGATTGCCGCGCGGGCGATTCCGTCGAGCAGAGATTGCACCTTTTGCATTTCGCCCTCGGGGAAGGCGCGGTAACCGACGATGACCTCGCCGGGGGTGTCGGCCCGTTCGGCGACGAAGACGCTGTAGGGGCAGAAGGCGATGTTCATCGGGTCAGCCTCCATCACTTCGCGCGACAGGGTGGCCGAGCAGAAACTGTAGGCGTCGGCCTGTGTGAAAAGAACCACATCCGAACCGACATCGGCGCGGGTACGTTCCAGCATCTCGCCCACATGGCTGACATGGTCGATGACCAGTCCCAGATTGACGATTGCTGTTTCCAGGCCGAATGTCACGTCTTCGAAAGCCTGGTCGGTGGTATAGGTCACCATGTCTTGTGCGGATGCGGCTGCGGCGGTCAGGGCGATGGCGGCGGTGAGGGTGGTGATTTTCATTCCGGCGTCCTTTCGAGGCGAGGTTTCGGGTTGTGGCACTGTCGGCAAAGGCGCAGTGTATGATGCAAGAGTGCATCCTCCCTTGACCCATATCAACACGGAAGAGACGGTTAAATGAGTTACGCAGTGCATGCCCTTGAAGTTCTGGCCCTGATATTCGTTCTGGTGCTTGGGTTCGCCGTTGCGCTGATCGTGGCCTTTTACATCCTGGACAAGACGCAAGCCGGCGATGCAATTCGCCGCAACTATCCCGTGATCGGGCGGTTCCGGGGGTTGTTCACCAAACTGGGCGAGTTTTTCCGGCAGTATTTCTTTGCCATGGACCGTGAAGAGATGCCGTTCAACCGGGCGCAGCGCGACTGGGTGTATCATGCGGGCAAGGGCAAGGGGAACACGGTGGCCTTCGGATCGACCCGGAACCTGTCGATCCCCGGAACGCCGATTTTCGTCAACGCCTGTTTTCCGCCGCTGGACGATCAGTGCGCCACGACCGAGCCGATGGTGATCGGGCCGACGGCGGCGGTGCCGTACCGGGCAAAGTCGATCTTCAATATCTCCGGCATGAGCTATGGCGCGATTTCGCGCCCGGCGGTCGAGGCGCTGAGCCGCGGGGCGGCCAGGGCGGGAATTTGGCTGAATACCGGCGAGGGCGGTCTGTCTCCGTTTCACCTGAAGGGGGGGTGCGATATCGTCTATCAGATCGGTACGGCGAAATACGGTGTGCGCGATGCGGAGGGGAACCTCGATGACGAAAGGCTGCGCGATGTGGGGGCGAACCCGCATGTGAAGATGTTCGAGCTGAAGCTGGCGCAGGGGGCCAAACCGGGCAAGGGCGGTATTTTGCCCGGCGCAAAGGTGAATGCCGAGATCGCGGAAATACGTGGGATTCCCGAGGGCCAGGACAGTATTTCCCCGAACCGCCATCGCGAGATCGATGGTTTTGACGATCTGCTGAACATGATCGCCCATATCCGTGCGGTTACGGGCAAGCCCGTGGGCTTCAAGACGGTGATCGGATCGTCCGATGCCTGGATCGAGTTTTTCGAGATGATCAATCTGCGGGAAGACGATTGCGCGCCGGATTTCATCTGCGTCGATGGCGGCGAGGGCGGGACAGGCGCCGCGCCGATGCCCCTGATCGACCTTGTCGGCATGCCCATCCGCGAGGCGTTGCCCCGCATGGTCGATTTGCGGGATCGTCATGGTTTGAAGGATCGCATCCGGATCATTGCCAGCGGCAAGCTGGTCAACCCGTCCGATGTGGCCTGGGCGCTGTGCGCAGGCGCGGATTTCGTGACCTCGGCGCGCGGGTTCATGTTTTCACTCGGCTGCATCCAGGCGCTCAAGTGCAACCGCAATACCTGCCCCACGGGCATCACCACACATGATCCACGCCTGCAGGGGGGGCTGGTTGTCGAGGACAAATACCTGAAGGTTGCGAATTACGCGAAAGCCGTGATCGGTGAGGTCGAGACCATCGCGCATTCCGTCGGCGTCACCGAGCCGCGCCTGATGCGGCGGCGGCATGTACGGATCGTGCAGGCCGATGGCAGTTCGGTTCCGTTCAACAAGACCCGGCCAAGTTACAATGCGGGCACGCCAATGTGAGGAAACGTGCGCCTGTGACCTCGTGACGGCTTGGGGGGTGTCTCTATATAAGGTGTCAGGACGTGAAGGAGAGACACCATGGCGAACCGCTGGACAAACGACCTGACCGAACGCGACGTGACACCGGAACAGGTATACCTGAACCGCCGTCAATGGATGGCCGGTGCGGCGGCGGGCCTGGGGCTGGCAGGTATCGGCGGACAGGCCCGTGCCGAGGGTATGGAGCCGAACAGCTGGGAAGAAATCACCAGTTACAACAACTATTATGAGTTCGGCACAGGCAAGGACGATCCCTACAAGAACGCCCGGCGGCTGAAAATCGATCCCTGGACCGTTCGTATCGACGGTCTGGTGGAGCGCCCCGGCGATTATGCCTTTGACGACATCATGTCGAAGATGACCATCGAGGAACGCCTGTACCGGCTTCGTTGTGTCGAGGCATGGTCGATGGTGGTGCCGTGGAACGGCTTCGAACTGGCCGATCTGCTGGACATGGCGGGCGTGCAGGCAGGTGCGAAATACGTGGCTTTCGAAACCGTGCTGCGCAAGGACGAGATGCCCGGCACGCGCTATCCGGTTCTGGACTGGCCCTATGTCGAGGGCCTGCGTCTGGACGAGGCGATGCATCCCCTGACCATCATGGCCACGGGAATTTATGGCCGGGACATCCCCAAGCAGAACGGTGCGCCATTGCGATTGGTGGTGCCGTGGAAATACGGGTTCAAGTCGATCAAGTCGGTGGTCCGGATCACCCTGACCGACAAGGAACCCCCGACAAGCTGGAACAAGGCCAACCCGCGTGAGTATGGCTTCTATAGTAACGTGAACCCGCAGGTGGATCATCCGCGCTGGTCTCAGGCCACGGAACGCCGGATCGGCGGCGGGCTATTCTCGCCACGGGTCGAGACGCTGATGTTCAACGGCTACGGGAACGAGGTGGCCGGGCTGTATGACGGCATGGATCTGAAACGGTTTTTCTGATGATCGCTGATCGCCTGAACCGTCTGGCCCGCAGGGTGCCCGCGGCCGTGCTTTATGTGCTGGGTCTGGTTCAGGCGCTGTGGCTTTTCTATCTGGGCGCGACAGGCGGTCTGGGTGTCGAGCCGATCAAGGCGCTCGAACACGAGCTGGGGAAGATCGCGTTGCAGCTTGTCATCGCCGGGCTGTGTATCACCCCGCTGCGCCGGTTTGCAGGGATCAATCTGCTGAAGTTCCGGCGTGCGCTTGGGTTGGTCGCGTTTTTCTTTGTCACGCTTCATCTGCTGGTCTGGCTGGTGCTGGACGTGCAGATCCCGGCGCTGATCTGGGCGGATATCCTCAAGCGCCCCTATGTCACGGTCGGGATGCTGGCCTTTGCGTTGATGATTCCGCTGGCGATGACCTCGAACGGGTGGTCGGTTCGACACTTGGGTGCACGTTGGCGCAAACTGCATCGGCTGACCTATGCCGTGGCCGTTCTGGGCGGCATACACTTTCTGTGGCTGGTAAAGGGCTTTCAGATCGAGCCGATCCTGTATCTTGCGGCGATTGTGCTGCTTTTGGCCCTGCGTGTTCGCCCGGTGCGGCGAAAACAGGCGGCCTGATACGGCATCTGATGAGAATTTAAGCCGGAGAGAAACGGTGCGAGGGCCGGGTTCTGGCGGAGTCTTCGCCATATGGGGGCGGTTTCCGGCAAGCCCCGGTCGCTGTCCCGTGGGATTCGGAGTGCGGGGGGCGAATTTTTGCGTCTGATTCACCGGGTGACTCGCGATTGGAGGGCAGGTTTCGTCGGTGAGTCTGGTGGGAATTGGGGATAAGCTTGTGGATAACTCAAGATGTAGGGGCTGAAACGGCTGGAATGCAGCACGAAACGGGGGCCTTGAACGGGTTTGGCAAAAACTGGCACGTCTATCTTGTTGAAATTAAACGGTTATGCAGTTTTTCAAAAAAAATGTGACGTTGGTGATAAAAAGGGGTTGCGGGGTTTGGGGTGAAGCAGTAGATACCCCTTCACCGGCGGCGCTGAGGTGCTGACGGGACGCGGGACGGACTGAGGGAGCGGAG
>NZ_JAHKSQ010000009.1:0-2503 GCF_018862045.1 Roseovarius sp. PS-C2
GCTCGGTACAGCGCAAGCTGATCCGGCATCCTGAACTGTGCAAGACTGTTGTGGCAAAGATCAAACTGGGCTGGACACCAGAGCAGATTGGCAATCGGATGATCTATGAAGGTGCTAAGCTGCGAGTTTGCCAGGAAACAATCTACCGCTACATCTATTCCAAGGAAGGCATGGCACAGGAGCTGTGGTGGTACCTGCCTGAGCACCGTAAAGCCCGTCGTCCGCGTCGTGCCCGAAAGCGCCTGCCTCCGAAGTTTGACCGTGATGTCAGCATTCTGTTTCGGCCGGATGATGTCGCCCACAGACGCCAGTTTGGTCATTGGGAAGGTGATTTGATATTGTTCAAACAGAAGCTTGGGCAATCGAATGTCACATCACTGGTCGAGCGCGTCAGCCGGTTTACGGTCCTGCTGAAGAACCCAAACAAGCGCACGAAGCCTGTCATGGGGAAGATCTTGAAAGCTGTCCGTGACCTGCCCCATCTGGCGCGAAAATCCATCACGTTTGACCGGGTGAATTCACATCCGAAGTGCAAATTCTGTATCAAAACAGAATGTTGCATGGAGGATGACGAATGGGACGCTGCTACCCTCACCTGAGTTTATGAGAGCGCTAAAAGCTTGCCAAGTGGCGCGAAGCTAAATGCCGGTTCCGGAGATTGCGGACCGGCTGGATCGCGCACCGTCGACGATCTATCGTGAGTTGAAGCGGAATTACTATGACAACAAGGAATTGCCGGAATCCCGCAGGAATCTGCAATAAAAAGCCCCGCCACTATGGGCGGGGCAAGAACCTATGGAGGTGCGCCGCAAAAGGCAGGTATGCAGTACGGAAACAGTCGCGGCGCGAGCAAAGGTTTTCCACATCGCGCCTTGATTGTCCAGCGAGACAGAAATATTATTAACGCTGATCCTCTAGGTGCCGCTGGCAGTTTAAATCATCGACCCAGCCAAGCCGAAACTCCGACGCAGCTCCTGTCTCGCCATAGGCGCCGTAGCACATCCGGCACACGGTCCGATGGTGGTCATCCTTCATGTTCATCTCGATCCGGCCTTAGCGCCCGTATCGGCACCAGATATGTGAAACATTTTGGCGTGACGCGAGCATAGGAGCTCCCAGAAACAAAAAAGGCCCCTGCCAATTTATCGACGGGGGCCAGTCTCGCAGGGAGATAACCCTTCAGGGTTATGCCAGGAATCGCCTGGCGCGCATCGACCGTAGCCGATCTCTATGTCCAGTTTATGGCTGACCCCAAATAGAGCCGCCCTTTCTTCTGCGGGATAGGATCATATGACCCCAGCTGAGTGGCGATGTCGTAATAGATGCCGTTACCAGCGTCTGGCAGAACAACCTCTGGTGGGTCTTTGAACTTTACTATGAAGTTTCCACCGGCGCTGGTGCCGATCCAGAATGTTATTGTTTGACTGCCGGACGTGCCAATCACGGTCTCGTCGCGGTTTACCTGAACGTGTCTGAGCGCTGTAAGATCGAGAACTGGAGGCATGCCACCGGTGTCGCCTTTTTTCAGAACGACAAATGGGCAACAAGGACGTTCAGCGGTGTCGTAAGTTCGCGTATATAGCAATGGAGTATATCGATTTATGTATTAAAAATATAGACTTACCCCTCTTTTAACGACTTCTTAAACCGCGATGTCCAAATGGCTTCTGTAATAAACACAGGAAACCAAAAAATGGCATCTCACTATATTCAATTCTCATGCAACCTCGTCCTGAAGTCGCTTGCGGACGCGACATACGCAACGAAGCTTCTGGAGTTGATGCGCGACGACGAAACACAATGTCTCAACATGTTCAGCTTCGATGTGTCGCTGCTTGAAACCACCGAGACATCGGCAGTTCTGTGGTTGCGCGATTCCTACGGCGACGCCGATCTGGACGCGGTTCTCTTATATGTCGCACGACTTGCGCAAGACGTTGGAAGTAAAGGGTACTGGGGTTTTGAGTATAGTCGCAGTTGCAGCAAGCAGCAGATGCACGAGTTTGGCGGAGGCGCGTTCGTTCTCAATCTCGAGACCGGTGAACTCGAGGCCTGGAATGCTACTGAAAATTGGTTGCGAAACACCATCGAGCAAAAATATGCCGCTCGCGAAGCTTGCTGACTCGTGGCCATGAGATCAGATTGCCCCCCAGCGGACCTCATCGCCGGGGGACAATATTTCGATCCTCATTTCGGATTGTATCACGACCCTGCAACGCAGGTATTCTGACCTTCGCTTGGCGCGCGATCGTTGCGACTGTGCTTCTCTCGGAAAACGTCTTCCGTGAACGCAGAGATATCCCGCCCGGACATGTCCCTGACACGCAACAACCGTTCGGCCAAGGCCTCGAGGACATTTCGATTGGCGCGGAGCGTGACCTGCGCCTTGTCCTGAGCCGCGCGCAAATGGGTAGTGCCCCGGGAAGTGGTGTAGGAACTGGCGTCCACCTGCTTCTTCATAGCCGGTGTTGCTCGTTCACTGAGCGGCGATCATCGCCGTCTC
>NZ_JAHKSQ010000009.1:2513-142999 GCF_018862045.1 Roseovarius sp. PS-C2
CGGCAGCGAATTTGTCAGCTGGCCGCACCTTCAGGCCGAGATCGGAACGCAGACCTGGTTTTGTGACCCCTCCTCACCCTGGCAGAAGGGGACCGTCGAAAACACCAATCGACGTGCGCGAAGATGGCTGCCGAGAAAGCGCGACATCACGGCGGTCTCAGATCATGAATTGAAAATGATCTGCGACCGCCTCAACGCGACACCCAGAAAATGCCTCGGTTGGAAGACACCCGCCGAAGTGTTCCGCGAAAAGATGATGGAGGAAATGGGCCAACGTCCCTACCCTCAAAAGGAATAGGAGTCGCAGTTCAGGTATCGCTCACACCGGGCACATTCTAAACCGGGTCGCGACAAATCCCCTTCCCTCTTTCATTCACCCTGAGTATTCCTGCGCGTTCAACGAAGCAGAGGACGCCGGAATTGACACAGACCGCTGATCGTATCGCCCGCAGCATCGCCGCCGATATCAACGCCCGCCCCGATCAGGTGACCGCCGCCGTGGGCCTGTTGGATGGTGGCGCGACGGTGCCTTTTGTCGCCCGTTACCGCAAAGAGGCGACGGGTGGGCTGGACGATACGCAGTTGCGCACGCTGGCGGATCGGCTGACCTATCTGCGCGAGTTGGAGGCCAGGCGCGAGGTGATCCTTGGATCGATCAAAGAACAGGGCAAGCTGACCGATGCGCTGGCCCGCGCCATTGCCGAGGCCGAAACCAAGTCCGCGCTCGAAGACATCTACCTGCCATTCAAGCCCAAGCGGCGCACCAAGGCGATGATCGCCCGCGAGAATGGGCTTGAGCCCCTGTTGCGCGCCATTCTCGACAACCGCAATGCCGCCCCCGAAGAGCTGGCCAGCGGCTACATCACCGAGGCCGTTCCATCGACCAAAGAGGCGCTTGAGGGCGCGCGCGACATCCTGACCGAAGACCTGAGCGAAAACGCCGACCTGTTGGGCCACCTGCGCGACTTCATGCGTGCCGAGGCGATCATCTCGGCCCGTGTCCAGCCGGAGAAGGAACAGGAGGGCGTCAAGTTCTCGGACTATTTCGATCACCGCGAGGCATGGGTCAGCATCCCCTCGCACCGCGCGCTGGCGATCCTTCGTGCGGCTAGGGAACAGATCGTCACCGTCGACATCGCCCCCGATCCCGACACCGGCGCGCCCCGCGCGATCACCATGGTCGAGGCGGCCATCGGCATCCCCGGCAACGCGCCGGGGGATGCGTGGCTGCGCGAGGTGGCGGGCTGGACATGGCGCGTCAAGCTGAGCCTGACGATGTATGTCGATCTGATGGGCGAGTTGCGCAAACGCGCCCATGACGAGGCGATTGCCGTTTTTGGACGTAATCTCAAGGATTTGCTACTGGCCGCCCCCGCCGGGCCGCGCGCCACGCTGGGGCTTGATCCGGGCATTCGCACCGGCGTCAAGGCGGCGGTCGTGGATGCCACCGGCAAGCTGCTTGCAACGGCGACGCTTTATCCCTTCCAGCCCAAGAACGATCTGCGGGGCGCGGAGGCTGCCGTGCTCGAACTGATCCGCCAACATGGGATCGAACTGATCGCCATCGGCAATGGCACCGCCAGCCGCGAGACCGAACGGATGGTCGCCGATGCGCTGAAACGATGGCCACAAGGCACACCGCGCCCGTCCAGCGTGATCGTGTCCGAGGCGGGCGCATCCGTCTATTCCGCCTCCGAACTGGCCGCCGAGGAGTTTCCCGATCTCGACGTGTCATTGCGCGGTGCGGTGTCCATCGCGCGGCGGCTGCAAGACCCACTGGCCGAACTGGTGAAGATCACGCCGCAATCCATCGGTGTCGGCCAGTATCAGCATGACGTGGACCAGCGGCGGCTGGCGCAGACGCTTGAAGCGGTGGTCGAAGATGCGGTGAACGCCGTGGGCGTCGATTTGAACATGGCGTCGGCGCCTCTGCTGGCGCGTGTGGCCGGGCTTGGTCCGTCGCTGGCGCAGGCCATCGTCGCACATCGCGATGCAGAGGGCGTATTCCCGTCCCGCAAGGCGCTGCTCAAGGTGTCCGGGCTGGGGCCGAAAGCCTTTGAACAATGCGCCGGGTTCCTGCGCCTGCGCGACAGTGACGAGCCGCTCGATGCCACCTCGGTCCACCCCGAGGCGTATGATGTCGCGCGCCGCGTCGTGCAGGCCTGCGGGCGCGACATCCGCGCCATCATGGGCGCGCCCGAGGCCCTGAAGGGGCTGCGCGCCGAAGATTTCGTGGATGACAGGTTCGGCCTGCCCACGGTGCGCGATATCCTTGCCGAGCTGGAAAAGCCGGGCCGTGACCCACGCCCCGATTTCGTGACCGCCCGCCTTGCCGACGGGATCGACGACATCAAAGACCTGCGCCCTGGCATGTCGCTGGAAGGCACGGTCACCAATGTCGCCGCGTTTGGGGCGTTCGTGGATATCGGCGTGCATCAGGACGGGCTGGTGCATGTCAGCCAACTGGCCGACCGTTTCGTCAAGGACCCGCATGAGGTGGTCAGGACCGGCGATGTCGTCAAGGTCCGCGTGACCGAGGTGGACGTGGCACGCAAACGCATCGGCCTGAGCATGCGCAAGGACAACGGCGGATCGAAGCCCCCGGCGGACAAGAAACCCCCGCGCAATGCAAATCCGGGCCGTGGCCCGAAGGGGCAGAACCGGCAAAGGAGCGGGCAAGGGTCAAACGGCCAAAGTGCCCTTGGCGCGGCACTGCAGGATGCCATGCGCAACAGGAAATGAGCGCAGGGGCACGGCCCCATTCCGGCGGTCGCACCGTTGTACCTTTTCGGCGCTGATGTTCAGCGCATTTCCCAACCCTCGCCGGTCCAACGGAACTCCATATCGCCCGGTATTTCAAACTGCCGGGCGACCGACGAAAGCTGAGCATTGAAAGCATGCGGCATCATGTTGGTCGCGTCGTTTTTTGCGTCAAGCTTGCATACACGCTCGAACTCGCCGGTCTCCTGACATGGGCCAAAACTGTAGAGGACATACCGCATGCGCAGAGGGCCGTTGTAGATGAAGGTCTCATCCGAATGGTAGATCGAGGGAGGTAGCTTGCGCTGTCCGAAGATGGCCGGGATCAATATGTCCGAGTCCTGTTTCAGTCGGCGGTGAAGGGCCTTTCGCGCTGATGGACCTGTCCAGTTCCCTGAAGTTTGCCCGCATCAACGCTGCATTGGCTTTTTCAGCCACCCACCGTCCACATCCGGGGGCATGGGTCACTCGTAATGACGTTCCTGCCCGCCGCTGATATGGATCACGGTCCCTTGCCGGGAGGTCAGTTCGGATAGCCTGTCATCTGGCAGGCCCGTCAGCAGGCCGCGCATGACGATCAGCGCCACCTTGTGCGACACGATCACGGCCGGGCCGGTCAGGTCGGCCAGAAACGCAGCGATCCGCGCCTGAACCGCCGACAGCCCCTCGTTGCCCGGTGCATTGAAATATAGGTCGAGATCCGTTTCGCAGCGCGCCACGACTTCGGGATCACGAGCGGCGCGTTCGGCAGGGGTCAGCCCTTCCCACGCGCCGCATCCGATTTCGATCAGGCGGTCGTCGATGGTGCAATCCCGCCCCTCGAGCGCAAGTGCAGCGGTTTCACGGGTTCTGGTCAGGGGACTGCAAAACAGGCCGATATCGTCCAGCCCGATCTCCAGCCGTTTGAGGATACCGGCCTGTGTTTTTGCCTGCTCGCGGCCCAGATCGGTCAGGTCGGAATTCATCTGACCCTGAATGCGACCCGCCTTGTTCCAGACGGTTTCGCCATGCCGTAAGAGATAGACGTCGGGACTTGGGTTCATTTTGACTGCCTGTATTTGTTTCAGAGAATTACCGCGCTCGAGGTATTGGCGACCAGATGCACCTGCGCCCCCGGATCGAACCAGTCGCGCCCGGCGCTGTGGCTTTGATCGACGACAATCTCGGTGCCCGCGACCTTGACCAGATACCGGATCTGACTGCCGAGAAATTCGCGGTGCAGCACCTCGCCTTTCAGGGCGTCCGGTTCCGGGGCCTGTGTCATCGAGATGTTCTGCGGGCGCAAGACCACGTTGCTGCCGTCCAGATTGCCCGAGGCCGGGATCGTGAGCACCTCGCCGGTTTTCGTGTGGAACCGCGCGGCGTCGCCATCGATCTCGACCCGGCCCTCAAAGATATTGGCGGTGCCCAGAAAGTTCGCGACGAACAGATTGGCGGGCCGGTCGTACAGTTCCTGCGGGGTGCCGACCTGCTGAATCACACCGCCATCCAGAACCGCCATCCTGTCGGATGTGGTGTTCGCCTCTTCCTGATCGTGGGTCACGAAAATGGTCGTCAGGCCCAGCTTGCGCTGAAGGTGCAGCAGTTCGCGCCGCATCTGCACCCGCAACGACGCATCGAGATTGGACAGCGGTTCGTCCAGCAACAAAACCTCGGGCTCGACGACGACCGTGCGCGCCAGGGCGATGCGCTGTTGCTGTCCGCCCGATAGCTGGTTGGGCATCCGGTCGGCCAGATGCGCCAGACCCACCAGATCCAGCGCCGCATCCACGCGCCCCCTGATCTGGCTTGCGGGCACCCGGCGTTCCCTGAGACCGAACCCGACATTGTCGCGCACGCTCATATGCGGCCAGAGGGCGTAAGACTGAAACACCATGCCGACATTGCGCTTCCACGGGTCAAGCCCAACGACATCGCGATCCCCGATCAGGATACGCCCCTGTGGCGTCGGGCCGAACCCGGCAATCGCGCGCAGCAATGTGGATTTGCCCGATCCGGACGGACCGAGAAAGGCGAAAAACTCTCCGGGGCGAATATCGAGGTTCACGCCGCGCAAGACCTGTGTCTCGCCGAATGACAGGTGCAGGTCTTCGATCTTGATGCCGGTCTGGTCCATTCTTCCGTCTCCGCCTTTCAGTGCATATCGGCCGAAGCCTTGGCCTTTTTGTCGCGTTCGATAATGATCTGGGAGGCCAGCGTGCCAGCCGCCACCAGCAGCACCGCCACCACGCCAAGCGCGGCCCCTGCCCCGCGTCCCGATGGGGTCTGCATGAACAGGTAGATGCCATAGGCCAGCGGCGCATCCTGATTGGAACTGACCAGCATGATGGTGGCCGACAATTCGACAGCCGCGGTGGCGAAACTGGTCACGAACCCCGCCAGCAGTCCACCCTTCATCAGCGGCACGACGATCTTGTAGATGGTGCGCTTTTTCGTGGCCCCCAGGCTTTCGGCGGCTTCTTCCAGCGCAAGGCTGACCTGTTGCAGTGCCGCCATGCAGGCGCGCAGGGCATAGGGCAAGCGACGGATCATCAATGCAAGGGCGATGACCACCCACCAGCTCGCCAGCGGCTCGCCCACGAAAGGCACATCGACGCTGTGGAAGGTCCGCAGATACCCGATCCCCAGCACCACGCCGGGCACGGCCAGTGCCGCCGTCGCCAGGTAATCCAGCCCCTTGCGGCCAAAGATATTGGTGCGCAGCACGATATAGGCAATCGCCGTTCCAAGGATTACGTCTGCGGTGGCGGCGATCCCGGCATAGAGCAGGGTATTGAAGATGAAGGTTTTCGAGCCTTCCCACATCGTCACGTAGTTCTGCAGGGTGTAGCCGTCAGGCAGCGGCGCGAAAGACCATATCGTACCGAAGGACAAGAGCGTCAGGCCGATATGCGGTGTCAGGACCAGCAGCAGGATGAAGATCACGACGCCATAGGCCAGCATCTTTTCCGCCGGTTTCAGGTTGCGCTTGGCCATGCCGCCACCGCCCTTCTGGACGGTGGCGTAATCCTTGCCGCGCATGAACAGGAACGACGCCCAAAGTGACAGAACCGAGAAGACCACCAGAATGACGGAAATCACGTATCCCATGGGATCGCTGATCCCGATGGACGAAATCCGCAGATAGGCCTGCGGGGCCAGCATGTTGTTGACGTTCAGAAGCAGGGGCGTTCCCAGATCGTCGAACACCTTGATGAAAACCAGCGCCGCCCCGGCGATATAGCCAGGCATCGCCAGCGGAAAGACGATCCGCCGGAACAGCCGCATCCCGTGCGAACCGAGGTTCTGCGCGGCCTCTTCCATCGAGCGGTCGATATTACGCAGCGATGCCGACAGGTTGATCAGGATGAACGGGAAATAATGGATCGACTGCACGAGGATCACGCCGTTCAGGCCCTCCATGAACGGAATGTCGAACCCGAGGTAATCGCGCAGAAGCAGGTTTACCGTGCCGTTGCGCCCGAAGATCAACTGCATCGCGACCGCGCCGACAAAGGGCGGCATGATCAGCGGAATGAACCCCAGGCTCTGGATCAAAACGGAACCGGCAAAATGAAACCGTGTGGTGATGTAGGCCAGCGGCAGGGCAATCGCGGTGGCCACCACCACCGACATGGCCGACACATAGAACGAATTCCAGAAACTTTCACGGAACAGGGACGTGCGGAAAAAATCCAGAAAGTTCTGCAAGGTCGCCGCGCCGGTTGCCGGATCCTGAAAGGCGACGATCATCACCTGCGCGACCGGCACCAGAAGCAACCCGATCAGCAGCAGCGCGATAAACAGCGCCACCATATGCAGGCCCGACAGGTTCGGCACTAGCCATTTGGGCAAACGATCGGCAATTCCGGCGGTCGCGCCGGGTGTAGACCTGTTCATGCTTGGCATTTTTCCCACCTTCCCCGAAACCCCTCGCCGTGCTGAACGGCGAGGGTGAGACCGGCCCGAACCGGGCCGGCAGAGCGATTACATGGCTGCCGCCTGGTCGGCCAGTTCACGGGCGCGGCGGTAGTTTTCGACCACCATCGCGTCCCATTCCTGTTCGACCTCGGCCTGACGGCCCTCGACCGTGTCGGTCGCCTTGCGGCGCTTCTTGGTGAAGATCGCGGCAAAATCGGGATCGAGGCTGGTGGCTTCGTCAATCGGGTTGGCCTCGATCAGGCTGCGGGCTTCGGCGATCAGGGCCTTGGCCTCGGCATTGTCGCCGTCCGCGTGTTTCATCTCGGCCTGCTGAATCGCGTTCACGGCGCTGCGCAGGTCATCGAGACGATAGGTGATCATCACGTCGAACATCGAGTTGACCAGATTGTAGCGTGCGCCGGATTTCTCGACGTCGAATTTCACGCTGGCGCCGATGGTCGAATCCTCGAACGGGTTGGGGAACCCTTCGGGCGCGTTGGCATAGGTCGCCGGGTTGATCGGCAGCCGCATGATCGCGGGATCCAGAAGCACGGATTGCCCTTCGGGGGTCAGCAGGAACTCGACAAAGGCGATGGCCCCTTGTTGATTGGGCGCATTCTTCACCACGGCGATATTGGCCGGAACCAGGGCGGTGATCGTCGGATAGGCGAAATCGACGGGGAAGCCCGACGCCTTTGACGAGAACCCGAAGAAATCAATCACGATCCCCAAACCGAAACTGCCGGTGTTCACCCCGTCGGGCACCCCGAAGCTGCGTTCGGTCACTGTCGAGAAATTCCCGGCGATCCATTTCCATTTGGCCCAGCCGTCATCCCAACCATCGCCCTGCAAGACGGTTTCGACGGTCAGGTGCGTCGTGCCAGACCGCGATGGCGCGGACATGCCGACATGGCCGTGATACTTGGGATCGGCCAGTTGCTCCCACTCACGGGCGGGCTCCAGGTCGTGCGCCTTGAGATAGCGTTCGTTCCACATGATGCCATATCCCGCACCCGCGAAGCCGAAGTAATACCCATCGGGATCGTTCAGCGGATAGGCCCCGATCTTGTCGGGAATGCCTTCGGATGCGATCTGCACCTGATCCAGCATACCGTCGCTTTTCAGAACCTCGAACGCATCCGGCGCCGACGCCCAGAAGATATCGGCGGTGTTATCGCTTGCGATTTCCTGAATGTATTTCACCCCGGCCGAGGTTTTCTTGTTCAGAACCTCAAGGTCGTATTCGGGATGTGCCGCCTCGAAGGCCGCTTCGATCGGGCCTGTCATCGAGTCGGGGAACGAAGTGATGACCGTGATCGACCCTTCGGCCACAGCCGAGCCACCCGCCAGTGCAGTCGCGGCCAGTGACGAGAAGAACAAATGCTTCAATTTCATGGAACCCTCCCAGATATCCTTGCGCTCCTCCAGCGCCCGGAAACTGTGTTGGCAAGCGGACAAGCGATCAAATTTCTTGCAAGAATCGGGATTTGAGGGTGGTTTTAGGTCGATTTTGACCCGCCTCTTGGGTCAAAACTGACCTATTCGGACAGGCCTACCGCCTTGAGCCGCAGATAAAGCCGCTTGCGCGGGATCGACAGCATTGCAGCCGCATCGCCCTTGTGCCCGCCCGCTTCCACCAGTGTGCGCTCCAGCAGGCTGCGCTCGAAATCGCGCATGGCGTCGTCATAGGACATTGTCAGCCCCGCATCGCGGGCCGTGGCCTTGAGGTCGACCGAAAGACCGATCACCAAACGGTCGGCCACATTGCGCAGTTCACGGACATTGCCGGGCCAGTCATGCGCCCGGAAGCGCTCGATCAGCGCCGTATCGACATGCGGCAGGCTTTTCCCCAATCGCGCCGCCCCGGTGCGAAGGAAATTCTCGAGCAGGATGAAAATATCCCTGTCGCGGCTGCGAAGCGGCGGCAGGCAGATCGTCGCGACATTTATCAGATAGTAAAGTTCCCTGGTCAGGACACTGCTTGCCATATGCGCATCGGGATCGCCGATCATCGACACGATCACACGCGGGCGTTGGCCTTGGCGCAGAAACTCCGCCAGATGGCTTTGCAGAAAGGCATCCATCTGATGCAGAGACCGCATGAACAGCGTGTCTTGCGGATCGGTCTGGCGCTCCAGTTCGGCCCGCAGGCTGTCTATGGTGGCAGTCGCGCAGTTGATGGTGTGAAACTCGCCCGTCAGTTCGGAAAACTCGTGGATCGTGCGCGCGCCAAGTTCCTTGCCGGTGCCCGCCTCGCCGTGAAGCGTGACTGTCACGGGCAACGGCGTCACGTTCAGCAACTCATTGCGGCAGGCCTTCATGGCCTTCGACGTGCCAATCAGACGCGAGCGCATATCGCTGTAGCGCGCCACCCGGCGGCGCAGGCGATTGTTTTCCACGGCGAGCTTGCGAACCTTCAACCCCCGGCGCAGCAGGCTGAGCAGGTAATCGGGCTGCACCGGCTTTTCCAGAAAATCATACGCCCCCGCCTTGGTGGCGGCGATGGCCGTGCGCAGATCGCCATGACCCGTCAACATGACGAACGGAACCCCCGGCGCAGATTTGCGGGCCGCCTCGAGAACCGCGAGCCCGTCCATGTTCTGCATTCTGAAATCGCACAGAATGATGCCGTTCCATTCCGGGTCGAGCTGCGCCAGCATCGCATCGCCCTGTTCGAACGCGGCGGTCGGAAAGCCTTCGGCCTCCAGAAACTCGCATGTGGCTTCGCGGAAATCCTTGTCGTCGTCCACAAGATAAATCAGCTTTTCATCCGTCATGGCTCATGTCCCTTTCGGCAAGATGACCGTGGCGCGCGTGCCGCCCTGTGCCCGGTGCGCCAGGCGCAGGCCGCCGCCCATTCCGGTGATGATGTTATAGGAAATGGACAGCCCCAGACCCAGACCTTCGCCGGGGGGTTTGGTTGTCACGAACGGATCGAAGGCGCGTTCGGGCTCCAGATCGCCCAGACCCACTCCGGTATCCAGCACCGAGAAGGCCACATTGCCCGGCGCTGCGGGCTCGGCCCGAAAGACGATACAGGCGGGGCCTGACGTGGCCGCAATCGCGTCAATCGCATTCGAGACCAGATTGACCACAACCTGTTCGATCAGAATGAAATCGCCGGTGGCGGTCATGTCGTTCAGGGTATCGTCGATTTCGACCGTGATCCCGTGATCGTCCAGCCGTGAGCGCAGCAATTCGCAGGCCGCGTCGATCACCTGCGAGAGACGGATCGTGTCGCGCCTGTATTCCGAGGCACGCGCAAAACGCCGCAAATGGCTGATGATGCGCTCCATCCGGGCAACCAGATCGTCGATCTTTGCCGTCTGGTCCTGTGCCGTCGCCACATCCGCGCGCTCAAGTGCCTTCCCCGTCATGTGCAAACGCTGCCGAATTGCCCCAAGCGGCTGATTCAACTCATGCGACAACCCCGCCGACAGGTTGCCAAGCGCGGCCATCTTGCCCGTCTGAACAAGCTCGGACTGGGTTTGCTGAAGCTGTTCGATCGCACGGTCCCGCTCTTGCACAGAATCGCGAAAGGCCGCGACCGCACCGGCTAGCTGCGAGATTTCATCGTTGCGCGCCGGAAGATCCACAAGGCGGGGCTGCCGCCCTTCGGCGATTGCGCGCATCGCGGCGGTAAGGTGATCCAGCGGGCGAATGATAGCGGGACGGATATACGCGAAAAGGATGATCAGCGCGGCCAATGCCGCGAATATCGTCATCCCCACCAAAAGACGAACCGTGCGCGAAGCGCTGGTTTCGAACGCCTCGCTCGTACTGAGGATTTCGGCGCGGCGATCCGCAGACAGATCCTGAACAAGCGATTGAAGCGCGGACAGGCCCGAAAGGCTGGCCTCAAGCTGCTGACTGAGAATTCTGCGCTCCTCCAGCCAGTTGCGGCGGACCGAAACGATACTGCCCTGGCCGACGGTGATCTGGTTCAAGGCCTCGATCGACTGCCGCAAGGTGACATACTCCGCCTTGAGCGGCAGCCCCTGAAGCTGTCCGTTGAGGCGGCTCAGCGCATCCGACAAAAGACCGGCGAATTGTTCGAGTTGTTCGTTCTGCATGCTCGCCGAACCTTCCACCGCCAGAGTGCTTGCGATCGAAGCTTCGGTGCCGATATCCACGAACGTGCGGTAAAGCGCCTGTTCGGCCATCAGGACCTCGGCCTGCCTGCGGCGTTCCGCAGGGTCGTTTTCCTGCGTCAGACCACGGATCAATGCCGCGATGTTGAAAGAAAAGTCTGCGACCAGCGGTGTGGTTTCGTCCTGAATATCCACGTTGATCCAGCGCAGCCTATCGACCTGCCCGCGCAAGGTAGTCTCGAACCGGCGGGCGCGATCCAGTGACCGGATCACCCCGGCCAGTTGCCTTTGCAGGTCCAGCGATTGCGCCTGCATCTCGGGTGTGCTGAAGGAGTAGCGCAGCATCTGGTTCAACTGATCCACCGAGACCCGCAGATCGTTTTCGAACGTATTGGGCGTATCGGCGTTTGAATAGAGGATCCGATTGCTCAGCACCGCCAGGTCCGAAGCCTGCGCGGCCAGATCGGTGGTTTGCATCAATCGGGGCGTATGTTCGGTGCTGAAGGTGTGAACCAGAGCCTGGGCATTGCCCAGCCAATACAGTGCGATCCCGATCACCGCCCATGTCAACAGAACCGCCGTGACGATCATCAGGAAAAGCCGTGTCCAGATCTTCGGCAGCAGCCGGTCGAACAGGCGCTTCATGGAAGATACCTTTGCTGGAGGTCCAAAAGCGCACGTTCCGCATCCTCAAGCTGCGCAATGACCCGCGCCCGCCAATCCTCTGCCAGCGAGCGCATATGCGGGTCCATCCGGATCAGCGAGGTGTTGCGCAACCCCGCATCGGCCCCTGTCGCCAGCGTGGCCTCGTCTTCGGTGGCGACGACGGTGGTCAGCAGTTCGTGAACCCGATCAAGGGACGCCGTCGGTGCATATGGTTTCAGGTCATGGTGCATACGCCAGAGCGTACGGCGGCGATCCAGTTGTTCGGTGATCATCAGGTCGAAAAGAGTATTCACCGCCCAGTAGCGATCCGCCGAAGTTTCGGCATCGTATTCGAACCATGTCAGTTTCAACGCATCCACGATTTCCGTGGGCAGCCTGTCTTTCACATCGGCGCGGATATCCGGGTTATAGGGCACGCGCGAAATTCCGGGTGAAAGCAGGGTCAGTTGCCCTTCCCGCGACAGTACGGCGCTCAAAAAGGCACAGGCCGCATCCGGATCGCGGCCATTGCGCAAAATCCCGATCTGCGCAGGCGCGACCACTAGGGGCCGCCCATACTGAAACCTCAGAAAGGCGCTGTTGGCCTGCGACAGAAAGTCGATCGTCAGACCGATATCGAACCTGTCGTTCACAAGCCCGTCGGGCACCCCGAAACTGCGCGCCGTGAGTGTGGACAGGTTGGCCGACATGCCCAGAATGAAGGCCCAGCCGTCTTGCCAGCCCCTGACCTGCAAGAGCTGCTCGATCAGCATATGGGTCGATCCCGACCGCGCCGGGCGCGCCATCGCCAGACGATTGCGGTATAACGGGCGCGTCAGGTCATTCCATTCGGCCGGCATGAACAGGTCCGAATCCGTACGCCGCGCCCATCCGACCGAGGACAGCGCGAATGCGGCCACCGGCGGCGGCCCGTCCGGCCCGCACACATCGTCATCGGCAAAGGCATCGCTGCGCGACAGTATTTCAAACGCCTCTGGCGAAGACGCCCAGAACACATCGAAGCCGCGTTCGTTGCCGCGCAATATCTCGTCGATCCCGGCAATGGTGTTCTTGTTGAGCACCTGCGCGACGCCATTCTCTGTCCGGGATGTGAAAAGATCGACATAGGGCTCCGACACGCTGGGCGGCAGGGATGTCAGAACCCGCAAATCGGCCGCGCTGACCGTGCCGGACAGGCAGGCCCACAGGCTTATCAATATGACCGCCGGATACCGCATGGGTGCAGGATACCGGGCCAGCGCATTTTGAAAAGCACTGACATTCTCACCCGTCCTCATAGGTGAAACACCTCGCTTTGCGCCGGAGGGCAGACGGGCTATCATCCCGATGAGCCTGTATGCGTCAAAGGGCTGGCATTTGTGGGTCGGGCAATTTGCGACCGCACAAGACAAGGAGACGTATCTTGAAACCCATTTATCCGATGACAATTCTTGCCTGTCTGGCCGCACCCGTTCACGCCGAAACCTGGAACTGTACGGTCCCGTATGACGAAGTGAATGGCGGGGGAACCGTCACCATCGAAGACGGCCGCCTGATCTTTGTGTCCAATTGGCCGCACCGGGACCCCGAAACCGTTCAATGTGTCAGGAGCCGCGTGAAAAGCGAATGCATGAGCGCGAGTCTTGCGGTGATCGACAATGGCGGGGCTTCTGTTTTCGTGAAACTCTATTCGGTCTCATGGGCGGAGGACGGCACTCCGGCGGCGGTCGCCGTCAGGGAGCCGTCGGCCATCTTTGCGGCACAAGAGGACGGATATGAAACGCAAAGGGTGTTTCCCGCATTGGGGTATACGTTTCCGTTGACGGATTGTGCATCGAACTGACTGCCCGGTGAATTGCCGGATCAACCACCAGATATGCCAAATCCGGGTTACTTAGCATTTTCAGTACCCGCTCAGGTCCGCCAGCAATCCATTGGCAAGATCGGTCATCGCATAGGCGGCGGCGAAATCGAACTGGTTGATCGACACGAAAACCGCTGTGCCGTGTTCCGGCGCGAAGGCGATATACGACATCTGCCCTTGCAGAGCGCCAGCCTTTTGCAGGATGAACGGATGTTCGGCGGTGGCGTTCATCGCAACCCAGCCCAGGCCCATCGCATCCATCCGCCCGGATTCGTCCATCGACAGGACGGTTTCCATCCCGTCCCGCTGCACATAGACCGCATGATCGAGAAAACGTACTTCGGCACCTTCGGGAGCGCTGTCCAAATGCCACTGCATCCATTTCAGCAGATCATTGGCCGTACTGCGCAGCCCGCCCGATCCGGTGATGACCTTTCCGGTGGGCACATCGGGAAGCGGCTCACCAGTCGGCGCATGGCCCGACATCAGGCGGCCTTTCATCGCAGGGGTCACGTCGAACTCGGTATCATCCATTCCAACCTGTCCGGTGATCCTTTCGGCCAACAGATCGGCATAGGATGCCCCACCAGCATTCGACAGCGCTGCCGACAATAGATCGAAGCCGACATTGGAATAGGCGATGCTGGTGCCGGCCGCGAACTGCAACGGGTTGTCTTCCAGCCAATCGGCAAAGGCATCATAGGTGATCGTGGCAAAGGGATCCTCGGGCGGGCTGTCCTTGCGGGGCACTTCGCGGGGCAATCCCCCGGCATGGGTCACCAGGTCGATCAAACGGATGGGCGGATGCCCACCCGCCGCCTGCCCCAGCCGACCGGGCAGGAGCGGCGCGACGGGATCGGTAAACCCGACCTCACCCCGCGTCACGGCATGGGCCAGCATTTCCCCGGCGAACACCTTGGTGATCGAGCCAAGGCGCAGAACGGTGTCACCATCCGGCGCGATGCCGTTGCCGCGTTCGGTTTCCCCAAAGCCCGCAACAGCAACCTCTCCGCCGCGCACCGCCCCAAGGATCAGCCCCGGCACATCGGTTTGCAAATGCAGGATGGCGCCGTTGAAGGATACCGCCTCGTCCAGGAGCGCATCGGCCCGCGCCGGGGCCGCGAATGCCAGACATACAAGGCATCCCGCCACCATCTGTCTTGTCCGGTTGGTGAAACTTCCAAAATTCATTCCGCTATCCTTGCAAAACATGCCACCGACTTCCCGAGTTTATCGGGCGATGGTGACCAATAATTCCTGTAGATTGTCAATCCACCCATCACAAATCGGCCCGCCATCTGGAGCCTAGAACAATCGCGCCAAGTATCTGCAAATCAAGAAATTATTCAAACAGTCAAATTCGATCAATTTGACGAACAAGCCCGGATCGTTGACTGGCAAAGTTTCGGTGCTAGGCTTTCCCCCATGGTTTCGCATGAGAATCATTTTCGGTTTCTTCTTCTGAACCGCCCGTTGCCCCGGGCGGTCCGCGCGCTTTAGCGTACGGCGACCACTCGGGGATTTCTCAAGTTACTGACTGAGAATGTGGGGGACACCCCGGGGGAAACCATGACTGTATCAAAAGAATTCACATACCACGCAACCGACACCAACGCGTCGCAGTTTCTCGGACATTGCCGAAGCTCCGAATATTCGCTTACCGTTGCCGACCGCATCGGGATCGAGCGCTTTCTGCGTTTCGCGGCGAACAGTCACGTGGTGTACTCGCCGATCCTGATCGGACTACTGCAGCATAAGCTGCGCAATTCCCGCCCGGCACCTGACCCGGCGCCTGCCTCTCTGGCCACCAGCGGGCGGGAAGTCACCCACATGATCAGCGGAGCCGGAGCCGTCAAAGGTGTGCTGAGCTTCGGGCTGGTCTGTCGCGCCGGAGAGCTGCCGGTTCATACTCTTCTGGGCGCGACATTGCTTGGCATGAAGCCCCTTCAGAAAAGCGCCCTTCTGAACGAGGACGGTGACATCGGGACAGTGGTTGTTCTGAATGTCACAACGCCGCACGCGCCCGAGCATACATAGATCCGGCGAACAGCCGGTTCATACACCCGATACCCTTTACCCAATACGGCGTCCGCAAAATGCGGCGCTGTCCTGATGGAGAACCCTTCATGACCCCAGTTGTCGCACCCCGGAAAGTCACCAAACGGCGGCCACGCGTCGTCCTGTCCGAAAGTGGGCTTGAACATCTCGAAGCGCTTGTCGAAGCCGCCTATAGCCGCAATCCGGATCTCGCCGATCTGTTGGTTGACGAACTAGGACGCGCGCGCGTCGTCCCTGAGAGGAAACTTCCGTCGAACGTGATCGCGTTGGGAAGAACCGTCATCTACCGCGACGAAAGCACAGGACAGGAAAAAACGGTCGTTCCCGTGCTGCCCGAAGAGGCCGATATCGGGCGGGGTATGATCTCGGTCATGACACCGATCGGAATAGCGTTGATCGGCTTGTCGGAAGGGGCCTCTTTTCACTGGGAGACGCGCGACGGTGAACGCAGGCTTCTGACCGTCCTGAGAGTCATATTGCCCGGAACCGAAGGCGCTTTAGAATGACGAAAGGAAACCCGGATATCCGGCGGCTTATGCGTGATGGATAAGACAATTGGTCGAACTCGATGAAATCCTGGCCTCGATCCACGATCGTATCGTGGACGAGGCCGATTGGGGAATACCGGCGCAGTACATTCCCGAACTCGCCGCTATCCCGGCGGATCAGTTCGCAATCAGCGTTTGCCTGGCGGATGGCTCCACCCATTCCGCCGGTTCGGCCAATATCCCCTTTTCGATCCAGAGTATTTCAAAGGTGTTCGCATTGATCGCAACGCTTGGACGGATCGGCGAACAGCTCTGGACACGTGTGGGGCGGGAACCGACGGGAACGGCTTTCGACTCCATCGGCATTCTCGAATCCGACGCCGGGCGACCGCGCAATCCGTTCATCAACGCTGGCGCAATCGTAACCACGGACGCCCTTCTTTCCGGTCGTCAACCACGAGAGGCGCTGGCGGAAACGCTGGGGTTGATACGCGCCATGGCCGAGTCGGATGACATTTACATCAATGACCGCGTCGCCCGGTCCGAAGAACGAACCGGCGCAAGAAACAAGGCCCTCGCCCATTACCTGTCATCTCACGGAAATCTGGAGCACGAACCTGCAAAGCTTCTGGGAACGTATTTTCATCAATGCGCAATCGAGATGACGACCGAACAGCTTGCGAAAGCCGGGCGCGCGTTGGCACGGTTGCCCGACGCGCCGAGAACAGTTTCCAAGGAACACGCAAAACGGGTGAATGCCCTGATGATGAGTTGCGGTCATTACGACGCCTCCGGCGAATTCGCTTACCGGGTGGGACTGCCCGGCAAAAGCGGTGTCGGAGGCGGGATTCTGATCGTCGCCCCGCACAAGGCATCCATCGGGATCTGGTCGCCCGGATTGGACGGTTACGGCAATTCCAAAGCCGGTACGCGTGCCGCGGTGATGCTGAGCCGCGCGACGGAATGGTCGGTTTTCTGATCGCGTTCTGAGATGCGGAACGGCCCGGCACCCGTTGGGCCAGACGAGGGGTGCGACATCTTTCTCGGATCGAAACAGCAATTCGAAAGTGTATTTGCAAGCGTCTGGCACGGCTTTTGCGTGGCAAATATCGCCAAGGTACAGGAGAGTTGTTTTGACCAAAGTCCAGAAAACCAACCGCAGCGCCTTGCCGGTTGACGACCTACCGCGTGTCACTTCGGGAACCGGTTTCGGTTTCCTGTCTGGCGTGCGTGTCGTCGATCTGACAACATCTGTCGCCGGTCCCTACGCAACCATGTTGCTGGCCGAATTCGGTGCCGAAGTCATCAAGGTGGAACGTTCTTCGGGGGATGATGCCCGCCATTGGGGGCCGCCGTTCCTGGACGGTCAGGCACTTTGGTTCACGGCGGTCAACCGTAACAAGAAAAGTGTCGTTCTGGACCTGAAATCAGATGACGGGCGGAACGACCTGGAAAAACTGGTGGCCAGTGCCGATGTCTTTGTCACGAACCAGCCGCTCGACGTTCAGCGCAAGCTTGGGCTCGACTATGAATCGGTCAAGGCGATGCGCGATGACATCGTCTTTGTGTCGATCACCGGTTTCGGTCTCAACGGCGCGCGGTCGGGCATGACCTGTTACGACCTCATCGCCGAAGGGTATTCCGGCATCATGGACATCACCGGCACGGCTGATGCTCCACCACAAAAGATCGGGGCCCCGGCGGCGGATATGCTGGCCGGTCAGGATGCCGCCATGGCGACGCTGGCAGTCCTTTGCGACCGGATGCGCACCGGCAAGGGGCGGTTGATCGACATCAGCCTCGTCGAAAGCATGACGCGATTCCTGAGTTGCCGTATTTCGTCCTACCTTGGCTCTGGCGAAATTCCCGAACGGTCGGGCGGCACCGATAGCGTCATCGCGATCTATCAGGCGTTCGAAACAGCCGACCTGCCAATCACGCTGGGACTGGGGTCTGACGCCATCTGGCGCCGCTTCTGGGAAACCGTCGGCGATGTGGAATTCGGGCAGCGCGAAGAATTCGCTTCCAACGCTGCACGCCGGGACCACCGGGCCGAAATCGTCGCCCATATCCAAAGCTTCCTGAAAGCCGCGCGGCGCGAAACCTGGCTTGAGCGGTTTGCCCGCGCGCGCATCCCCGCCGGCCCCATCAACCGCGTTGATGAAGTTGCAAATGACGCGGATTTACAGGAACGCGGCATGTTCTATGCGCTTGAGGGCGAAAACGGTGCGGTTCAGCCGCAGATCGGACTGGGCATTCAGGTCGACGGTGCCTACAGCGTCGCGCGGTCGCTTCCGCCCCGCCTTGGCGAGCATACCGATGCCATCATGCGTGAATTGCACGGGCAGGAAAAACCAGCCGTAACAGAGATCGATTGATCAAGACATCGAGGAATTCGAACATGTCCGGATTGGATACATCAGCCACCATCGCTGTCGTCGGAGCAGGCACCATGGGCGCCGGGATCGCCCAACTCGCCGCATCGGCAGGTCATCGGGTTTTGCTTTTCGACGCCGGAGAGGGCGCCGCACAGAACGGCAAGGCGAAGATCGGTCAGACGTTGGAACGGCTGGTGAAAAAGGGCAAGATGACGGCCGAGGATACTGACGCGCTTATGGCGCGTATTGTTCCGGTCAAGGCGCTGGCCGATCTGTCCGGGGCGGCACTGGTGATCGAGGCCATCATCGAGGATCTCGATATCAAGCGCGGCCTGTTTGCCGATCTCGAAGCCATCGTCGGCACCGAAACGATCCTTGCCACGAACACCTCATCGCTTTCGGTGACGGCAATTGCCCGCGATCTGTTGCATCCCGAGCGTATGCTAGGGATGCATTTCTTCAACCCTGCCCCGGTCATGAAACTGGTCGAGGTCGTGTCGGGTGTCGCGACCTCGCGCAAGGTGGCCGAAACCACCTTTGCCACCGCCGAAACCTGGGGCAAGATCGCGGTTCATACGAAATCGACGCCCGGTTTCATCGTCAACCGCGTCGCGCGGGCCTATTACGCCGAACCGCTCCGGCTTCTGGAGGAACAGGTGGCCGATGTGGCAACGCTGGATGCGCTGCTGACCGAAGGCAGCGGTTTCCGCATGGGGCCTTTCGCGCTGATGGACCTGATCGGCAACGATGTGAACTATGCCGTCAGTGTAAGCGTCTTTAACGCCTATTTTCAGGAGCCGCGCTTTCGCCCGTCGATCCTGCAACTCGAACTGGTCAATTCGGGGCGGTTGGGACGCAAGAGCGGTCGTGGCTTCTATGAGTACGGCGAAGGCCAGGCGCCCGCCGCGCCGCCCGCAGCCGATATGACGGGGACGGATGCACCACTGATTGAGGCGCTGGACCTACAGGGCGAAACCGAAACACAAGGCGCAACCGTGGCGTTGACCGATGGCCGCACAGCAGGCGCACGGGCACAGGACTCTGGCCGCCCGGTTCTGGTTTTCGATCTCATGGCGTCTTCCGGCAGTGCGAAACGGGTCGCCTATGCCTGTTCCCCCGATCTGCCCGAGACAACAGCACGTTCATTCGAAGCGACGATGCGACAGCAGGGTATCGTTGCCACGAAAATTCCAGATTGGCCGGGCCTTGTCACGATGCGGACTGTAGCCATGCTGGCGAACGAAGCCTTCGAGGCGGTGATGCAAGGCGTCGCCACCGAAGCCGAGATAGATGCCGCGATGCGCTATGGCGTGAACTATCCCAAAGGTCCGATGGCATGGGCCCGCGAGATCGGATTGCCGCATGTGCTGAGTGTGCTCGACAATCTGAAACAGGTAACCGGCGATCCGCGCTACAGGGCCTCGTTCCTGTTGCGCCGCAGCGCGAACGCTGTCTAGCCCCTGCTCCGCGCCCTACGATCAACCGCATCGACGAACCATGAAATGTTCGGCACGATGATGAAAAGCCGCGTCAGGTGAAACGCGGTGATCATCGCGATATCCACGCCCATCACCTTGGCTGTCAGCGCCATTTCGGTTACGCCACCGGGCGCCATGGCAAGAAGCATGAGGTCAAGCGGCAAACCCAGCATATGCGACATCGCCACGCCCGTGACCGAACAGGTCGCGACGAAAAGTATGGAACAGGCCACGGCAGACGTGACATAGCGGCCCGCCGAAGTGAACAAAGAGCGACGGAACGTCGATCCGAGCCACGTCCCCAGCAGGATCTGCGCTATCATGAGAATGACGGGCGGGAAAGGCTCTAACGGGACACCGGCCACGTTCAGGACCGCGACCAGGGCCAGCGGACCCATGAAATAGGGATTGGCGATACGGAGAAACCTGAACAGAACGACACCGACCCACGCCACCAGCGCCAAAATCGCGATGGACACAGGATCGAACGCGCCTTGTGACACACCCTGCGCCCTGTCCGACACACCCTCGAGGAAATACAACGTCATCGGAATCGCGATCACGACGGTCGATATGCGAATGATCTGGGCAAGAATGATTGGGGCCGGATCGAACCCGTGCCGTTCAGCGGTCACCGACGCTTCGACCGGGCTGGTCGGCAGAACAGCGATCAGCGCATTGGCCAAAGGGATCGTGGCCAGACGTGAGAGGATCAGGGCGACAAACACCGCGATGCAGCAGATCAGCAAGGCCATACCAACCAGAAGCGGAACATTCAGGATCAGCGAGTGGAACGCCGCGGGGGTGAAGAACAGCGCCACCTGGCTGGCTACGGTCGCTTGCCCATAAGGGCGTGTCCCCACGGGAACCACCACATTCGACAGGCCGGTCAGCGTCAGGATGCCGGTCAGGACCATCGGGCCGATCATCCAGGGCAGGGGCAAGCCGATGGACTCGAACAGATACCCGGCTGCTGCACCGATTGCGTAGAGTGTAAACAGCAGCGTGAAGGACCGTATCCGTCTTATCATTCAGTATAATCTCCTTCTAAAACCGGCTTCGTGCCCAGACATGGCACCGCCCCCACGCAGCCAGGCTTGCGCACCCCGGCATTGTTCATCGCAATGATTTGACAGGCCTTCACGTACCCGCAAGTTTCAGGCCAAAACCAATTCTGGCGATGGCTTTTTCTACTCGTCGCTAATGGACTTGGCATGTGGTTTGCGCCGTAAGACCCCGAACGGCGTAACCCGCAAGGATGCGTCATGAAAGAATCCGATCCAAGCTGGAGGAACAACCATGTCTCTGAGAAATCGCGCCGTAGTCGTCGGGGTCGGCGAAAGCGATATTGGAAAGATGCCGCATATGTCCGGGCTGGGCCTGAATGCGCAGGCCGCAAGACGGGCCATTGCGGATGCGGGCCTTGACCATTCCCAGATCGACGGGCTGTTGACGGCCTATTCCTTTACCGAACCGTATTTCATGCTGGGGTCCGTTTTGGCCGAGTACCTGGGGATCAGGCCCACCTATTGCGCCTCGATCGCTGTGGGCGGCGGATCGCCGGCGGCGATGCTGCACCACGCGGCACAGGCTGTAGCGACAGGTGCGGCCAATTATGTGCTTGTCTGTGCAGGTGAAAACCGTGCCACCGGCCAAAACCGCGATGCGACCGTCAGCGCCCTGACCGCCGTTGGCCACCCTTATTTCGAAGCCCCCTATGGCATCGGGATTCCGTCGCTCTATGCCATCGTTGCCCAGGCCTACATGCACAAATACGGCACCACGCGCGAAGACATGGCCGCAGTGGCCGTGAACACCCGCAACCATGCACTTCTGCATCCGAACGCGCATATGAAAACGCCGATCACGGTCGATGACGTTCTGTCGTCCAAACCCATTTCGGACCCGCTTCACATGCTTGATTGCTGCCTGATCTCGGACGCGGGCGGCGCCTTTATCGTCACGACGCCGGAACGGGCCGCCGATTTGCCCGGCAAGCCGGCCTGGCTGGCCGGGATTGGTGAGTGTCATACTCACGAACACCTGACGTCGGCCCCCAGCCTCAGCGACTTCGGTGCCGAAGAATCCAGCCGCCGTGCCTACGACATGGCGGGCCTCGGCCCGACGGATATGGACCTTGCGATGCTTTACGATTGCTTCAGCATTGTCCCGATCATCGAAATCGAGGAAACCGGCCTGGTGCCGCGCGGCGAAGGCGGGGCGTTTTTCGCGGAAGGTCATGCCGCTGTGGGCGGGACGCTGCCCGTCAACACACATGGCGGGATGTTGAGCCATGCCCATGCCGGGGCAGTCGGCGGGCTGATGAGTATCGTCGAGGCCGTTCGGCAATTGCGTGGCGAGGCGGACGGTCGGCAGGTGGCAGGTGCCAATGCAGCCTTCGTTCATGGCGAAGGCGGCCTGCTTTCGTCTCATATCTCGATGGTCTTCACTTCCGAAGCCCGCTGACAAGACGCGCCCGGATTGGTGTGCCTGCTATGGTTCAAGGCCCCGGACTTCTGTTCCGGGGCCTATTTTTTGGTTGTCGCCGTCTTGCCGACAGCCATCCTTTCACCCTGGCACACGCTCTACAGGGGCCACGTAAAAAGGGCCGCCACGATGTGACGGCCCTTTTCAAACCACTGGCACCAGGCCTTTCAGCCCTCAAAGGTGCCCGGATAACTGGTTACTGAACAAACGATCCCTCGACAGCGGCCGGGTCGATCGGATTGTCCGTTTCGAAGGCGTTGGTGAATTCGACGACCCGCATGATCGCGTCACGGGTGATTGTCGCGCTTTCCGGCGTACCTGCCGCGAACTGTGACCAGATATCATCGAAAAGGTCTTTGTCCACGTCCGCATAATACTGCGCATACACACTGTCTCGTGCGTCGTTTGTCGTTTCCGGGTTACGGATCTGCGCCAGCCCGTTCTCGAACCCCTGCATGACTTTTTGCGCAAGCTCGGGGTTGTCGTCGATCCAGTCGCCACGCGCCGTGGCTACGATATAAAGAAAGCCGTCCAGCGCCTCGACCTCACCCGCCCCGGTGTTGAAGGCGAAAACCGCACCCCGTTCACGCACCGCGATCTGCGGGGTGGGCGCTGACAGGGAAATGCCGTCGATACGGCCTTCTTCGATAGCCGCCTGGTAAACGCCGATATCCTTGCCCAGATAAACGATGGTCAGATCCGAATCCGGGTCGAGACCGGCCTCTCCGGCGAAATAGCGAATGATATGGTCACCGCCACCGGGCCCGGAGGTCGCGATCCTTGCACCCCGCATGGCCTCCAGCATGTCTTCATAGCTACTGTCGGCATTGACACCCTTACTTTCCGCCCATTCCTTGGAATAGACGATGCTGGAACTGTATTGCGTGACCAGCCCGGACACCATACGCAGGTCGAGGCCTTCCTTGCGCGCGAACAGCACGCTCGCCGTCGACCCGACGGCGATATCCGCACTGCGACCGACAAGCGCGGCAACGGTCTTGGAGCCAGAGCCGGTGCGGATGATCTCGGGTGTCACGCCCGCATCCTCAAAAGCACCACTGGTCACCGCTGCAAACAACGGGAGGAAAGCGAAGCTCTCCGTAGAATGTGCGATCCGCACGGTTTCCTGTGCAGAGGCAAAGGATGCGCTCAGGGCGACTCCTGCAACCGCAATCATTTTGGCAATCTTGTGCAACATGTTTTCCTCCTCCGTTGCGTTGACAGGGCCGACCAATTCTGAGGTTGGTTGGTCCCCGGCTCGTACCCGGGACCGCGCAATTCATATGCCAAGTTCAGAATCCGACGCGAAAAACGCACGCCGAACGGTCTGAACCCTTGCCGGTTCCGGTTGTCGCTGCAACCGGAACCTCTCTCGAACAGTCATGGATCGCGGCCCGTTTCGACATCACAGTTTCTCGGTGAGTTCCGGGACGGCCTCGAAGAGGTCGGCGACGAGGCCGTAATCGGCGACCTGGAAGATGGGGGCCTCTTCGTCCTTGTTGATGGCGACGATGATCTTGGAGTCCTTCATCCCCGCGAGGTGCTGGATCGCGCCCGAGATGCCGATGGCGACATAGAGATCGGGGGCGACGACCTTGCCGGTCTGGCCCACCTGCCAGTCGTTCGGGGCAAAGCCCGAATCGACCGCCGCGCGCGACGCCCCGACGGCGGCACCCAGCTTGTCGGCCAGCTTCTCGATCAGCGCGAAGTCCTCCTGCGAGCCCACGCCGCGCCCGCCCGACACCACGACACCCGCCGAGGTCAGCTCGGGGCGGTCGCTTTCGGCGACCTTGTCGGCCACCCATTCCGACAGCGCCGGATCGGCGGCGGCGGCGATGTTTTCGACAGATGCCGAATTGCCGGTGCCTGCCGCCTCGAACGTCGATGTCCGGAAGCTGATAACCTTCTTTTCATCTTTCGACTTTACCGTCTGAATCGCGTTGCCGGCATAGATCGGGCGTTCGAACGTGTCGGCATCCACAACGGCGGTCACATCCGTGATCACCATCGCATCCAGAAGCGCGGCCACCCGCGGCAGGATGTTCTTGGCGTCCGTGGTCGCGGGCGCGACGATATGGCTGTAGTCGCCCGCAAGGCCGACGATCAGCGCGGAGACCGGCTCGGCCAGGCGGTGACCGTAAAGCGCATCCTCGGCGCACAGCACCTTGGCCACGCCGTCGATCGTGGCGGCCTCGGACGCGGCACCGGCGCAGGTCGCGCCCGCGCACAGAACCGTCACGTCGCCCAGTTTACCGGCGGCGGACACGGCCTTGGCGGTGGCATCCATCGCCAGCGCCCCATCGTTGATTTCGGCAATCAGGAGTACAGCCATCACACAGCCCCCGCTTCCTTGAGTTTCGACACCAGCTCGTCGACCGAGCCCACGATCTCGCCGGCCTTGCGCGCCTCGGGTTCCGAGGTGCTGACAATTTCCAGCCGCGGCGTCACGTCGACGCCGTAGTCGGCCGCGGTTTTCTCGTCCAGCGGCTTCTTCTTGGCCTTCATGATGTTGGGCAGCGACGCATAGCGCGGCTCGTTCAGGCGCAGATCGGTCGAGATGATCGTCGGCAGCTTGACCTTGATCGTCTGCAACCCGCCATCCACTTCGCGGGTGACGACGGCGGCATCGCCGTCAATGTCGATCTCGTTGGCATACATCGCTTGCGACCAGCCCAGCAGCGCCGACAGCATCTGCCCGGTGGCGTTCATGTCGTTGTCGATCGCCTGCTTGCCCGTAAGGACGAGGCCCGGCTGTTCCTCTTCGATGACCTTGGCCAGGATCTTGGCCACGGCCAGCGGCTCGATATCGGTGTGAACGTCATCCGCCGCCTCGACCAGGATCGCCCGGTCCGCGCCCATCGCCAGCGCCGTGCGAAGCGTTTCCTGCGCCTGTTTGACGCCGATCGAGACCGCCACGACCTCCTCGGCCTTCCCGGCCTCCTTCAGGCGGATCGCCTCTTCGACCGCGATCTCGTCGAACGGGTTCATCGACATCTTCACATTCGCAAGATCGACACCGCTCCCGTCCGCCTTCACGCGAACCTTCACGTTGTAGTCAATCACGCGCTTGACAGGCACTAACACCTTCATTGGCATGGTCTCTCTCGATTGTTTCATCCGAACCGAGCTCGGAAATGCAACGGCATATATCCGTCTGATCACCCCGAAACCGCGCAAATCCCGTGCCAGACAAAGTGGCTGTACCGGCCCTGCCGCCGAAGCGGCGCTTGCGTCAAAGCCGGTTTACCATCTCCATTCACCAAAAAGACGGCTATTCGCACAAAGCAAACGTCCTGTCCGAGACTGGCACCGACTTTGCGTGGAATAAGCAATGATACACCTTGGAGAATTAGAAAAGGACGGGCAGATGGGAGCACTTTCAAACGTCAGGGTCATCGAGCTTGCCGGCATGGGGCCAGTACCTTTCTGCGGCATGTTGCTGGGCGACATGGGCGCCGATGTGTTGCGCATCGACCGGCTTGCCCCGACCGGAGACGGGATTGTCATGGCTGCCTCTGCCGATCTGAGGGGGCGCAACAAACGGTCGGCCCGGATCGACCTCAAGCATCCGCAGGGCCGGGAGGCGCTGATGTCCCTCGTGAAATCCGCCGACATCCTGCTGGAAGGATACCGGCCCGGCGTCACCGAGCGAATGGGAATCGGTCCCGAGCCTTGCCTCGAGGCGAATCCGGCACTGGTCTATGGCCGAGCGACGGGCTGGGGCCGCGAGGGTCCGATGGCGATGACCGCAGGCCATGACATCAATTATCTGGCGCTGACCGGGGCATTGGCGATGATCGGGCCGCCGGGCGGTGCGCCGGTTCCGCCACTGAACCTGGTCGGGGATCTCGGCGGCGGTGCGCTCTATCTTGCCTTCGGAGTGCTTTGCGCCCTCAACTCGGCGCAGGCGACAGGCAAGGGACAGGTCGTCGATTCAGCCATGATCGACGGGATCGCCAGCCTTCTGACCGTGTCGCATGGCCGTCGCCAATTCGGGCAATACGTAGCCGGACGCGGGCAGAACATCCTTGATGGTGGTGCGCCGTTCTATACCACCTATGCGACGAAGGACGGCAAGTTCGTGGCCGTCGGAGCAATCGAGGCAAGATTTTACAAGGCCCTGATCGAGACATTGGGTTTCGATGCGGAAGACCTGCCACAACGGGACGACCGCCAGGACTGGCCCCGGCTGCGAGAGATTTTCGCCGACAGGTTTCGCGAAAAGACCCGCGCGGAGTGGGAAAGCATCTTTGACGGAATCGACGCCTGCGTGTCCCCCGTCTTGGAACTGGAAGAAGCCGGACATCATCCGCATAATGTCGAACGCGCGATGTTGGTGGCGCGTGAAGGGGTCGAGAACCCGGCCCCGGCCCCACGGCTGTCGGAGACGCCGGGCACCTTGTCGCGCCCGCCGGTCGAGGCCGGTCAGCACACCGCCGAGGCATTGGCCGATTGGGGCCTTGACGCCGATTTGATCTCGGAAGGGCTCGAGCAGGGTTTCTTGTCCGGGACATCCTGATCCTTTTCTGGACCAGTTGGATATTGCGGAACAGGCGCCATGGACCCCCTTGGCGCCTGTTTTACATGGCTTGCCGAACGGTTGGCCCAATATGCAGCAACATCAAGACGTTGCACTTCGATACCTATCGCAATTCTTGTGCTAAAGCGTCTAAGGGTAATTTTTACTAACCATTAAGACGATTTATATTACTTTACTTTACCGTCTCCGAAGTGCGATCCAATTCTCCAGGAAGGAAGTTCCGGCCAATTAACCAGAACGCATCGTCATTGATCCCAGGGGAAGCGACGCCCGGGAAACGATGCCCTGTTGCCGGACGTTGGGAGGACTTGCCAAATGTCGTCACACCAGACGGAACTACCGCTTGCCGGTGTCAAGGTTGTGGAATTGTCTCATCTCGTCGCCGCCCCGCATGCCGCGATGCTGATGGCCGATGAAGGCGCGGAGGTGATCAAGGTCGAGCCGCCGCAAGGGGAACTGTCGCGTTCTCGCGAACCCACGCGCAAGCTGGGACCGCATCGGGTGTCCGGCCATTTCGGGGCCTGCAACCGCGGCAAACGCAGCATTGCGCTGGACCTCAAGAACGGCTCCGGGCGCGAAGTGATGCGCAAATTGTTGGCTGAGGCCAACATTTTCATCACGAATGTACGTGCTGACGCCCTGGGGCGGCTGGGGCTTCACCCCGATAGCCTGCATGAGGAATTTCCACATCTGATCGTCGTGATCATCAGCGGCTTCGGATACAAAAATGCGGGCGAATACGAAGGCCGCGCCGGGCTTGCCATGGTCGGTGAAGCGCTTTCGGGGTCGACGGGCCTCGCGCGGGACCATCAGGGGCATCCGGTCTGGTGCGGCTTCGCACTGGGTGATGTGGCCGCTGGCATGACAGCACATTCTGCGGCACTTCTGGCGCTCAGGCTCCAGGACAAGACCGGCAAGGGCCGCGTCCTGGATATCACGCTGGCGGAAAGCATGCTGCCGATGGTCGGCTCGCCCATCGTCCGGACTCAGGTGGCCGACGAAAGCGTGAAGGAAGCGGCAGGTCCAAACAATTATAACGGCGTTCCCTACGGCACGTTCAAGGCCAAGGACGGTTTCGTCAATCTCGGCGTCAACAATGACAAATTGTGGCGGCAGTTCTGCGTCGCAATCGGCCAGCCGGAACTGGGCACCGATCCGCGCTATGCGCTTTACCTCGACCGTGCGGCGCGGACCGCCGAGGTGGTGGCACTGACCGAAGCTTTCACCTCGCAACACACAAGGGACGAACTCACCCGGATATTCGAAGAAGCAGACGTTCCCATCGCCAGCATTCTCAGCATCCCCGAGACCATGGCCAACGATTACTACGCCATTCGGGGCGCTTTCGAGATGGCCGATGACGGGCTGGGAGGCGAGTTGCAATTGCCGATCGACCCGACGCGTCTCACCGATCCAAACGCCCGGAAAGCCCTGCCGCGACTCGATCAACACCGGCAGGAAATTCTCGAACAATACGGCTTCAACGCGGCGGATCGCGCGCGTCTGGCCGATGCTGGTGCCTTTGGGCAGCAGCCGGCCGAAGTCGACTGACAATCCAAGCTCAAAACGGAGAATACCAAAATGATGGACGCACTTGATCCGCCCCTTGAAGGAACACTGAAAGACGTTCTCGAGGCCACCAAAAACGTAACCCGCCAGTTTCCCGAAGAATACTATCGTGAGCTGGACCGCACGGACGGTTACCCTCACGAGTTCATCAAGGTCGCCATGGAAGCCGGGCTCGGTGCCGTGATGGTCCCCGAAGAATACGGCGGCATGGGCCTGGGCGCCCGCGAAGCTTCGGTCGTCGTGGAGGAGATTCACCGCTCGGGTGGGACAGGCTCGATGATCCACGGGCAGCTTTTCATGATGGGTATTCTGGCTCGTCACGGGTCGGAAGACCAGAAGAAGGGCATCCTGCCCAAGGTCGCCGATGGCAGCGTGCGGTTGCAGTCGTTTTCGGTCACCGAACCCAATGCCGGTACCGACACCTCGAAAATCCAGACCCGTGCCCGTCGTGGCGGCAAGGGCTGGATCATCAAAGGTCAGAAGGTCTGGACCTCGCGGATGGACCACACCGACTATTTCATCGTGTTCGCCCGGACCAGCGAAGCTCCCGAAGGCAAGCCATTCCGCGGTCTGTCCTGCTTCCTCGTGGACAAGCGCGAAGTGGACCCCAAGCAGCTGACCACCCGAAAGATCCCGGCAATGTTCAACCACCACACCTATGAGGTCTGGTACGATAACATGGAAATCCCCGAGGACTCGCTGATCGGCGAGGAAGGCAAGGGATTCTACTACCTGCTGGACGGCCTGAACGCCGAGCGCGTCATGATTGCCGCCGAATGTGTCGGTGACGGCAAGTGGTTCATCGAAAAGGCCGTGAACTACTCCAAGGAGCGCGAAATCTTCGGGCGTCCGATTGGCCAGAACCAGGGCGTCCAGTTCCCGATTGCCCGTGGATATGCCAACCTGATGGCCGCCGACGCCCTGCGCTGGAAAGCTGCCGAACAGTTCGACACAGGCGCGGACGCCAGCGCCACCGGTGCCAACGCCAACATGGCTAAGATGCTGGCCTCCGAAGCGGCATGGGACCTTGGCTTCCATTGCCAGCAAACACATGGCGGCTTCGGTCTGGCGGTGGAATACGACATCGAGCGAAAGGTGCGGGAAAACCGCGTTTTCCAGATCGCACCGATCTCGACCAACATGGTTCTCAACTATATCGGTCAGCATGTTCTCGGCATGCCCCGGTCTTATTGAGGTCCGCCATGGAAACCGGACTCTATTACGAGGAATACACCGAGGACTGGTCCTACGAAAGCAAGGGACTGGAGATCACCGACGAGATGATCGGCGACTTCGTGGAGCTGTGCCGCTTTACCTCGCCGACCTTCACGGACCGATCCTATGCAGACAAGAACTATTCCGGGCGCATGTCGCCCGGACTCCTCGTCCTTTCGCTTGCCGAAGGGCTGGTACTAGATACCGGGCTGACCAGACGCCGTGGTATTTTCCTGATGGAACTTCAGCCGAAATTCCTGAAACCCGCCTTCGCGGGCGACACGATCATCAATCGCGTCACGCTCAAGCACAAGCGACTGACCAGCAAGCCGGATCGCGGGGTTGTCGTCACCAGCCATGACGTTGTGAACCAGAAGGGCGAAACTGTCATCACCTATCTCTCGACGCGCATGATCCGCACGCGAAATTTCGTCGAGGCGGGCTGAGACGATGTGCCGGAACGCGCCGATATCACGCAAAACCGCCGGGGTCGGGCAGGGTATCTCTGTCGGTCTGGAGCGGGTGTGACCCTGACAGGACACATATCACCGGCCCTGGCCAAACTGCGGACTTGTCCGCAGGGTATCCCGTCAGTTCTCCATCTTCTTGTAGAGGCGGGAGCGCGAGACGCCCAGAAACTCGGCCGCCTTCTTCTTGTTGCCCTTGAAACGCGACAGCGCATCTTCGACAAGACGCCGCTCCAGATCATCAAGCGCATCCTTCAGTTTCCCACCCGGCACGTTATCGGCAAAGGCGGAGTCCGTATCGGAGTCTTCCTGCCCCGGTTCCGCCGCATGCGCTTCGAAATCCGTGACGGTCAGGCGGCCCTCGTCCGCGAAGACAAAGGCCCGCTCCAGCACATGACGCAGCTGGCGGATATTTCCGGGCCAGGACCGTTCCATGAGGTATTCGTTGACGTTGTAATCGACCTCGGGCATCGGACGGTTGAGCTGCTCCGCCACTTCACGCAGGAAATGGTTGGCCAGCAGGGGAATATCCTCGAGCCGTTCTTCCAGCGACGGCAGCGTGAGCACGATCGGACTGATCCGGTAATACAGATCCATCCGAAACTTGCCCTGATCTATGAAGGACTGCAGATCGCGGTTGGTCGCGCTGCACAGCCGGAAATCCACATGGGTGGGCTTGTCGCCGCCGACGCGCTCGACCATGCGGTCCTGCAATACCCGCAACAGCTTGGACTGCACCTCCAAAGGCATGTCCCCGATCTCGTCGAGAAAGATCGTGCCCTTGTTGGCCAGTTCGAACTTGCCGGGCTTGCCCTTCTTGGCCGCACCGGTAAAGGAGCCGGATTCGTATCCGAAAAGCTCGCTTTCAACCAGCGACTCGGGCAGAGCCGCCGCGTTGACAGTCACCAGGCGCGCATCCGAGCGCGGGCTGAGCATGTGCAGAGCACGGGCGACCAGTTCCTTGCCGGTGCCGCTTTCACCCTGAATGAGAACCGGGATATCCAGCGGCGCGATCTTGCGGATTTGTTCGCGCAGGGACTGGATTGCCGGGCTTTTGCCGATGATCGCATCAAGGAATTCCTCTCCTTTCGAGGAGACCTGGGTTTCCTTCTTGAACGCTTCGACCTGCGCTTCGAGCGCGTTGATGCGGCGTGCCATGGCCTGAACCTGCTGCGGCCCCTTGAACATAACCCGTCCGATTGCGCCCACAACCTTGTCGTCGCGGCGGATCGGATGGCGCGAGACAACGCGCTCGCTGCTGCCCATACGCTGAATCTGGCCAACCTCGGCGACGCCGGTCTTGACCACGTGATGCAGCCTCGTGTTCTCGATCACTTCACGAACCCTCCGGCCAATCCCCTCGCCGGGGCGCAGCCCGAAGAATTTCTCATGAACAGGCGAGATATAGGTCAGATGCGCCTTGTCGTTGACGACCGCCATGGCGTCATAGGGATCGGTCAGGACATGGTCGATGATGTCATAGGCGAAATCGACACTCATCACGAAATTCAGAACGTTCTCGCCCGGCGGAACCGACAGCAGGATAAGATGACCGTCAGCCACGTCAGCGATGTGACCGACATAGCTTTCCTCTGCCAGAAGAACGGGAAACATCCGCTTTTCCCTGGCCTGTTCGATCCATTCGAGGTCGCTGACCATGGCCTTGATCCGCGGATCGCTGCCGATCCCGAGCGCCGCCAGAATGCGCCCGTCCTCACCGATCAAAATGGCACCGGTATGAGATTTGAAGGACGAAGATTGCGTCATGACGGTCTCTTTCATAAAGATTGTGTCTTTGTTTCCGACATTCGCCGGAATGTCCACCACTGTGTGAGCGCAATAAGGACGAAATCACAGCGCTCTGTCTCAAATTTCAGACACAGGCGCGGCAACGTCAACCGCACCATCAGCACCCGACCGACATCACCTGCATCCGGAACTTTTCAGCGTCTGGCCCCGATGAGGCCGGACTGCGGGGCTTTGCAGCCCTCGGAGAACGCCCGCAAGGCCCCACGAGCGACAAAAACAGGAGGGGAGGCCTGTTATGTTAATTCAACGAAATATCGGACTTCAGCAGCGGCAGAGCCAACAAATCTCGGCGCAAGCGATCCAGTCACTGAGCATCCTTCAGTACAGTCATTCGGAACTGGCGTCCTATCTCGAAGATCAGGCCGATCGAAATCCGTTGATCGAGGTCACTTTGCCAAGCCTGCCCACGGACACACCCAATGCTCCGGGCGACAATCCCTGCGAGATGCATCGCTCAAATGCAAAAATCGCGTCCACCACTCCCCAACTGCCGGTACAGCGGCAGGGCCGTCAGCATAGCCCGCGCCGCACCGAAGACTGGGTTGACCTTGTCGAGGCAACCTGCAGTGCAAGCGTCACCCTGCGCGAGCATCTACTTCAACAGGTTGCCCTGAGTTTCCGGGACCTGACGGAGCGTGCAATCGCGGCGGACGTGGTCGAACATATCGACGAAGACGGATACCTGCGAATGAACCTTGCGGTTCTGTCCGACATCATCGGAGCCGATGAAAGCCAGGTCGAAAACGTTCTCAATATCGTGCAAGGGTTCGATCCGGCGGGTGTAGGCGCTCGTGATCTGGCGGAATGCCTCCGCCTGCAACTCGATGAGCGGGGCATGATGACTTGGGCGATGGACAAGTTGCTCGACAATCTCGACATGCTGGCGCGGTTCGAGATTACCAAACTTTCAAGAACCATCGGCACCAGCCCGGAAGACGTGGTCGGCATGGCCAGGGACATCCGTTCGCTCGATCCGAAACCGGGCCGTCAGTTTGATACCGAGCCAACGCTTCCCGCCCTGCCGGACGTCGTCGTAGATCGCGATACCGATGGAAGCATACATGTCGAACTCAACACCGATCTGTTGCCCCGCGTGCTTGTCGATCGGCAATATTATGCAGAAATCTCGGGGAAGGCCCGCAATGCCGAAGACAAACGGTTTGTCGTGGACTGTATGAGCAACGCGAACTGGCTTGTCAGGAATCTCGACCAACGTGCTCAGACTGTCCTCAAAGTTGCGACCGAGATCGCGAAACGCCAGGAACAGTTTCTGCAACACGGCCCCGAACACCTGCGGCCGCTCGGGCTCAAGGATGTCGCAGACGCGGTTGGCGTCCATCAATCGACGGTCTGCCGCGCCATCGCACACAGGCATATGTTGACAGCGCATGGAATGTTCGAACTCAAATATTTCTTTTCGAACTCCATCAACGCTACGGCAGGCAGCGAAGAGCAATCTGCCGAAACCGTGCGTCAGAAAATTCGCCAGTTGATCGAGACAGAGACACCCAAGACGGTGATGTCAGACGACACCATCGTTTCGGCCCTGCGCGACGAGGGTATCGAGATTGCCCGGCGCACGGTCGCGAAATACCGCGACATGCTGCGCATCCCGTCTTCGGCACAGCGCCGCAGGGAAATGCGGGCCGGGCTGAAACTTTGTTGAGGCCAACGGCAAGCAATTGAACAATTGGCATGAGATTTGCGCCTTCGAGTACCGGATTACGCGCGCTTTCGCATGGCGCCGACTTTGCAGGAGAACCACAAATGAGCGATCAATTCCGCTACGCCAACGGCGACTCTCTTGAATACTGGCAAGCAGCAAAGGAAGGGCGGCTGGTGTTCCAGAAATGCCGTGACTGTGGCCATGTCCAGTTTCCGCCGCGCCACCATTGCGAAAGCTGCTGGAAGGCCGAGCTCGACTGGACGCAAAGCGCCGGTCGCGGCGAGGTCGAAAGTTTCACCATCGTTCGCCGGGCGCCCCTGCCGGATTTTCGCGACAAGGTGCCCTACGTCGTGGCCGCCATTGCCGTCGAAGAAGGCCCGCGGATGCTGACGAACCTTGTGGGCGACAACGCCCTCGATGTTGCGGTCGGCGACAAGGTGAAGGTCACCTTCCAACCCGACGAGGACGGCGAGATCCTGCCGCAGTTCGAACTGGTCTGATGCGCCATCGGTCACGGCCATGATCCACACGACCCGCGCCGCGACCGCCCCGAGACACAAAACAAACACGAGGAAACCGTTATGAACGCACCTGTCCGAGGCAAATACTGGGAAGATTTCGAAGTTGGTGAGGTGATCCATACGCCCAAGCGCACCGTCACCTCGACCGACATCGTGAATTTCGCCTGCCTGACCGGCGATTTCAATGAGGTTCACACCAACTGGGAATACTGCAAGGAAACCCAGTTCGGCGAGCCCATCGCCCACGGTCCGCTGGTCTATTCCATCGTCGGCGGGTTGCAATACGCTGCGGGGATTAATGACGGCACATTGATTGCGCTGCTGGAAATCAACGGCTGGCGGATGCTTAAACCCGTTTTCCACGGCGACACAATCCATGCGGAACTGACGGTGACGGCCAAGAACGAAACCAGCAAACCCGACAAGGGCGTGGTCGAAATGAAGCGGGAGTTCAAGAACCAGAAGGGCGAAACCGTACAGCAAATGGAAGTCAAAATGCTGTATAAACGCCGACAAGCCTGAGGAACCCCCATGAGCACCACCTTGCAACCGAAGACACCGGCCCCCGAAGCCCATCAGGACATCGCCGAGGATTTCGCGCGGGTCACTGTCGGCACGCGTTTCGACGATATCGACGAAGCGTCCCGCGACCGCGCCAAACAAAGCATCATGGATACGCTCGGCGTCATGATCGCGGCCAGTTCGCTGACACCCAAGGTCAGGGCCATTACCGATCTGACCCTCGAAATGGGCGGTCGGGAAGAGGCCTCGATCCTCGGGTTCGGCGGCAAGGTTCCGGCGCTCAACGCGGCCTTCGTGAATGGCGCCATGGCGCATTGTCTGGATTTCGACGATCACGCACCCGAGGGGCACCATCCCAGCAGTTCGATCGTACCGGCGACCTTTGCGCTGGCAGAGCGTCGCGGCACCCTGTCCGGCAAAGAGATGATCGCCGCCACCGCCATCGGCCACGACATGTTCCTGCGCATCCGCCGGAACGTGACATGGAAACAGGACTGGCACCTGACAACCATCGTAGGGGTCTTTTCCGCAGCAGCCGCTGCGGCGCGGGTGATGGGGCTGAACCATGCGCAGACGGTCAGCGCCCTTGGCATCGCCGGCAATCAGGCGTCAGGGACGATGGAACTGGCCTATGGCACCGGAAGCGAGCTGCGTGGCATGTATGCGGGGTTCGTATCCAAGCAGGCCACTCTTGCCGCGTTGATGGCCGAACGGGATATCGTCGGGCCAGGCAGCATGCTGGAAGGGCCCGCGGGATTTTTCCAGACCTATCTGGACGGGGTTTATGACCGCGACGGTATGCTTGCCGGGCTGGGGCAGGATTTCACCGGCCACGCCGTCCAGTTCAAGGCATGGCCCTCTTGCGGGCTGACCCATTCCTATATCCATGCGACGGCCCGGCTGATGGCCGAGCGGAACCTGACGCCGAATGATATCGAAAAGATCGTCGTGCATGTTGGCGATTTTCAGGAACGGCTGTGCACCCCTATCGAAGACCGGCGCGCACCCAAGGTGCCCGTCGACGCCAAGTTCAGCATTCCCTACTGCGTCGCGGTGGCGGCGGTTCGCGGCACGGTCGGGCTGGCCGATTTCACCGAAGAAGCCCTGACCAACCCCGAGGTGCTGGCCGTTGCGGAAAAGATCACCGCCGAGTCAGACCCCTCTGGCAACTGGGCGGCCCGCCTGCCCTTCGGGCGGATCACCGTCACCACGAATGACGGCCAAACCTTCGAGCAGATCGGGGATAACGTGCCCGGCGAATCCGAGGCACCGATGGACTGGACCTATATCGAGCAGAAGTTCCGCGAGGCGGTATCCTTCTCGATCAACCCGGTTCCGGCAGATCGCGTTGACCGCGCCGTCACCCTGATCCGCGATCTCGAAAACGCCGAAGACGCAACCGAAATCATGCGCCTGCTTACCTGAAATCCGCAAAGGATCGTCTTATGGATCAGACCACACGCGACCTTGCTGAACGTGTCGCAGCCATCCGTTTCGACACCCTGTCGGAAACCGTCATACACGAGACCAAGCGCCGCCTGCTCGACAGCGTCGCTTGTGCCGCCGGTGCCTTCGACTATCCGCTTTCCGCGAAGATGCGTGAATTCGCAGACCGGCAGCGTGCGACGGCCCCGGCGCGTGTTTGGTTCACCGGCGCACCCAGCACCACCGATCTGGCAGGTTTGGCGAATGGCACGATGGTGCGCTATCTCGACCTCAGCGATACGATCCTCAGCAAGGCAGCAGGTCATCCCAGCGATATGATCCCCGCCCTTGTCGCCCTGGCCGAGGCGACGGGAGCGAGCGGTAAAACACTGATTGCCGCCATTGTGGCCGCATATGAGGTCTTTGGCGGGCTCTGTGATGCGGTGGCCTTTCAGAAATCCGCCGTCGATCAGTCCACCGGTGCCGCCCTGGGCGCGGCGGCAGGGGCAAGCCGCATTCTGAACCTCGATGCCGAACCAACGGGCCATGCCCTGGCGCTGGCGTTGACTGCGAATGTCAGTCTTTACAATGTGCGACAGGGCGCGCTGTCGGATTGGAAGGCACTGGCAGGTCCGAACGGGGCGCGCAACGGTGCCTTTGCCGCGGAACTGGCCGCCACCGGCCTGACCGGGCCGAGCGGGGTTTTCGACGGACCGACCGGGTTCAAGGACATCGTCGGCGCTTTCGACTTCGCACAAGCAGGCGATGCGCCGCAGCGGTTGCTCAATACACATCTGAAGGCCTATCCGGTCTGCTATCATGGTCAGTCCGCTGTCGACGCGGCCATGTCACTGGCCGGCAAGGCAGCCCCCGAAGACATCCGGGCGGTCACGGTCGAAACCTATGACACGGCCTTTCGCATGATGGGAAACGATCCAAGCCGATGGGCGCCCCCCAACCGCGAAACCGCAGATCACAGCATTCCCTTCGTGGTCGGCACTGTCCTGAGCACCGGCAATCTTCGGGCCGACGATTATCGTGCCGAACGCCTTTCGGACAGTGGCCTGCTCGCCTTTCTCAAGAAGATCGAGGTAAAACCGTCCGAGGCATTCTCGGCGCAATATCCCAAGGAAGCCAGATCGAAGATCACGGTCGAGACAATGGACGGGGCGATGATCCATGCCGAAACCATCCAGCCCACCGGACATTCCGAGAACCCGATGAGCGACGACGCCCTGATGCGCAAGCTGAACACGCTCTGGCCTGCAAGCCTGGGCGACAATGCCGCACAGGTGGCCGACACGATCTGGCGGCTCGAGGACCTTCAGCACGTCGGAGAACTGGTCGACGCGCTCTGCGTCAATGCCTGAACGCAAAGCAGCCGGTCACGCCACCAACCGCCACGCATCGTCTTCATCAGTAACGACACGACCGTCGGACAGCAGCTTTTCCATATGCGCCATAAGGTTCTGTCCGGCGGCCCAGATGGATTTTTCGTGGGTCTGGTGCGGATAAATCCGCTGAACCAGCCCGACGAGATCCTTGGGGCCGCTTGCCAATGCCTCCAGAATGGCGTTTTCGCGCCGGATGCGCAGATCGAGCAATGCCGCGCAATAGGTCCTCGGGCCCTGCATGACCGGCCCATGCGCCGGAAGCAGAACCTGATCGTCCCGCGCTATCGTTTCCCGAAGGCTTTGCATGTAATCCGCCATATTGCCTTGGGTGGGTGACACGATGCTGCTGGACCATGTCATGATGTGATCCCCGCTGAAGAAAATCCCGTCGGACGGTCGCAGGAAACAGAAATGGTCCCGTGTATGGCCGGGCGAGGCCACAGCTACAAGATCGCCGATGCGGCCTCCATTCTCTAGCAAGATATCGGCATTGACGACAGACCCCACAGGCGGCAGGGGCGAGGCATGGATCGGCGCATCCGAGGCCGCCCGCAACGCATTGGCCGCCCCGACATGATCGCCATGCCCATGACTGACCAGAATCGCACTGATGCGCCCACCGGTTGCTGCCATGATGGCATCGACATGCGCTGGCAGGTCCGGGCCCGGATCAATGACAATCGTTCCACCTTCGGCTTCGACCAGATAGGTGTTCGTTCCGTGATAGGTCATGATGCCCGGATTATCGGCGACGATACGCTGCACGCCTTCGGCGCAGACCTGAGCCAGCCCGTATTCAGGAACGGGTTCGGCCATAAACGGGATCGTCCGGCTTGTTTTTCGCGCATGTCTCAAGATGAAGCCTGCTTCTGTTCCTGCCTCGTGATGTCAGCGATCCGCCGACAATTCCCTGACGGTGGCCACGAAGTTCTGCAAAAGCGGATCTTGCGATCCGCGTTGCCAGATCAGCCTGAACTGGCTGTGATAATTGATGTTTCTCAGCGGCATGACATGGATATCGTCGGGATAGATGAGGCTGGGCGAGACCACCACCAGCCCCACGCCCATCCCTACCGAAATCAGGTTGATCTGCGTGTTTATGTTGGAAACCTGCTGCACGATCCGCGGGCGAAACGGAAAATAGGCATTGGCCATCGAAGGCCCGACGACAATGAACCCCTCGCGCTCGAAATCCGCGAGATCAAGCCCGTCGTTTCTCGCCAAAGGGTGGTCTCGTGGCAGGGCGATACCGATCCCGCCTTCTTCGAGCACCATGGAATTGAGTTCCCCGATCGCATCCGAATGCGGGATCGGCATGGTGCTGTCCGGTGAATCCTGCGCCACATAAACGAAACCGGCGTCGATCTTGCCGGATCGCACCTCTTCCATCTGCGTGGTGCTGGGAGTTTCCGTCAACGTCAGGTCCGTATCGGGATAACGCACCCCCATCTGCTTGATCGCCTCACGGAAAAGCGGATGGCGCAGACCGAGCGACCCGTATCCGATGGTCAGCAGGCCCAGCTTGCCCTCGCCCACCCGCTTCGTCATCTGCACCGCCTTTGAGACATCCTCCATAATGGTCCGCCCATGTTTCAGAAAGGTCTCGCCCGCCGTGGTCAGCGCGACTTTCTGCGCTACGCGTTCAAACAGCTTGACGCCAAGCTCGGTTTCGAGATCGGCGATGGTCTGCGATACGGCGGGCCGCGTCACCGACAGCACGTCGGCCGCCCGACCGAAATGCAACTGCTCTGCGGCGGCCACGAAATACCTGATATGGCGCAGTTCCATGCGCGGCTCCTCTTATCCAGGAGGGACGCCACCATGCTGCGCCCGGACGAACCATTGTTGGGCCGATCCGCCCTGCACAGCCGCTTGTGACGCGACTCTGAGCACCATCTTGCCTTCTGCGCGCATCGCCCGCAATTCGATCATCGCATCGGCGAATGCGCCAGACGACGGAACCGCCGCGTGTGCGCCAGCACGCCAAATATGCGAGCTGGAAGGCAAGTTTGGCGTTACGCCGCGCCCTCGCGTTGTTTGGCCACATAAGCCCGCCGCGCCGGGTGATAAGCGATGTTCCCAGTCGCCGCCTGAATGGCCGCTGACACATCGTAATGCCGCGCGAGCCCGCCACGGGTCACGCGCTCGATCGGGCCGTCGGGATACCCCAGCCCCATGCAGCAGGTCTTGTCCATGTCCTCGGCGGTGGCAAGCCCTTCGTCAAGGAAGCGCAGCGCGTCATTGTATTTGGGACGAACCAGCCGATCCACGATCCGGCCCGGCTGATCGGCGCAGACGACCACGTCAAAGCCCGCCACTTCGAATACCGCTCGCGCTGCGGCCAGCGCCTCGGGCGTGGTATTGGGCTGTCGCACCAGTTCTATCAGGTTCGAGGGCGCATCGTTGCCGTTCCGATAGCGGGCGAAACCCATCGCGTTCGAGCCTTCACGGCCCATGTCCTCGCCCGTATGAACGCCAAGGCATTCGGTGTCGAGTTCAACCAGAACAGCCGTTTTCGAGGTGTCTTCGACATATCCGCCACCCAGATGGATCGTGACATCGCCATTCGCGATCCCTCCGTCCATACCTTCAGGGAATGAGCGGCTCTCGTTCGTGCTCACCACGGTGAAACCGGGCGCCTCGCTGGCCTTTTCCAAGGTCAGGCCGGTCAACAACCCCTGCCCCGATTTGTTGCCGAGCTTGCCCGCCGCAACCATACGGCGGCACAGCGGCGGAACGGAGGCGCGCTTGTCCAGCGTGATCGGATAGAACGCCTCGCCCAAACGCACCTGCGTATCGAGCCCGATCAGGTCAAGCAGCGTGCAGGGGCCCATTTTATAGCCCAGTCCCGACTTGATCGCGAGGTCGATATCCTCGGGCGTGCAAAGCCCGGCCTCGATCGCGCGGATCACATCGTTGTTGAACGGCACCAGAAGCGCGTTGAGGATAAAGCCCGGTTTGTCCTGAGTTTCCACAGGGATCTGTTTGCAAGCCTCTGTCCAGGCCCAGGCGGTCTGGAACGTCTCGTCCGAGGTGTTGATGCCACGCGACATCTCGATCAGCTTCATCACCTGCGCAGGCAGGCAGAAATGCATACCCACGACACGATCGTCCCGGCCCGAGCCGCCGGCAATCTCGGTGATCGACAGCGTCGAGGTGTTGGAGGCAAAAATCGTCTCGTCCTTGCAGATGCCGTTCAACTTGCCGAACAACTCCTTCTTGACGTCGAGATCCTCGAAAATCGCTTCGATGATCAGGTCGCACTCGGCCAGATCGTTCAGATCGGTGGTGTCGGTCATCCGGGCCAGCGTGGCATCGGCATCGTCCTGACTCATCCGGCCTTTCTCGACCGATTTGCCAAAGAACTTTTCAGCGCTCCCGCGCTGGCGCTTCAGCGCCTCGTCCGACATGTCGAAACACAAGGTCTCGTATCCGCCACGCGCCGCGACGATTGCTATGCCGGCACCCATTGTGCCCCCTGCCCCGCAGATGGCGACTTTTCTGATATGCGTCATTTTTGAATAAAACTCCGTCCGATAAGTTGGCGGTGAACCTGGTTGGTCCCTTCCCAGATCTGGGTGATCTTGGCATCGCGCATCAGCCGTTCCGCACGGTAGTCACGGCAATAGCCATAGCCACCGTGGAACTGCACGCATTCGGTGGTCATCTTCATCGCCAGATCAGAGGCGCGCAGCTTGGCGAGAGAGGCCTCCATGCCGAAATCGGACTCGCCGCTATCGACCAAATCGGCCACGTAATCGAGCCATTTCTCGACCATCAACAACTCGCCCGCGAGGTCGGCCAGCGTGAACTGGTTGCCCTGGAATTCAAGAACCTTCTTGCCGCCCTGCACGCGTTCGTTGCCATAGGCCACCATGTCCTTGAAGGCCGCGCGCGCAATCCCGAGCGCATGGGCGGCGACCGACGGGCGCGACCGGTTGAGCGACCCGAGCAGGATTTTCAGCCCATCGCCTGGTTCGCAAAGCAGATTGGCCCGCGGCACGCGCACATTGTCAAAGGCCAGCGCGCAGGTGGACGAACCGTTATGCCCCATCTTCTTTTCTTTCGAGATGACGCTGAACCCTTCTGCACCCTTTTCGAGGATCAGGGCTGAAATCGCTTTCTTCGGGTCTTCGATCTCCGACCACTTGCCGAACACCAGATAACGGTCGGCCACGTCGCCGTTGGAAATGAAAATCTTGTTGCCCTTCAGAACGATATCGTCCCCGTCCGGCGTGAAGGATGTTTTCATGCCGGTGGCATCCGATCCGGCGGTGGGTTCGGTGATTGCAAGCGCACCCAGCCCGCCCTCGGCAATACATGGAAGCAGCCGCGCACGCTGTTCGTCGTTGCCGTATTCGATCAGCGGCTTCATGCCGTGGTAATTCGTGGCATAGATGATCCCGGTCGAGGCGCAGGCCTCGGAGATGATCGACACGATCTCGAGATAAAGCCGGAAGCGCATCGGCATCCCGCCATATTCTTCGGGAACGAAAACCGCGTTCAGACCGAGCGAATTGATCGCCTCGACATTCTTCCAGGGGAATTCGCCAGTGGCGTCGATATGTTCGGCATTCGGCGCAATGACTTCGTCGGTCATCCGCTGCACCTGATCGAGGATCGCTTGTTCGTCGTCGTCCCATTTGCGCGACTGGAGGACGCGTTCATACATATTCATCAGTGATTCATCCCTTGTCCACCGTCGATGTAGATGGTTTCGCCGGTCAGAAAGCCGATCTGTTCGCTGAATATGGCGGCTACCAGCCGGGCAACGTCTTCGGGCTGACCCGGCGCACCGGTCGGAATGCGCTGCGCCATCCATGCCTTGACCTTCTCGCGGGCGAGGAAATCACGATTGAGGTCGGTTTCGATATAGCCCGGTGCCACGTTCATGACGCGAATGCCATCGCCCGCCCATTCCACCGCCATGCAGCGCGTCATCGCGGCAACCGCCGCCTTGGAGGCGCAATAGGCAAGATTGTCGGGCACGCCCAGCTTGTCGAAGAACGAGCCGATATTGACGATGGTCCCGCCCCCATTTGTGCACAGATGCGGATAAATCTCGCGGGCCGCCACCATGACGGCAGTGGTATTGAGCGCGATGGTCTTGTCGAAACTCTCAACCGTCAGCCCGGAAATCGGGCCACCGATATGCACACCCGCATTGTTCACCAGCCCGGTGACTGGCCCGCGCGCGGCGATCTCGGCGAAGGCCGCTTTGACCGCGCCTTCATCGGTCATGTCACAAGCGATCTGATGGCCCACCGGGCCGCTGCCCGAGCGCGACAAACACACGACAGAGTAGCCACGATTTTCCAACTCGGCGGCGATGGACGCGCCGATCCCCTTGGACGCGCCGGTTACGACGATTTGCGCTTTAGCCATCCTTGAACTCCGGTTTGCGTTTCCCTTCGAAGGCGGCCATGCCCTCTTCGGCATCCTCGGTGCGATAGGCGAGCGTCGAAAGATCGGCCTCGACACGCAACCCCTCTGCCAGCGGCAGGTCGGTGGCCCTCTGCACGGCGCTGCGGGCGAAGCCCAAGGCCGGAAGGCTGTACCGCGTGAAACGTCCGGCAAAGTCCAGCCCGGCCTCCATCAGATCGCCCTCGACCACCGCGTTGACCAGACCGATGCGCTCGGCTTCGTCGGCCTTGACGTTGCGCCCGGTCATGATGATCTCAAGCGCCCTGCCCTCACCGACGAGACGCGGCAGGCGTTGCGTACCGCCATAGCCGGGGATCAGCCCCAGTTTGATTTCCGGCAAACCAAAAATCGCATTGGCCGAGGCCAGCCGGAAGGTACAGGCCATCGCCAGTTCGGCACCGCCGCCAAAGGCATAGCCGTTCACAAGCGCCACGGACGGCACCGGCAGCGTATCCAGTTTGGCAAAGACCGACTGACCCAGTTCGGCACCGCGCAACTGGTCCATCAGCGGGCGGTTGCGCAATTCCTTGATATCGGCCCCGGCACAGAACGATTTCTCGCCCGCGCCGGTGATCAGCAGGGCGCGCACGCCCTGCATGGCCGCCACCTCGTCAAAGGCGGCCCCGATGTCGCGGATAATGTCGAAACTCAGCGCATTCAGCGCCTCGGGACGGTTCAGGCGCAACACGGCGCAATCGCCGGTCCGTTCCAGTTCTACGGTCATCACGTCTTCTCCTTGTAGCGAATGGCCTCGGGGCACAGCTCCTCGCGCTGCACCATCTGGGTCAGCTCCCGCTTGAGCACCTTGCCACTGGCGGTCAGGGGCAAATCCTCGACCGCAATGAACCATTCGGGCATGTCGAATTTGGACAACCCCTCTCGCGCCAGATGCGCCAGGGTTTCTTCGGCGGTCAGATCACCAATCACCGCAAGGCACACTTTCTCGCCCAGCCGGTCATCGGCAATGCCGAAGGCCGCCGCCTTTTCGACGCGCGGATGCGTCAGCACACAGGCTTCGATCTGCGAGGGATAGATATTATGACCACCGCGAATGATCAGATCCTTGATCCGGCCCTCGACCCGCAGATTGCCGTGCCGGTCGAACGACCCCAGATCGCCGGACAAGAGATAACCGTGCTGATTGAACGTTCTCTCGGTCGCCATCTGATTGGCGTAATAGCCCAGCATCATTGCGGCGCCACGCCCGCCGATTTCACCGGACTGCCCGCGCGGCAATTCCCGGTCAGGGTTTTCGGGGTCCCATATCCGGGTATCGTACGCCGGACCGCCCCGGCCGCATGTCTGCATCAACACTTCGATGGAATCGCCCGGATGGGTGTACTGGTGCGACGAACATTCGGTCATTCCATAGACATTCTGCGGGGCAATCCCTTGATCCAGGAAACCACGCGCTACGACCTCGGGTATCGGTGCCCCGGCCATATAGAAAGTCTGAACCTGCCCGATGCGCCCTGCCCCCGTCTTTTTCTGCGCGGCAAGGATATCCATGGCATGTGTCGGAACGCCCAGCACATAGGTTGCCCCACTCTCGACGATCCACTCGAAACGATCCATGCCTGCGGGCGCATCACCGGTAACGAACTGCCCGCCGCAGACCAGCCACTGCGCCGCCGCCACCCAGGCGATATGATGCGACAGCGGGCTGAGCGTCAGGATCACGGCCTGTTCGTCCAGCGCCCAGTCATTGACAAGATCGCGGGCATTCGCCAGCAGCGTGTTGCAGGAATGCATGACGCATTTGGGCTTGCCCGTGGTGCCCGAGGTAAAGGCCAGATAGGCCACGCTGTCGGGGTTCGAATGCGAGGCGTAGTCAACCCGTGTGATGTGCTTGGGCAGATCGTCGGCCTTGTAGACCTTTTTCAGAAACGGCAACTCCGCCAGCATCGCGTCGAAATCCTGACTGTCGCGATCCGCGCCCCAGCCCGGTTCGGTCAACAACGCCTTGCTTTGCAATTCGGTCAGCAGATCCACGATCTCGGCGCAGGTATAGGTGCGGTGCAGCGACGGGTTGCAGGCAATGCCTTCACGCGAACAGGCCAGAAAGGCGATGATCGCTTCGGCCTTGTCCGACAACCAGATTGACATGCGGTCACCGGCCACAAGTCCGCGATCGGCCATGTTGTCGGCCAGCGCGTCGACCCGCGCCTTGAGGCTGCGCCAGTCAAGCATCTGCCTGCCATCCCGCAGCGCTGGCGCATCGGGGCGCTGTGCGGCGTGATCTGCCACCAGACTATAAAACGTATCCGTCTGCCAGTGACCCGCCTGATAATAGGCTTGGGCCGAAGCGGGATCGTGCAACGTCAGAATCGGTCTCATCGCATTCCCCTCAGCCACCGATCTTCGACGGGTCCGGCTTGCGGCGTTCGCCGAAGCTCGCGTTCAGTTCCTTCTGCTCCTCAGTACCAAGGTACTGGCTGAGCAAAAGATCGTGGGTAACGCGCGACAGCCCGCCCACGCCACCGTGACGGGCATTGAATGCCCCCTTGACCGAGGCCAGCGCGAACGCGCCGCGCTCGGCGATCTCCAGAGCGTATTCCTTTGTCTTTTCTTTCAGCTGGTCATCAGGCACGACACGATTGATCAGCCCGATGCGCTGTGCTTCGTCCGCCTTGATCTTGGGATTGGTAAACCAGATGTCCTTGGCCCGCTTCTTGCCCACGAGATCCTCGAGATACCATGTGCCATACCCGGCATCGAACGACCCCATCATCGGGCCGACCTGACGGAACACCGCGCTTTCCTTGGCAATCGTGACATCGCAAACCATCTGCAAGACGTTACCGCCGCCCACGGCGAAACCGTTCACGCTGGCGATCACCGGCTTCTGGAGCTTGTCGATGGCTTCATACATTTCCAGCGTCGGCAAAACCCCGGCATAAAGCTTGGAGTCTTCCATCCCGTCCTTGCGGCCACCGATGCAGAAAAACCGATCACCCGCACCTGTCAGAACAACAACGCGCGTCCGGGTTTCACGCCGGATACCCTCGATGCAATCGCGGATCTCGTGGCACATGGTCTCGGTGAACATGTTGCCGTCATCAGGGCGGTTCAGCGTGATGATCCCGATCGGACCGTCTTCTTCGTAGGTGATTTCCTTGAAACTCATTTGCGTCTCCTCCGCCGGATCAGGTCCGAAACCGTCCGGTCCTGTTGATATCTGGTGCCACAACATGGGATCGCGCGCCCTTGGCGCCCCTCCTGGATGCGGCATCATGCGGAGGGCGGATCCCGTTCTCGTCTGGAAAGCTACGCAATTTGCGTGCCAATTTACATCTCAGCGCCAACACTATGGGGCATGTCGCGACATCACGCGACATGCCCCACAAGCGCAACCGGGATAACCGGCCTAGATCGAGATCTCGCGCCCCTCCTGGGCTTTTTCCCACGGCATCGCCACCCGCGCCAGAAAACTGACCGCCATGTTCAACAGGACCGACATGGTGATGATCGCGACCAGCGCCGCAAAGACACCCGCCGTGTTGAACTGGCTCGATGCGTGGGACAACAGGTAACCAAGGCCGCGATTGGCCGCGATCATCTCGCCGACGATTGCGCCGATCATCGCGTAAGGCACCGACAGGCGCAAACCGGTAAAGACCCAGACGATGGCGGAGGGCAACACCACCTTGCGCATCACGTCTCGCTCGTTCGCGCCCATGAGGCGCATGATGTTGACCAACTCGGGGCTTACGCTACGCACCCCTGTGTAAGTGTTCAGGAACACAAGGAAAAACACGATGGTCGCAGTCAACAGGATCTTCATCTCGATCCCGATCCCGAACCAGATGATGAACAACGGCGCCAGGGCGATCTTGGGAATACTGTAGAACGCCATGATGAAGGGGTTCAGCAGTTCGGCCAGCTTTTCCGCCCTCCCCAGCACCAGGCCGATCGACATGCCCACGAACGCGCCCAGCAGAAAGCCCGCGACCGCTTCAAACGCGGTAATTCCCGCATGGAACAGAATCCGGCCATCGAGCAGCCAGTTCCAGAACGTGACCGCGATGTCCGACGGAGAACTGACGAGGTATTTTTGAATCAACCGTCCCGAGGCAAACTCCCAAAACAGCAGGAAAACGGCCAGAATACCCAGCCTTGCAAGTATCATCTTCATAACTCAGTTCTCCCCTTCTTCGTTCGCCGGCGCCATTTCATCCCAAAGACGGGCAGTCAGTTCGGCGTATTTCTGGTTGTGTCTGATGCTGAACAGGTCGCGTTCCGCCGGCAGCGGGATATCCAGAACCTCGCTAATCGTGCCGGGACGGCCCGAAAAGACGACACAACGGTCCGCCAGCGCGACAGCCTCATCCAGATCGTGTGTCACGAACAGGACAGTCTTGTTCAGTTGAGCGACAATCCGGCGGATTTCCATCTGCATTCGCAGACGCAACTGCGCATCCAGCGCCGCGAACGGTTCGTCGAACAGCAAAGTCTCGGGATCGTAGGCCAGCAACCGCGCCAGGGCACAGCGCTTGCGCATACCGCCCGACAACTGGTTGGGATAGTTTTCTCCAAAGCCCGCCAACCCGACAAGCTCCAGAAGCTCATCGACCCTGTCCTTGATTTCACCACGCGACATCTTGGCGATTTCCAGTGGAACGGCGATGTTCTTGGCCACCGTCCGCCAGTGCAGCAGGTGATCGCTTTGGGTCATGTAGCCGACCCTGTGATTGTACGGCTCTACCGGCGTACCGCGATAGGTTACCGACCCTTCCGTCGGGGGAAACAGGCCCGCGGTCATGTTCAGCAACGTAGACTTCCCGCATCCCGAGGGACCGACGAGCGTCAGGAATTCGCCCTCATGGACCGACAGTGAAATGTCACGGACGGCCTGCAACTTGCCAAAGGACTTGGAAACGCCCTCGAATACGACCAATGGCTCGTCAGGCACCGCCCTCGGGCTTTGCCGTTGATCGACAGTTTGACCAACTGTTTCTTGTTGCATCTTCTAAATCTCCTCCAATGTCGACCTCTCTGACGAGAAGTAACGGTTCATCTCAGGACGAAACCGCAATTGCTGTGCCAAGATCGGAACCCGAGGATCTTCGCCGCCGGTGTCATCTGAACAAGTCCTTTGATTGTCGCATCTAAAATCCTTGGGCTTCTGTCCCCTGCACGACCAGCAAAAACAAAGCTCGGACACCGGACTCAAGAAGTATGGAGAATAGCGTGTTCAAACGGGATCGTGCCGCTGAACGTCCCTGTTTTCAAATTCAGTATCACTCAATACAGGATCATTCGCCCCAAAAAGAAAACCCGCCGCGCGGGAGGGGCGCGGCGGGCCATGATGAGCCGAAATACCGTTCTTGTCAGTCTTCGATCCGCTCCACGACTTCCATTGCGTAAGCATTGGTCAGGGCTTCATAGAAATCACCCTGCGAGGGCGGAATGACGATCCAGTTCTCGGGAACATCGACTTCACCCGAGGTTGCGCTGACCTTGAGCGCATAACTGCCCGTGGCCGACGAGGAATCGCCCGTTTCGGTATTGGCCGCGCCTTTGGCGGGGAACGTGGTGATGGTGCCCTCGAGCTGGTTGAACTCACCCGTATCCGGCAGGGTGGTTTCACCATTGATCGCGACCTTGTTGATCGCGACCACGATGCGCGGCTCCCCGGACTGGTCGTCAATCGTAAGTTCCGAGGCAATCGCCTCGCCGATATCTTCCGACAGGGTCGGCCAGAACTCGAGCGCATTGCTGTTCTCAAAGGCGCTCAGGTCCGTTTTGACCTCGACATCGGACAGGGTTTTTTCTTCGGCGGCGAGCGGGGCAGCGACGGCGGTAAGGGCCAAACCTGCGCAAAATGTGGTGCTCAAAAGACGTTTCATGACGGTCTCCTTTTTTGTACTTCACGGAAGCGCCGATTGGGCATAGTGCCCGGCCCTTCCGCCTGTGAGGCACCAACGCCCGCTGCCGCCTTTGGTTCCCGAAAGGCACAGACAAAACAGGTGAGAAGGCAGATTATTTGTTTTTTATCAATATAATAGAATGTACTCGGCCCAGCCGCTTAGCGGGTATTCCTGCATCAGCAGATGGTGATATGGCCGTTTGTCCAACACGCGTTCGGGAACCGGAGGACGATAACGGGGTTGGTCTGACATGGAGATCGAAACAAAGACGAAGACCCCTCCGCAAAGCGGGACAAGAGCGGTCGTCGACAAGATCGAAACCACCCTGAGTGCGGACCGGACGCGCCTTGGCGATGTGGTGGATGCAATCGGGCATGCGGGGTACACACCGCTCCTGATGCTTCCGGCGCTGGCGTTGGTGTCACCCCTGAGCGGCGTCCCCGGATTCACGTCGGTGTGCGGGATACTGATTGCCGCAGTGTCGGCACAGATGATGCTGCGCCGCCCGACACTATGGCTGCCGGGCTGGATGCGGCGCACAAGCCTGAGCAGCACACGGGTGCAAAGGATCATACACTGGTTTCGCCTGCCTGCCCGCTGGCTTGACTGTATCACGCGGCAACGTCTGACCGGGCTGGTCACACCCCCCTTTTCAATCCTGCCGCAAGGATTGTGTTTCACGCTCGGGCTGATCATTCCGCTGCTGGAACTTGTGCCTTTCACGTCATCCATACTGGGAGCGGTGATCGTGATCCTGGCTGCCGGCATGTTTGCGGGTGACGGTCTGCTGGCTCTCGCCGGTATGCTTGTCGCGGCGGCTGCAGTGGGCGGGATCGTCGCCTTGGCCTGATGTCAGCCGGCCCCGGCAAGCGGGGCCAGCATGGCGTGTTGTTATTCCTCGGCGTCTTCCGCCGCTTCGCTGACGGCCTCACCTGCGTTCTCGATGTCCTGCCCTGCACCCTTGACGGTTTCACACGCGGTTACTGCGGCCAAGGCGATCAGCGACAGAAGGGAAATGCGTTTGCGTATCATCTGAACCTCTCCAATGTTGGTTATGTTCTGTTAACGCAGCGCCCCTGCCAAGGTTCCCCCTTCCCACCCCGAAAATGCGGTCAGGTCGTAACCTCGTCAGAAATCGTTTCTTCCTCGTCGTCCCGATCATGCCAGACACGGGGAAAGGTGACATGAAGTTCATAGCGGTCGGGCAAATCGTTCACCTCGAGCGTGCCGTTCAATTGCATGACGAAGGATTCGATCAATCGCGAACCAAGCCCGGAACCGTCAAGCAAACCATCCTGCACATCGCCAGTGGTGCCGCTTTCGACAGGCGCGCGCGAATTCACCACACTCAGGCACACCGCGTCGCCTTCGATCTTTTTCAGCGCAATGTTGATCCAGGCCTCGCCACCCTTGATGACACCGCTGTATTTCACCGCGTTCATGCCCGCCTCGGCCGCCAGAAGCGACAGCGGCACAGACTGATCGGGGTCGATCTCGATCGCGTCGAACTCGGTCGCCACCTTGATCTGATGGCCGCTTTCGTCCAGCGTCCCGACAATCACCAATTGCTGGATGATCTCGCTCAACAATTTGTCGGCGCGCAGCATCGACAATTTACGCGCCAGATAAAGATAGCGGTGGATCGTCGAAAGCGCCATCACCCTGTCCTGCACACGGCGCAGCAGGCGCTTGGCCTCGTTGCTTCCGGTAGCGCGGATCTGCATGTTCATGATGCTGGCAATCAGTTGCAGGTTGTTCTTTACGCGGTGATGAACCTCGCGCAGGAGTACGGTTTTTTCCTGCAGGTCCTCTTCGCGGCGGCGGTCCTGTTCGGTGAGATTGCGAGTCATGGCGCGGAACGCCTCGGCCACGACTTCCAGTTCCTCGGGCGCGTTATCGAGCCGGGCCTGATCCAGATCGGCCCGCCCTGCCGAATACAGCCGCATCCACGACCGCAGGCGGCGCACATGACGGATCACCAGGCGGTGAACCCCGACATAGGCCACACCAATGGCGATCACCCACATGATGATCGGAAAATACAGCGCAAAGGCCTCTTCATAGCCGGGCAGGACAAGGCTGCGGCTGCGCGGGGCCCAGCTTCCGAGGGCGAAGACCCGGCCATCGACGATGGGCACCACGGCAAAATCGCGCTCCAGCCCTTCGCGGTTGCTGTCGCGAAATGTGTGACGTGCGCGCAGGGCCAGTGTTTCAAGGCCGACATTACGAGGCAGAACCGAACGGCGATCATCCGTGAAATCCTGGGTGGCGATGATTTCGCCTCGCGACTGGAACAGCACCAGATCCACGTCCGGGGCACGGCCCGACAACGATGTATTGAGCGCGCTGATCGGTACGGCGATCAGAACCTTTCCCAAAAAAGTGCCATTGTCGAAAACCGGCACCATGACATTGACCGAGGCCGCCCCACCCAGAAAAGCAAGCGGTTGCATCTGGATTTCGGTCTGGGCGCTGTCCAGTTCGGCGCGGATCACGTCCAGATCGCCCAGATCGCGCTGTTCCCCGCGCGACGAGCAGACCAGTTGCAGGTCACGATTCACAAACCCCGCAAACATATAAAGAGGCGACTCTTCGACAATACGCCCCATCACCGCCTCACAAGCGCGGATATCCGAGCGAAAGGCAGCGACGGTAATGGCCAGCGCCTCGGCCGAGCTGACGGCAGAGCCAATCACCTCGCGGCTGGCGGCCACCGCCTGTTGCGTCTGTTCGAGAAGTGCGGTTTCGGAAAGCGCACGGCGCTCTTCCAGTACCTTGAGCGTCTGGTAGACGGATATCAGGCCCAGTGGCAGGATCGCGATGCTGAGCACCAGCACCAGTTGAACGGCTAGGCCTGGTTTAAGCGCACGGCGCGGGGTCTCGCTCATGCAGCCGGATTTCCCTGCACCACCGCAAGCGTTGCGGCATCCGTCATGTCAAGGCTGTCATCCTCATCCAGATGCATGAGTTCGGCCAGCCGCTTGCGGGCGCGGTTGGTGCGGCTTTTGATGGTGCCGACAGCACAGCCGCACATCTCGGCGGCGTCCTCGTAGGAAAAGCCCTCGGCGCCGACAAGGATCAACACTTCGCGCTGTTCATCGGTCAGTTGCGCAAAAGCCTCTCGAAAATCGTTCATCACGAGATGACCGTCATGCGCAGGCTTTTCCGAGATCGCACCAGCCATTTCCCCATCGGGATCCTCGACCTCGCGCCGACGCTTGCGGTAGAGCGAATAGTAAGTGTTGCGCAAAATGGTGAACAACCAGGCCCGCAGGTTGGTGCCCGTTTGAAAGTGATCGAATTTCCCCCAGGCCTTGACGATCGTGTCCTGCACCAGATCGTCGGCCGCAGCGGAATTGCGCGTCAGACTCATGGCAAAGGCCCGCATGGCGGGAAGATGCTCGATCAGCTCTTCTCGGGGGTCGGCGCTATCGGTCACTGGTCGTCATCCTCCGGTGACGTATCGCTGTCTGGTGCACAGGGCTTTTGTTCCTGCTGGCGCAATTGCTCCAGCAATTTCGTAAACCGCTCGGGGACCGGTTCGCGCGCGGCATCATCGTAGACGCGCCTTAGATTGTCGTCGATCTGCTGCTTCAATTTCGAGTTCCTGCTGTGTCGCACCATGCTATTCTGTTCCAACGGTTCAGCCCGGACTGATGCATTTTTTGCACCTCAACCTTGGAACCTAACACGTCGAACGGCGTTTAGTTCCCTACAAAGGAAATTTTTTCGAGGACGGACATGACAGAAACATCCAGCGCGCGCGACCTGTCAGCGGAAATCGCGGAACATCTGCCCTATCTGCGGCGCTATGCGCGCGCTTTGACCGGCAGTCAGCAAAGCGGCGATCATTATGCCGCAGCCACGCTCGAAGCCTTGCTCGAGGATCAGGGTGTCTTTCAGAGCGGCCTCACGCCAAAGGTGGCTCTGTTCAAGGCGTTCAACCGGATCTGGGTGTCATCGGGATCGCCGGTGCAGGAAACCGGCGGCACCGGTTCACCCGAGGCACGGGCGCAGATGCATCTTGCCGGGCTCACCCATAACACCCGCGAAGCGCTGCTTTTGCACAGCATCGAAGGATTCCCCATCGACGATATCGCCGGCATCGTCGGCGTTTCGCCTGCCGAGGCCCAGGAACTTATCGCCATCGCCCGCAAGGAAATGGCGCAATCCATCCGTGGACGCATTATGGTGATCGAAGATGAAGCCATCATCGCCATGGACATTCGTGCAATTGTCGAGGGCATGGATCACGAAGTCACCGGCGTGGCGCGCACCCGCGATGAGGCGGTAAATCTGGCGCGGCGCATCCCACCGGACATGATCCTGGCCGATATTCAACTGGCCGACAAATCCTCGGGGATCGACGCGGTGAACCATATTCTCAAGGAGATGGGCGACCTGCCAGTGGTGTTCATCACGGCGTTCCCCGAACGATTGTTGACCGGCGAGCGGCCCGAACCCGCGTTTCTGATCACCAAGCCCTATACCGAGGAACAGGTGCAATCGGCGGTCAGCCAAGCGATGTTCTTCACCAGTACGGAGACATTACAAAGCTGAGGTGATTTCCCCCCGGAGATCCCTTATCTAAACACTGAAAAGCCCTGCACGTTGCCATACGTGCAGGGCTTTATTTCTGTCGTCTTGACGCCTTGTGCGACCGTACCGATCAGGGCGACCGGCCCCGCAGGGCCCGTGCGGCCAACGCGATGACAAAAAGGATAAGGAATATCACGAAAAGGATTTGCGCAATCCCGGCCGAAGCCGACGCGATACCACCAAATCCGAACACCCCGGCGACAAGTGCAACGATGAAAAAGAGCAGTGCCCAGTAAAGCATTTGTTTTCTCCTTCCGCTTTTAAACACTCCGTTTGCGATGGGTATGAAACGGCCAGACCCTCCGTCAGGTTCCATAAAATCCTCAATAAATGGACCGTCCCCGCCGCTGTGGCGGATTTACCACTTCCGGGTGGAACCTCTCGGGGTTCCGCGCGTTGACCGAAAAGCGCAACCGAAGGAAAGGACATCGCCATGGCACAAGCCAAGAGCAACTCACCGCAGAACGACATCGAACAACTCTCCGAACAGATTTCGACGCTTCGGGCCGACATCGCGACGATTTCCGAAACGCTCTACGATTTGGGTCGTTCATCGGGGGATGCGGCGATTGACGGTGCGCGGCGCAAGGCCGCCGATCTGCGTGACGAGGGCGAGCGCCAGTTGCGCGCGGCCCGGCACCACGCCGAGGACATGGGCCAACAAGCCACCGACGCGGTGCGCGCACAGCCTGCCGCCGCGGTCGGGATCGCCGTGGGCGTGGGATTCCTGCTGGGTTTCATGACCGGGCGGAAATAACCCATGCCGGGCATGTTGCACGAGGTCGAAGACCGGGCGCGCCGGGCGGCGCGTTCGGCGACATTTACCATGATGGGCATCGTTTTCGGAACGACGGGGCTGGCACTGTTGTCGGTGGCGCTGTGGCTCATGATCGCTGTCCTTCAGGGCGCGATCGTCGCATGCGCGGCCATCGGCGCGCTCTACCTGATACTGGGGGCTTGTTTCATGGTCCTGGGGCGGCATCCGGGCGCGACACACCCGCCCGAGCCTGCGCAACCGAAAGACCCTCTCGTCCAGATCGCCGAGGGTTTTGCCACCGGCATGCGCGCGGGTCGCGCCGCCCGCGATCCAGACCGCTGAACATAAACCAGCGACCGGGGAACATTTGAGCGACTTACCGCGTTTGCGTTACATGCAAAGGTCATCTTTACCCCCCGATCCCGTGCTGCGTGGTGCAGCGATCATGGTTATCGTCACGCTCGGCTTTGCCGTACTCTGGACGGCAACGGATATTCTTGCGCCGATGGTTCTGGGCCTTGTCACCGGGGTCATTCTGGCGCCAGTCACCGACATGCTTGAACGTACGGGCCTGCCGCATGGCATCGTGGCGGCACTGGTGGTGGTCTTTGGCGGGCTGATCATTGCCATGTTGATTTTCCTGGCCGAACCCGTCGTATGGCGCGTCGCCGAAGAACTGCCGCGCATCAAATGGGAATTGCGTACGCTGATTCAGGAATTCCGCGGGCTGTTCCAAAGCCTGAACGAGATGAACCAGGAGGTCAAAGAAGCGCTCGGCTCCAAGCCCGAAGCCGAGGGCGAAAACGCCGATCCCGCCCTTCCCAGCGTCACCGCCGCATTGTTCCTGGCGCCGCTGGTCATCAGCCAGATACTGATTTTCGTCGGCGTCCTGTTTTTCTTCCTGCTCACGCGCAAAAGGATTTACGCGTGGTTGTCGAACTGGATCGGCAGTTCTGCCGACACCGTGATCATCCAGCAGCGCTTTACCAGTGCCGAACGTCTGGTATCGCGCTATTTCCTGACGATCTCGGTGATCAATGCCGGGCTGGGCGCGGCCTTGGGCGGCGCCATGGCGCTGATCGGTCTGCCCGGCGCTTTCGTCTGGGGCGTGGTCGCCGCGCTGGCGAATTTCATACTCTACATGGGGCCGATGATGGTCACGGCAGGGCTGCTCATCGCGGGACTGGTCACGTTCAACGGGCTGATGGTGCTGCTGCCTCCGGCGATCTTTCTGGGCCTGAACATGCTCGAAGCGCAATTCGTCACCCCGACATTTCTGGGCAAGCGCATCGCGGTCAACCCGCTGCTGATCTTCATTTCACTGGTCATATGGCTCTGGCTGTGGGGGCCGATCGGCGGAATTATCGCCATCCCCGTTCTGGTCATCGCGATGGTGATGCTCGACATTTTCGAGGATGATGAAGACGAGGCCTGAAACCTCCAGGCCAACTCGGCCCGGCAGAATCTTCGCAAAATCAGAATATCGGCAAACCCTTCAACCACCCGAACCATGGCGCGCATGGGTCCGGGCAGATTCATTTTGCGGATCGGATACATGCGCCTGAAAAAAGCCCCCGCCATTTTTCAGGCGGGGGCAGGCACCCGAGGGACAGGTGGGGTGCAAACGAACCCGTATGCACTTGGGGAATGCGCGGGTTCGGGACGGGGCAGCGTAGGCAAGTAACGCTGGCGTCACCGGCTCAACGCCAACATGCAGGGATTGTTCCATCCGGATCGCATTTTTTTCACCGCGCCCCGTGATCGCGTGTCGATCAGGCCCTAGCCGCGCGCGGACCGGCGATCAGCCAGATAATGAAGCCCAGCAACGGTAACAGCAGAATGACAAGCACCCACAGTACCTTGCGGCCGATCGAAGCGCCCGAACCGACCACCGAAATGATGGCCCAAATATCGAGCACAAGAAGAATAAGTCCACCAAGTCCACTGATTTCCAACATTATTATTTCCCCTCCATTTCCGGGTTTTAATCGGGCCCCGCATGGTACCGCACCATAGCGACTCCATGCCCGGACCCGCGCGGGATCAACGCCAGGGACACCATAAAGGTTCCGCAAATTTTTCCGTTATTTTTTTGCTTGTTGCAGAAACCTTCCCGGCCTCTGAGGGTTGGTAGAACACGACGTCGCAACACTGCGGCGCTGATCGACCAGACATCAAGGAGACTGATCATGAAACGCATTCTTGCTACGACGGCAATTGTCGCGCTGGCCGCGTCTCCGGTTCTTGCTCAAACGCAGAGCACCGAAGAAGACCCGGCAAACCAACCCGCCATGGAAGCACCTGCAAACGGGACCGATACCGGCACGATGGAAGCCCCCGAAACCGGTGTCGACACCACGACCGAGGCTCCTACGACCGATACCGGCGACACCACGGTGCAAGCCCCGGAAACCGAGGATCCGATGGGTGGCGGCGGTGACCTGGGCGCAGACGAGCGTCAGGCCCTGACTGCCGAGGAACTGGAAGGCCTGGCCGTCCACGACCCGTCGGGTGAGGACGTCGGCGACATTTCCGAGCTTGTCGTCGGAGACAGCGGCGAAATCACCGATGTGGTGATCGACGTCGGCGGCTTCCTCGGCATCGGTGCAAAACCGGTTGCCGTGGCCTTCGAGGAAGTATCGCTGAGCCGCGATGGCGAAACCGGCACGCTGCATGCCTCGACGAACTACTCCGCTGCCGATTTCGAGGCAATGGAGACCTGGGAGGGCTAACCCTTCCGACGAATGAAACGAACTGGCCGGGCTCTCAGGAGCCCGGCTTTTTCATATCGTTCCCACAGCATTTGAAATGCCGGACTTTACAGCCGTCTACCTGTTTAGTTCTTGCCAGCTATCCCGTTTCTACCCTGATATACCCGACGCACTCACCGCTACAGACCGCGCTGTGATCGACGGGACGCAGACATTCCGCCCGCTTTCGGTTTTCTCCACCGCGACTGGCAAACCGTAGACAGCACTCAGTGTCTCATCGGTCAGGGCATGTTCGGCTTGCCCTTCGGCGTGGAACTGGCCGTCCTTCATCAGCATCACCCGCGCGTTGAGCGCAAAGGCCTGATCGGGGTCGTGGGTAGACAGGATCACGCTTCGCTCTTCTGTCGCGGCGGCCCCCGCGATGGCGACGATCTGGGCCAGCACCTGCGCCTGATTGCCGAAGTCGAGGCTGGCGGTGGGTTCGTCCATGACGATCAGCGGCGTCTGCTGCGCCAAGGCGCGTGCAATCAGGACAAGCTGTCGTTGCCCCCCGGACAGGCGGGAGTAGTCGCGCTCCGCCAGACCAGCGATTCCAAGCCGTTCCATCGCGCCATAAGCAGCAGCGCGGTCGGCCTTGCCGGGCTGGCCGAACACACCCAGCCGTGCCGTACGCCCCATCAGCACGACATCGAGCGCCTCGAACGGGAAAGGCGGTGCATGGGCCTGCGGAACATAGGCGATACGCCGCGCAATCGCGGCCCGGCGCAGGGCCGCAAGTGGCTGACCGGCAAGAGCGGTCCCTCAAGCCCGGCATGGTCGTCGATCAGGTCGCGAAGGTCTTCATCTGTGGGCGCTGGCGCGGATGGGTGCATTGGCTGGCCTCGTGAGTGTGTCGGCCAGAAACAACCATCTCTTGTATTACGAAATCAATATCGTTATTCCGTCAGTCGATAGAGAATATCTATCAGTTGACAGCTGACAACCGCCTGGCCTCACGCAAAAGCGCCCCCAGAACAGGCGTGTGCCGATCCCGATACGGGGCGACAAGCCCCACGGTATGCGTGCTCTCCGCACCGGAAAGAGGAACGAGTTTCAATCGTTTCCCCGCCGCCAGAAAATTGGCCATGTCCTCGGGCAGGATCGTCAGCCAGTCCCCCGCCTCCACATTCGCCACCACGACGACCGTAGAATTCGATTCGATCCGGGCCTCGGGCATGACCCCTGCCGCGGCGAAATTCTTGTTGATAATACGCCGGTTCTGCATATCCGGCGTCAGCAGGCAGAGCTTCTGCCCGACCAGTTCGTTCCACCCGACCGTACTGCGCCCCGCGAACGAAGATCCTTCAGTGCAGACAAGCATGTAGCGTTCCTCATAGAGCGGCTCCGTGCTCACGCGTCCCATGGGTTGGTTATCGAGATACGAAATCCCCGCATCCACATCGAGATTGTCCAGCATCGACAGAATCTCCACCGAGGTCCGCGACAGGATGGTGAAACGCACATTCGGATGGGCATCGCTGAACCGGCTCGACAGCTTCGCCGCCCATGTCAGAGCGGTGGGAATGACGGCAATCCGCTACTGGCCGGACAGGCCATGACGCTTGAATCGCATCTCCTCCCGAAGCTGCCGCGTGTCCCCGACGATCTTGCGCGCTCAGATAAGCGCGGTTAGCCCCCCGAAACGCGAGCCGCGAAAGATCAGCTGAACACCCAGTTGCACCTCGAGATGCTTGATCCCGGTCGAAAGCGTTGGCTGGGTAATTCCAAGACTGGTCGCGGCACGACCGAAATGGCCCTCCTTGGCGACGGCGATGAACATTTCCAGCTTGTCGATCATGGTTGCTCAGCCGCCTTGAAATCGGGAAAGCCCGGTTCGCTCGCCATTGCCCGCAGGCCGATCCGGGATCAGGAAAACACCGCGCTCCGCCCGAGCGTCGTTCAGATTTGAAGCGAAAACAACAGGATCATCGAGCGCCATGCCGGTCGAGAAAATCCAGGATGGCAGGCGCGATTTCTTTAGCGACAGTCGGATCGAGATGTAAATGATGGTCTCCGGGAAACTCCATCATTTCATAATCCCCGATCAAATCCGCTCCAAGACGGATCAGGTCAAGGGCCTTGGGCCGCTTGCTCTTGATCCCGTCCCTGGCCCAGATATTGAGCACGGGACACCGGATCGACCTCAGCACGGCCTCGACATCCCCTTGCGTCAGCTTGACGGCGGAACTTGCGAACAGGCGCGCATCCCCCCGCATGTGAAATCCTTCAGGCCCCTCTTCCAGAGCGCGATCCGCAAGCGCCTCGGAAACCTGCCGGGAATTGCCCTGCGCGCACCGGCGATCAATGTAATCCGCCCTGGTTTCGAACGTCCTGCGGGCACGGGCCTTTTGCTTGTTGGTATCCTCGATGAAGGCACGCAAGGTGGCCACGACGGTTTCCTCCGTCGGCTCCGGCACCAGAGAATCCAGCGCAACGAACGCGCGGACCTTTTCGGGCTGAGCCGCCGCGAACAGGGCCGAAATATTGGCTCCTCGGGAATGACCGACCAGCACGCAATCCGTCCATCCGAGCTGAACCAGAATACCGGCAATCTGCGGGAGGTCGTCCCAGATATTATAGGTCGCGTGGGGCGACCGGTGGGAACTCAACCCCTGGCCGCTCAGATCGAGCGCGACAACGTGGCAACCGGTGAGCAACGGAGCCAGTTCCCGAAAACTGTCGGCATGGTCCATCCAGCCATGCAGCATCAGAACCGGAGTGCCGTCCCTCGGCCCCCATGCCAGCCCCGAAAGGCAAAGACCATCCACCTCCCACCGGCAAACCAGCGGGTCCGTCCCGACATTCTCTATCATTCGCGCCTCACCGTTCAATTCACCCGAATTGAGTACGATACACTTCATTCTGCAATTCGCAGCAACCGGGAAGTGACTGTTTTGCCTAGGGGAAGCGGTACCTGACCAAACCGGCATCCGCCGATCCACGGCAGATTCGCGCAATGGGTTCGATAGCCCTCATGCACCGCAGTTTCCGGACCTGCGCAGGCAATCAGGATGGCGGGCCTCTTGGGGCATGCCGTTCATTTCATAAATTCGCGGAACCGTTTCAGGGCCAGCCAGAACAGGACCGATCCGATACCAACGAGGGCAAGCAATTGCGGCCAGACCGTTTCAAGCCCCGCCCCCCTGAACAGAACCCCCTGAGACAGGGTGATAAAATGCGTGTTCGGGGCGGCGAGCATGATGATCTGAATGAAGTCCGGCATCGACTCGCGCGGGGTCATCCCTCCCGAAAGCACCTGTAACGGCAGCAGCACCAGCATCATCAGCAGAGCGAATTGCGGCATGCTTCCGGCAACGGTCGCCATGAAGATGCCAAGCGCGGTCATGGCGAACACCATCAGCACCACGCCGACAAGAAACAACGGCACAGACCCCTGCACCGGCACCTCGAGAAGGCCCTGCACCACCACGATCAGCGCAAAGGAGGACCCCAGCAGAACCACCAGCCCCATGGACCAGATCTTGGACAACACGATCTCGGCCGCAGTCACCGGCATGACCAGCAGGTGCTCGACGGTGCCATGCTCTTTTTCACGGATCAACGCGGCACCGGTGAGCACCAGCGACAGCATCGTGATTGACTCGATCACACTGTTGATCGCACCGAACCATGCCGGATCCAGCGATGGATTGTACCGCGCCCTGAGCGCCAGCCCGACAGGCAGCTCGGTTTCCGCGCGGTGACCCGCAACATACTCCGACACCTCGCCGGAAACGATCTGCTGGATGTACCCACTGCCGGTAAACGCTTGGCTCATCCGCGTTGCATCGACGTTCAGCTGAATGGCCGGGGTTTTGCCCGCCAGCACGTCGCGTTCGAACTCCGGCGGTATGTTCAGCGCAAAAGTATCGAGCCCCGCATCCATGCGATCATCCATCTCATTCGTGGTGATCATCCGCGGCTCGAGAAACCACGGCGGATAAAAGGCCAACGCGATGCGCGACGAAAGTTGCGACCGGTCTTCGTCCACGATGGCGATCGCAGCCTTGTTCAAGGCCTCTGGCATGGCAGTCGAAGACGTATAGATCGACAAGCTGAAGGAATACACGATCAGGGCGAGCATGATCCAGTCACGCCACAACCCGCGCAGTTCCTTTACTCCGAGGTTCCAGACGTTCTTGAGGTTCATGTCCCTACCTCGCCTGTTTCTTAAGGAAAACCGTGGCCAATCCGAGGATGACGGGAATCGAGGCCGCTATGGCCAGTATCGGTTCGACCTGTTCCGCAAAACCGAACGCCTTGGAAAAGGCGCCACGGGCGGACGTCACGAACCAGGATGTCGGATAGATCTCGCCCAGCATCCGGCCAAACCCCTGCAACGATGAAACCGGGTCAATCAGGCCCGAATACTGAACCGCCGGAATCATCGTCAGCATGACCGTCGCGAACAGCGCGGCCACCTGGCTGGTGATGAAGACCGAAACCAGAAGACCAAGACCCGTTGTCGCGATGACATAGACCAGCGACGACAATATGAAGCCCACAAGACTGCCAGAGAATGGCACGCCGAAGACAGTTACCGCCATGCCCATCATCAGCGCAAAGTTCAGCATCGCGAGTGCGATATAGGGCAGTTGCTTGCCAAGCAGGAATTCAAGGCGCGTCACCGGCGTGACATAGAAATTGATGATCGATCCCAGTTCTTTCTCGCGGGCGACCGACAGTGTGGTCAGAATGGCCGGAATCATCAACAAAAGCAGCGGAATGACCGCCGGGACCATGGCAACGATGCTTCGCACATCCGGGTTGTACCGGAACCGGGTCAGCAGCTCGAAATTTCCGGCAAGGGCCGCATCGCCGTACAGTTCGCGCGTCTTGCGTGCGATCCAGTCCGCATGCATGCCCTGGATATAGCCCTGCACCGTATTGGCGCGGGTCGGATTTGCACCGTCAAACCAGGCCCCGATCTCGATATCGCGGCCACGCGCGATGTCTGCGGCAAAACCGGGGGGAATCTCGATAGCGAGCCCGAGTTCGGACGAGCGCATTCGCGCGTCCATCTCCGCGTAGCCTGACAGAGGGGGCCGTTCGTTGAAATAACGCGAGCCTGCGATATCCAGAATATAGTCGCGGCTTGTCGCGGTCTGGTCACGATCGAGCACGGCAAACGTCAGATCCTCGACATCCATATTGATGCCAAGACCGATAACGGCCATCAACAGCAGGCTACCGATCAGCGCCATGGACAGTCGGATCGGATCGCGCCGAAGCTGTAAACTTTCCAGTAGCGAATAACTCAGCAAGCGGCGCGAACTGAACGCGCTTGCCGTCTTGTGCGGTTCCGGAGCGGACTTTGCCACGGCGGATACCGTGGCTTCGGGCGCTGTCGCTTCCTGGCCGATGGCGTCTTCCAGATAGGCGATAAACGCGCCTTCCAGTGTCGCGCTGTCCTTCGATTTCGCAATCGCCTCGGCCGTATCGCTGATCAGCACCTTGCCGGCATGCATCAGGCTGATACGGTCGCACCATTCAGCTTCGTTCATGAAATGGGTCGAAACGAAGATCGTCACTTCGTCCCGGCGCGAAAGATCCATCAGGATACGCCAGAAGTCGTTGCGCGCCACCGGATCGACCCCCGAGGTCGGCTCGTCGAGGATAAGAATCTCGGGGCCGTGGATCATCGCAACCGCCAGCGACAACCGTTGACGAATGCCGATGGGCAGCGCGCCAGGCAAATTGCGCACCACCTCGCCCAGATCGAAGCGTTCGATCATCTCCTCGACACGGGCGGGAATTCTTGCTTCCTCCATGTCGAAAAGACGTGCGTGCAGTTCCAGATTCTGCCGAACCGTCAGTTCGGAATACAACGAGAATGCCTGAGACATGAAACCCACGCGATGACGCGTTTCCATGTCACGTGCGTCAACCTCGTGTCCGAAAAGCCTGGCGCGGCCTTCGGTGGGCTCCAGAAGGCCGGTGAGCATTTTCATCGTCGTTGTCTTGCCGCAGCCGTTCGAACCGAGGAAACCGAATATCTCGCCCTTCGGAATCCGAAAGCTGACCTTGTCGACCGCGACAAAATCTCCGAAGCGCTTTGTCAGGCTCTCGGCCTCGATGGCGAACTCCGCCTGCACTGCACTGCGCGGAGGTATCTTCACCGCGAGATCGTCCCCCCGTTGTTCGGCGGGGAGCAGCGCAATGAAAGCATCGTCAAGAGTCTCCGCCCCGGTGCGGGCCAGCAGATCCTCGGGCGTGCCCGTCGCCAGAACCTGCCCGGCGTTCATCGCCACCAGCCAGTCGAACCGCGCGGCCTCTTCCATATATGCGGTGGCCGTGATCACGCTCATCCCCGGCCGGTCGGCGCGGATACGGTCGATCAGATCCCAGAACTGACGACGCGACAGCGGATCGACACCCGTGGTCGGTTCATCGAGTATCAGAAGATCGGGATCGTGGATCAGCGCACAACAGAGACCGAGCTTCTGTTTCATGCCCCCCGAAAGCTTGGCCGCCGGACGGTTGCGAAATGGCGACATGCCGGTGGCCGCCAGAAGATCGGCAATGCGCCTTTCGCGCTCGGCCGTGCCATGGCCGAAGAGGCGACCGAAGAAATCGAGGTTCTCACCGACCGAAAGCGTGGAATACAGGTTCTTGCCCAACCCCTGCGGCATATAGGCGATACGCGGGCAGACCCGGCTGCGATGGCCGGAGTTGCGCATATCGCCGTCCAACACCCACACCGCACCGTCCTGAATTTTCCGCGCACCGGCCAGCAGCGACAGGAAGCTCGACTTCCCCACGCCGTCCGGCCCGATCAGCCCGACCATGCACCCGGCGGGGATTGTCAGAGAAACATCGTCGAGCGCCGTCACCTTGCCATAGCGAAGCGTCAGTTCCGACACCTCTGCGACAGGCAGGGCCGACTCGTCGGTCATTTCACGATGTTGTCGAGGAAGGCAGGCCATTCGACCTGCGGGTCAAGCCGGACATACGCCATGCCCGGCAACCCGGTTTTCACATACTCGATATACCGGGCCAGCAGATCGGGGTCGATCCGGGCGCGGACGCGGAACATCAGCTTTTCACGTTCATCTGCGGTTTCCACCGTTTTCGGCGTGAATTGCGCCACATCCGCGACATATGAAACCGTCGCCGGAATCACGTAGTCTGGCGCGGCGTCCATCACCAGCCGCACTTCGGACCCGACCTGAACGCGGCCCACCTGAGATGTCGGAAGGAAGATCGTCATATAGACATCCCCCAGATCGACCAGATTCAGGATGCGCCCGCCCGAGGCGACGATCTCGCCTTCTTGAGCGACAAGGTACTGGACACGCCCGTCGCGCGGCGATGTCAGCGTGGCGTCATCAATGGATGCGGTGATCACGTCGATCGAAGCCTTTGCCGCTTCGACAGCGGCCTCGGCATCCACGACCTGCGCCTGCGCGGAGGTGACACCCGCCAGCGCCGCGGCGTGCGAGGCTTCGGCCGAGGCCAGCCCCGCCTTTGCCTGCCGGTCACTGGCGAAATCGTCATCAAGGGTCTGTTGTGAAACGGTATTCGATTCGACCAGCCGCTCGGACCGGGCCAGCCGCTGTGCGGCGGCTTTCGCGACGGCTTGTGCCTGGTCGATGGCCGCGACGGCGGCGCGTTCCTGCGCCTTGGCCTGCGCCACAAGCGATTGGGCGGTCTGCACCCCGATTTCGGCACGGCGCAATTGCGCTTCGGCCTGGCGTTTCTGGGCGTTTAGCTGAACCACATCCATTTGTACGAGCACATCACCCGTCTTCACGAAATCGCCCTCGACGGCGGTGATGTCAGCGATACGTCCCCCGGTAAGCGCGGCAATATCTATCTCGGTCGCCTCGATCCGTCCGTTCCCCGAGGCCAATCCCTCGGGCAGATCGGGAGCCTGAGCGCTGCTCCAGGTGAAGTACCCGGCGGCCACAACGATCAACGACAGAACCGACAGCAGCAGTCTCATGTTCATATTTTGCATGGCATTTTCTTGGACAGCACCGACCGACAGCTTGTGACGGCACAAGCAGGTTCATTGCATCACACCTCCGACACAGGGTGTCAACAACTGAGAGTTGCGGCAACGCCGCACAAGTGGACGTGCCTGAAATTCAGCCACCGCATCGGCGCCTGGCGGGCCGAAGGAACAACAATCGGACCGATGGCGATATCTTGGGCAAGGGATGGCCGGGTAGACCCCAGAACACGAAAAGCTTGATCGAAAACAATGACAGCCCATCTTTCCCGTGGCAGCATAATCAGGCGCGGACCAATACGATATTCCTGCGCCTGCACCGTCCGACATGCCGGCGTCCCACCCGGATAGCGCCGACAAGGATAAAGAAAGGCACGCAATGTCCGACACGCCGCTCAAGAGCGACCAGAATACGCTGCCAGTGCCTATGGCTCCGGCGGCGCTCTCCGAGACCCCTTCCTCCTCTGCACGGGACGGGTTTCATGACACGCTCGACCGCACCCTTGCCTCGGTCCAGGCGCGGATGACCATGGGCGTTTCGCCCTATGCCGCCGCCTCTGCATGGCAAGATTGGGCCCTCGCCCTGAGCCGCGCGCCGGGACGGCAGACCGAATTGGCCGAACGGTTCTGGGACAACCAATGGCAGGCGTTCAAAGGGGCGTGGGATACAGACGCGGGATTTCGCCCCGCACCCGGCGACCACCGGTTCGACGACGAGGGCTGGACCGCGCCGCTGGCGCGGGTTTTCAAGCAGAACTTCCTTGCCGCCGAAGACTGGTGGGCCGCCGCCACCCAGCCTCAGCGTGGCATGTACCAGCGCAACGCCGAACGGGTTTCCTTCATGGCACGCCAGACGCTTGATGCCATGTCGCCGTCCAACATGCTCTGGTTCAACCCCGAGGTCCAACGCCGTACTATGGAAACCGGCGGGCAGAACCTTGTGAATGGGGTGATGAATCTTGCCAATGACTGGCTCAGCGAATGCAGCATGCAGTGCGAAGACCCGTCCGAGGATTTCGTGCCGGGCCGTGACGTGGCCTGCACGCCGGGCAAGGTGGTGTTTCGCAACCATATCCTCGAACTGATCCAGTACGCACCGGCCACCGGGGCTGTTCAGGCGGAACCGGTCCTGATCGTACCCGCCTGGATCATGAAGTATTATATTCTCGACCTCAGCCCCGAAAACTCGCTGATCCGCTATCTGGTTGGACAGGGGTTCACGGTATTCTGCATCTCGTGGCTGAACCCCGGCGCCGAGGAACGCGAGCTGTCGCTGGACGATTATCGTCGCGACGGCGTGCTTGCGGCGCTGGACGCGGTAGAGCGGATCTGCCCGGACGAGAAAATCCATGCCTGCGGATACTGCCTTGGCGGGACGATCCTGAGCATCGCGGCGGCAGCCATGGCCCGTGACGGAGACGATCGTTTTGCCTCCATCACGCTGCTGGCGGCGCAGACCGATTTTTCCGAGGCGGGCGAACTGATGTTGTTCATCGACGATGCCCAGATCGCCTATCTCGAGGATCTGATGTGGGCCCAAGGCTATCTCGACCAACGGCAAATGGCGGGAACGTTCCGAGTGCTGCGCGCACGCGATCTGGTGTGGTCGCGCCTTGTCCGCCGGTATTTCATGGGCGAGGAAGAACAGGAATTCGACATCGGCGCATGGAGCAAGGACGCCACGCGCATGCCCTACCGGATGCATTCGCAATACCTGCGGTCGCTGTTTCTGGAAAACCGCCTGACAGCCGGGCGGTTCGCCGTCGAGGGCCGTGTCATCGCGCTCAAGGATATCTCGGCACCACTCTTCGTGCTGGCCACCGAGGAGGATCACATCGCACCGTGGCGTTCGGTCTACAAGACGGCGCTGTTCACCGACAACGTCCTGACATTCGCCCTGGTCAGCGGCGGCCACAATGGCGGCATTCTCAGCGCACCGGGCAAGAAACACCGGGAATACCGCCTTGGCCACCGGCCACCCGGTGCACAATATGTCGATCCCGACAGCTGGCACACCCGCTACGCGCCAACCTCCGGCTCGTGGTGGCCTGTCTGGACCGACTGGTTGCGCCACAAGGGCAAGGGCGAAGAAACGGCACCGCCCGGCATGGGCGCCCCCAAGGCCGGTTTTTCACCGCTTTGCGAGGCACCGGGCCTCTATGTCCAGCAACACTGAAATCCCGGCTGCCCCGCTTTTTCAGGGGGCGCAACAGCCCGCATTCCGGGCTTTCGCAATTCGTTCCGTGAAAACCGCAGGGAAGAGGCGCGTTGTGACCGAACGGGTCTTGCGCCGAACCCCCTTTTACGCCCTGCGCCGGTTCGATGTGGCGGAGCACGACCGGGATGCGGCGCCGGTGCTTGTGGTGCCGCCGCTCTCGGGGCACTTTCCGATCATCCTGCGCGATATGGTCCTGAGCCTTCTGGCGGACAGGCCGGTTGCGGTGCTCGACTGGTGCAATGTGCGCCATGTGGCCGTAGGATACGGGCGGTTCGGTTTCGACAGCAATATCCGCGCCATCGCCGACGCGATCCTGCAAATCGGCCCGCCTGTCCGTGTGATAGCGCTGTGTCAAGGCGGCGTGCCCGCGTTGGCCGCCACCGCGTATCTTGCCGCGCAGCTGCCCGGATCGGAACCGGCGGCGCTGGTTCTGATCGCCGCACCGGTCGATCCGCTGGCCAATCCCACGCCGGTGGTCGAGACCATCCGGGAACGGCCCTTGCTCTGGTATCGAACCGTCCCGATTTCGCATGTCGGGCGGTCCCATGCGGGGCACCGGCGCATGGTTTATTCCGCCGAAACCCAGCTTGCGGCGCTTCAGAAATATCTCTCTGCCGCCCAGGACGCCGGGTCCGAACTGGCCCGGAAAATGCGTGTCGATGACGGGGCCGATCCCCGGCATTTTCCGTTCCGCGATCTTTACACCTCGGTGATGGATCTGGATGCCCGGCACTATGCCGAAAATATCGACCGGGTGTTCCTGTCACGGCAAATTGCGTGCGGTACGCTGCACTTCGAGGGGCGGTGCATTCAGCCGGACGCGATCCATCGCACCACCCTGCTGACGGTCGAAGGCGCGTCTGACGCAGTGGCCGCACCGGGACAGACCAGCGCCGCGCACGCCCTTTGCCCCGAAGTACCCGACCGGAACCGTCAGAGCCTGATCGTCCCGGATTGCGGGCACTTTGCCCTGTTCCACGGAGCGACATGGCGCGATACGGTCTACCCGGCCATTACGGCCCACATCACGGGTTGACGCCTTCTGGATGTTTCATGCATCGGCTAAGTGGCCTTCGGAGGTCGGGGTGCTGTTGGATTTGCAGCTTTTTACTCTATCCGTCCCGTTCACCAGATCGGGCTCGTTTCAAAAAAATACATTCCCCCTTTTCCCGATCGCTCATGCAAATTCTCCGCATCCCAACCGCAGAACGGAAAGCGTGGCCCGTGAAACAGCGGCCAGACGGAATGACATCGACCCCGATTCAACGGCATGAGGTGCAAAGGGTTTTCATTCCGACGAGTCCTGTGGCAAAAGCCCGTCACATCACCTAGTCGCAAGCCGATTCCAAATGCTCCACAGGCACCTTCATCTATCCGGGTTTCTGCCGGTGCTCCCCCGCCCGGTCGGGCGCGAGGTGTGGCGTGCTTCGGCCGGTGCCGCCGTTGGCATCGGGCTTTGTGCAGCGGTGGCAATGGCCGTGCTGGACGCCGGGACCTTTCACCTGTCCCTGGTCGCTCCGCTCGGCGCGTCCGCTGTTCTGGCATTCGCCGTTCCGAATGCCCCGCTCGCACAGCCTTGGTCGGCAGTGGCCGGGAATACGCTATCCGCGCTGATCGCAGTGATCGTCCTGTCCCTCTATTCCGGGCCGTGGGCACCGGCCATCGCGGTGAGCCTCGCAATTGCCGCAATGATGCTTGCGCGCGCCTTGCACCCGCCGGGCGGCGCTGTTGCCCTTCTTGCGGCGCTGGACCCGGACCCGGTGATCGAAGCGGGTTTCGTCTATGCCCTGGCACCGGTCGGCCTGATGACCGTGCTTCTGATCGGGTCGGCCATCCTGTTCAACCGGATGACGGGCCGTGTGTATCCGTTCCGGCACACGGGCGATGACGAAGAACAGATCGAAGATGTCAGGCTCGGGCTGTCCGAGGAGGAACTGGCCACGCTCCTGCAAACCTACAGGCAATCCTCGAATATCGGCGTGGCCGACCTCGGGCGTCTTCTTGCCGCCGCCGAGCGGGAGGCCGCGAACCACCGGTTCGACAACGTCACATGCGCGGATATCATGACTGCGGACCTCATCACCGTGACGCCCGATACCGATATCCGGCAGGCCGCAAAACTGTTCCGCCAGCACAGGATCAAGAGCCTTCCGGTTGTCGGCACGGACGGTCGGTTCGGGGGGCTTATCCTGCAAGCGGACATCATCGACGCATTGGTGACATCGAAACTCGATCTGCGGATCGTGGGACGCGCCCCGAAAGTCACGGCCCAAAAGATCGCCCGCCCCGCAGACCGTTCCACGACAACCGATACCCCGGTGGGCCAGATCCTGAACCGCCTCGCGATTCAGGGAACCGAAACGGTGCCGGTCATGGCGGGCGAGCGGCTTGCCGGGATCATCACCCGATCCGACGTCATGCGCCTGTTGCTGACAGGGGCGCATGAGCGACAGACCGTGTGAGCCCTTTGTTCAACGGCCGGTGGCGATATCGCGGGTCCGGGCGCGCACCGGGAAGGTCGATTGCGACAGGTGCGTTCCGTCGCGATCCACGATCAGCCGCAACGCCCGCGCACCAGCGTAGAACGTGATGCGCCAGCGGCCTTCATCCTCGTCCTGCCCGGCCTCGCAAAGCGATGTGATGTGACCGTTTCGAATACGCGTTCTGACGTCATCAGGCGTCAGGTCAAACGCCGAGGCCAGCAGATTGGCATCAACGATGAACTCGTCGCCGTTCCGCTCGACGTTACTCATGATTTGCCCTGCCAATAGCCGTTTGCCGCAGCAACCGTGGCGAAATGCGTGGCGACCACCTGACTAACGGCAATCAGAGCGTCAGGGTCCTCGGCATATTCGGGCCGCAGCCGGTCGCGCACCCCGGCATCCGGTTGGGTCAGTTTCACAGCGACCCGCGAGAGTTTGACGGCAAGGTCATAGCCTTCTTCGGGAGTGGCGGTTTTCAGTGTCGGGAGCCAGCTTGTCATCGGTATGTCCTTCCGGTTCAGGTGGGGTATCAGATGAAATGATGTATCGCGGTCATCCCGGTCGGCCGCTGCACGTCACGCGGCGACCCGTTCGGGCAACGCGATATCCGCGAGGGTCGATTGGTTCAGGTCCTCGATAAAGCGGGCTTCGGCATGGCGCAGCCGCACCTTGAGTCGACAGCAGCCCTCGATCGTGCAGTTGTTCCCGTCGGGCCTGAAGCACTCGACCAGCGCCTGCCCCTGCTCCAGCAGTCGCACCACATCGCCAAGCCTTATTTCCCCCGGATCACGGCGCAACCGGGCCCCGCCGCTCACGCCCCGGCGGGTTTCGACGATCCCGCCCTGGGCCAGCCGTTGCATGATTTTCGTCAGATGATTGCGCGACAGTTTGAATTCTTCTGCCAATTCGGCGGTCGAGAACGCCCGGTCGGGCGCACTGGCCATCCGCATCAGCATTCGAAGCCCGTAATCGGTAAAGGAAGTCAGCTGCATGGTATACGATTGCCCTTAATTCGGTATTTACAATACCTATTTAACAGAGATAGGCTTGAATTCAAGTTCAAACGCCGGAGATTCCCGTGCCCTCCATCGACCCTGAAATCGTCTCCGCCCGCCCGCAAATGACCGCCCAAATCATGGCCCGGACCGGGCTGGACGAGGCCAAGCTGACCGAACTGGTGCACCGCTTCTACGACAAGGTGCGCGCGGATTCGGCACTTGGCCCGATCTTCGCGGAGCGGATTTCGGACTGGGACTCGCATCTGGACCGGATGGTGACCTTCTGGTCGTCGGTCGCGTTGATGACGGGCCGGTATCACGGGGCTCCGGTGCCGGCCCATGTCGGCCTGCCCGTGGACTGGGATCATTTCGACCGCTGGCTGACGCTGTTCCGCGAAACCGCGGCCGAAACCTGCCCGCCCGAAGGCGCGGCGCATGTCATCGAACGCGCCGAGCGGATCGCGCGCTCGCTGCATATGGCGGTCGAGGATGCGAAGCCCCGGACAATTCCATCACTGCTCTGACCCGAGGATACGAACATGACAAAACCACTGCCCCCGCAAGACCCGAGCGACCTGACCAGTTTCATCGAAACCGAGTATCACGCGAAACACCGTGCCCAGCTTCCCGAACTGGCGACCTTGTCGGAAAAGGTCGAAGCGGTCCATGCCGGGCAAACGGATGTTCCCGCAGGATTGGCCGACCTGCTGCACCGGATGATCGGTGACCTCGAAGTTCACATGAAGAAAGAGGAACTGATCCTGTTCCCCGCCATTCGCAACGCGGCGGCGGAGCTGGATGCGCCGATTGCGGCAATGCGCGCGGATCATGACGACCACGAAGCCGAAGTCGGCCAAATCCGGCACCTGACCAACAACCTGACATTGCCGGACGGCGCCTGCCGAAGCTGGACGCGGCTTTATACCGGGGTCGGTGAATTCCTTGACGATCTCGAAGAGCATATCCGGCTGGAAAACGATGTGCTGTTTCCGCAATTCGAAACGCGGGAGACAGGCCATGTCTGAGCTACACCTCCCAAAACCCACCAGGGACCTTGTCGACCGGCGTCATGCCCTGGCACCCGATACCGAAGACGCATTCCGCGCGTTCTCAAAGGCGGTGTTCGCCGAAGGGGCGCTCGATACACGCACCAAGCAGCTCATCGCGGTGGCCGTGGCGCATGTGACCCAATGCCCGTGGTGCATCGAGGGCCATGTCAAGGCGGCCAAGCGCGAGGGAGCCTCGGGCGAACAGATCATGGAAGCCATCTGGGTTGCGTCCGAAATGCGCGCCGGGGCGGCCTGGGCACATGCGCTCAAGGCGGTAGATCTGATCGACGACGCGGGCCAACGGGACAGCTGATGCCGTCCCGACCGTCCGTCTCAGACACCCCCGCCGGGCGCATCCGCATCAAGCGGATTTATCGCGCGGCGCGGGTGTCGGACGGCAAGCGGATTCTGGTCGATCGTCTTTGGCCACGCGGCGTGGCAAAGGACCGCGCCCGGCTGTTCGACTGGTGCAAGGACATCGCGCCGAGCGATACGTTGCGGCACTGGTTTCATGCCAATCCCGATCAGTGGCAGGACTTCGCCACGCGCTACCGGGCGGAACTCGCCACGCGCGAAGATTTGGTGTGCGAGCTTGCCGGATACGCGCAGGGCGATGTCGTCACGCTGCTGTATGCTTCGAAGGACGAAGAACACAATAACGCCGTCGTGCTGCGGGACTACCTGCGCCGATGGTTGGAAAGGGAGGGGGAAAAATGACGGACCGGCCTAATGACGAGCCTCTGCGAACGCCGCTTTGCGATCTGCTTGGATGCGAGGTGCCCATTCTGCTGGCGGGCATGGGCGGCGTGTCCCGGTGGGAACTGGCGGCGGCGGTGGCCAATGCGGGCGGCTACGGGATGTTGGGGATGGTGCGCGAACCCACCGACCTGATCACACGGGAAGTCACCGCGATGCAGGCGGCGACGGACCGGCCCTTTGCCGTCAACCTGATCCCGGCGGCGACCGAACCGCAGTTGCTTGGGGCACAGATCGCCTGTTGCCTCGATCTTGGCGTGACGGCCTTCTGCTTTTTCTGGGATGTAATGCCGGATGTAGTGGCGCGGGTGAAAAACGCGGGATGTCTCGTATTGCATCAGGTCGGCACGGAGGCCGCCGCGCGACTGGCCGAAGAGGCCGGGGCGGATGTGATCATCGCACAGGGGATCGAGGCGGGCGGCCATGTGCACGGGCGAAGCCCGGCCTTCGGGCTGGCGGAACAGATACTGGCCGGGACCGACCTGCCGGTCGTCGTCTCGGGCGGGATCGCGACGGGTGAAGGGCTTGCCGCCGCGTTGGCGATCGGGGCCAACGGTGTGCAATGCGGCACCGCCTTTCTGGCGACCGAAGAATCCTTTGCGCATTCCTATCACAAGTCCCGCATCGTCGAGGCCAAGGGCGAGGATACGGTGCTGACCGATGTGTTCGTTCTGAACTGGCCCAAGGGCGCCGCCGTGCGGGTGATCGGCAACAGCGTGACGGAGGGGCTCAAGGGACATTACCTTGGGCACGACCCGGACAGCCTGCCGCGCGAGACCATCGCCCATGACGACGATCAGCCCCGCCTGCGCTTCAGCACGGATTCGCCTTTGCGCACGACAACCGGCGATCTCGAAGCGATGGCGCTCTATGCCGGTCAGGGCGCGGGAAATATCCCCGATATCGTCCCCGCCGCGACGCGGCTTGCCGGGATCGCCTCGCAGGCCAGAAACATACTGGCCAGTACAGTCCGGGAGGGTTCTGGCCCGGCTTCATGAGCGATCTGGCAAAGGCCCCAGAGGCGCATTGGGGGGAGCCTGTGACAAAGCTGAGGCTTTAGGAATATACCTGCAGGGCGTATGGACTGTCGGCATGATCGAATCCGTCACACGCCAGCGCCAAATTGCGAGCGTCGCCACGCCAGAGCCATGCGACACCGATTAGATGCCGATCCCGTCGCGCAGGTGGCCTGGGCCGTTTCAGCGCTGCTGTGGATTCCGCAAGCCTGGTTTGCGGCCTCGCTGATTGCTGGCTTGCTGCAACAATCGTCGATGCAAGAGGTGACTACGAAACTCGCCCTTTTCGCACTTTTGGGCGGTACGCGCGTTGGTCTGGATCATGTCGCTCAAACACGGCTCGTCCGGGATGCGCGGCGCTCTGTCGCGATACTGCGGCAAGAGCTTCTGAACCGCGAGGCCGGGCGCAGCCCAAGCGATGACGCCCGCCCCGATTCCGGCGCGCTGGCGGCGCTACTTACCGAAAAACTGGACATGCTGATCCCCGCGCTGACACGCTACCAACCCGCGATGATGCGGGTTCGGATCGTCCCGCCTGTCATTCTCGTTCTGGCGCTGTGGCACTCCTGGGCCGTCGGGCTGGTCCTGCTGGTGGCTGGACCGCTCATTCCGGTGTTTCAGGCCCTTGTCGGCATGGCCGCCAAACAGGCCAGTGCGCAGCAATTGGAAGAGGTATCTACCCTGAACACGATGCTCCTGGACCGGTTGCGCGCCCTGCCCGACCTCCGGCTTCTGGGGGCCGTGGGACGCATGACCGAGGATTTCCGGCATCGGGCAGACGCCCTGCGCGAACGGTCGATGCGTGTTCTGCGTCTGGCCTTCCTGTCATCGACCGTGCTCGAACTTTTCTCCGCCATCGGTGTTGCCATGGTGGCGGTCTATGTGGGCTTTCTCCTGTTGGGGCAGATCGACTTTGGCTACTGGGCCAGCCCACTGAATGCGACCGAAGGCATCTGGCTGCTGATGCTGGCCCCGGCCTTTTTCGAACCCCTGCGCGAGCTGGCCGCCGCATGGCACGACAAGGCCGCCGCCGAAGCGGTCAATGACGAACTGGACATACTGCACGCGGGCGAATTTCTGCCCTTGCCCGGCGGCACCGGCAGGGCACCGGCCCTGAATGGACCGGCGCATATCCGAACCCGGTCGCTTGGCGTGCAACTGGCGGACCACCGGATCGTTTTCCCCGATCTCGATATCCCACCAGGTGCGCGCGTGGCCCTGACCGGGCCCAGCGGGTCGGGCAAAAGCACGCTGCTGGCCTGTCTTGCGGCGTTGCGCACCCCCGTTCATGGGACAATCGAGGTTGCCGGTCATGTGCTCGACCCGGCGACAGCCGCCGCGTGGCGCGCACGTCTGGGCTGGTTGCCGCAGGATATCCATTTCCTGAACCGCAGTCTTCTGGGCAACCTGTTATTGAACGGGCGCAAGGTTGACGACCCCACTGTGCAAGCCGCTCTGCGAAAGGCCCAGGCCGACAGGATCGTGGCGCGGCTGCCACATGGTCTGCACACCCGGCTTGGCGAAACCGGCGTGGGGGTCTCGGGGGGTGAGGCGCGGCGGCTGCTTATCGCCCGCCTGTGGCTTTCGCAGGCCGACGTGATCCTGGCCGACGAACCGACGGCGGATCTGGACCGGGCAACCGCCGACGCGGTGATCGACGCGCTTCTTGACCTGTCGGCCTCGGGGCGCACCCTGATCGTGGCGACACATGACACCGCACTGGCGGACCGGATGGATCGTGTCGTTTCACTCGACGGAGGGGTGCGCTGATGCGCTGGCTCTGGCGGATATACCGGCTGCTTTGGCGCTCCGACAGGGTGGCGATGCGGCGCGGGCTTGCCCTTTCGGTCGCGGTCCTTGTGGCGGGTGCAGCGCTGTTAGGATTGTCGGGATGGTTCATTACGGCGGCGGCCGGTGCCGGGCTGATCGGAATGGGCGCCGTTTTCGATGTCTTCCGCCCCAGTGCCGGGGTGCGGTTCCTTGCGCTTGGACGGACAGCCGCGCGCTATGGTGAGCGGGTGCTGACGCATGACGCCACGCTGCGCGCCCTGGCCAACCTGCGCGTGCGGCTTCTGGCAGGCATCGCTGCGCGGCCCTGGCGGCAACTGACACGGATGCGTGGATCGCAAACGCTGAACCGGATCGTCGCCGATGTCGATGCGCTGGACGGGGTGATGCTGCGCCTTGCGATCCCGTTGCTTGCGGGCGCGTCGACCCTTGGGCTTGGACTCGTGGTGCTGGCCTGGCTGGTTGCACCGGTCGTTGCGCTGTGGATGGTGGCCGTTCTTGGGCTGGGCGGCGCGGCAGGTCTCGGTGTGGCGGCACGGCGTTCACGCCGGGCAGCCCGGCGGGCCGAGGCAGCGATGCAGGACCTGCGAACCCGGAGCATGGACATGATGCGCGCCAAAACCGATCTGGCCATGCATGGCGTGCTGGATCGCGCACAAGCGGATTTTCACAACGCGGCAGACCGGATGGAAGCGGCCCGCGCCGAGGTGGACCGCGCCGAACACCGCGCCGCGCTGGCCCTTGGCCTGTCGGCGCTGCTGGCCGCCACCGGCGCATTGGGCCTTGGCGCATCTCTGGCGCAAAGCGGCACACTGACCCCGGCGCAGGCCGCATTGGGGTTCTTTGCGGCACTTGCCCTTGCCGAAATATTCGGCCCCCTGCGGCGGGGCATGGCCGATCTGGGGCGCATGGCAGACGCGGCGCGCCGCGTCGGGCGGCAACTCGATACTGCAACCGTATCGCATGACCCCGCCAATGATGAATGTAACGCCCCGCATACCCGATTGAGCTTGCTGGATGTTGGCTGGCGGGACAACAATGCGTCCGCCTCGATTGTATCGGGTGTGACGCTGGAACTCGGCCCCGGCGACATGGTGGCGCTCACGGGGCCAAGCGGGTGCGGCAAAAGCACGATCCTGCATCTCGCCGCCGGGCTCCTGCATCCGACCGAAGGCCGCGCGCTACTCGACGGGCGTGACCTTGCCGACTGGAATGAAATGGACCTGCGGGCGCGCACGGTCCTGCTGGCACAACGCAGCGTCCTGACACGCGGTACGGTGGCCAGCATCCTGCGTGTGGCCAGCCCCGAGGCCAGCAATGAAGAAATGCGCGCGGTTCTCGATGCCGTGGCGCTGTGGCCGGTCCTGGCCCGGCGTGGCGGATTGCAGGCGGAACTGGCCGAAACCGGCACGGGCCTGTCGGGCGGGGAAACGCGGCGACTGGCGCTGGCGCGCGTTCTGATCCGCCGTCCGGCGATCCTGCTGCTGGACGAGCCGACAACCGGGCTCGATCCCGCAACCGCGCGCGCGGTTCTGGACGGGGTGCGGACGATCTGCCCCGACAGCGCAATACTCCTCGCCTCGCATAGCCCTGTCGAAACCGAATGGGTGCGCGCGGCCGGCGGGTCGGTCATGTCAATCGGAAAAGATAGAGATTTCTGAATATTCCTTTGACCTGAATCAAAGATTTATCTGTGATACATCTTATTGATCTACTTGTACCCACGCCAAGGATGCCCTTCGGGGCCGGAGAGTAGACATTATGGAACTCGACATCGTTGAGCTGTCTCGCCTGCAATTCGCGATGACGGCCATGTATCACTTCCTGTTCGTACCGCTGACACTGGGCCTGTCGATCCTGATCGCCATCATGGAAACGGTCTATGTGATGACGGGCCGCCCGATCTGGCGGCAGATGACCAAGTTCTGGGGCACGCTGTTTGGCATCAATTTCGTGCTGGGCGTCGCGACCGGCATCACCATGGAATTCCAGTTCGGCATGAACTGGAGCTATTACAGCCATTATGTCGGCGATGTGTTCGGCGCACCGCTGGCCATCGAAGGACTGATGGCTTTCTTCCTTGAAGCGACCTTTGTTGGCCTGTGGTTCTTCGGCTGGGACAAACTGTCCAGGGTGGCCCATATGGTGGTCGGCTGGCTGGTGGCCATCGGATCGAACTTTTCGGCGCTTTGGATTCTGATCGCGAACGGCTGGATGCAGAACCCCGTGGGGGCCGAGTTCAACCCCATGACCATGCGCATGGAAATGATCAGTTTCTTCGACGTGATGTTCAACGAGGTCGCGCAGGCGAAATTCGTCCACACGGTATCGGCGGGCTATGTCACCGCCTCGGTCTTCGTGCTTGGGGTTTCGGCGTGGTACCTGATCAAGGGGCGGCATATTGAACTGGCCCGCAGGTCGATGACCGTTGCCTCGAGCTTTGGATTGGCCGCCGCGCTGTCGGTCGTCCTGTTGGGCGATGAATCCGGCTACAGCGCCACTCACACGCAGCGCATGAAGCTCGCCGCGATGGAAGGCATGTGGCACACCGAAGAGGCCCCCGCTCCCTTCACCCTTGTCGCCCTGCCCGATCAGGGGGCGCGCGAAAACCACTATGCGATCAAGATTCCCTATGCGATGGGCCTGATCGCCACGCGGTCCCTGACCCGAGAAATCCCCGGCATCAACGACCTGGTGGCCGAGTCCGATGAGCGCATCCGCTCGGGCCTCATCGCCTATGACGCGCTGATGACTATCCGTGACACTCGGGAAAACACCGCACCTGCGGTTCTTGACACCTTCGAGGAACACGGTGGCGACCTTGGCTATGCGCTGTTGCTGAAACGCTATGTCGAAGACCCGCGCGAGGCCACCGAGTCACAGATCGTGCAGGCCGCCAACGATACCGTGCCCACCGTCTGGCCGCTGTTCTGGGCGTTCCGCATCATGGTGGGGCTTGGCTTTGGCTTCATCGGCGTGATGGCCTATTTCTTCGTGCGCTCCAACTTCGGCAGCCGCAGCTACCCACGTTGGGCGCTGTGGGCAGCGGTTGCAATCATTCCGACCCCGTGGATCGCCGCCGAAATGGGCTGGTTCGTGGCCGAGTACGGCCGCCAGCCCTGGACGGTGGATGGTGTCCTGCCGACGGCATTGTCGGTCAGCCACCTGTCGGTCACGTCGCTGCTGCTGACGCTGGCGGGGTTCATCACCTTCTATACCGTTCTCTTCGTCATCGAGATGGGCCTCATGCTGAAATACATCGGCAAGGGTCCGGTTCAGGATGTCGAGGAAACCGAGAAATGGCGCATTCGCCACGAACACCGCCTGCGCACCCATGACGGGCGCGATCCATTTGCAAGCCCTGCGGAGTAAACGCCATGATCCTGCATGAATTGATTGATTTCGACATCCTGCGCATCATCTGGTGGGGTCTTCTAGGCGTGCTGCTGATCGGCTTTGCGCTGACCGACGGCTTCGATATGGGCGTCGGCGCACTGTTACCTTTCATCGCCAAATCGGACGAAGAGCGCCGTCTGGTCATCAACACCGTCGGCCCCGTCTGGGAAGGCAATCAGGTGTGGTTCATCCTTGGCGGCGGGGCGATATTTGCCGCATGGCCACCGCTCTACGCGGTCAGCTTTTCGGGGTTCTACCTTGCGATGTTCATCATTCTGGCCACCTTGATCCTGCGGCCCGTGGCCTTCAAATATCGTTCCAAACGTGAGGATCACCGTTGGCGCAACACCTGGGATTGGGCGTTATTCGTCGGTGGGGCGGTTCCGGCGCTGATTTTCGGGGTTGCCGTGGGCAACGTGCTGCAAGGTGTGCCCTTCCGCCTGACGGATGATCTGTTCTCGCTCTACGAAGGATCGTTCTTTGCCCTGCTCAACCCGTTCGCCCTGCTGGCCGGGGCGGTGTCGCTGACGATGCTCATCGCCCATGGTGCGGCTTGGGTGGCGGTCAAGGCCGAAGGGCCGGTCGTGGACCGCGCACGCCGGTTTGGCACGTTCGCCGGGCTCGCCGCAATGGCGGGCTATGCACTGGCCGGTCTCTGGCTGGCCGTGGGGATTGACGGCTATACCATGACCACCGAGGCCGTGGTGAACGGCCCCTCGAACCCATTGCTGACTGAGGTTGCACGCAAAGGCTCGTGGCTGGCGGCCTATGCCGCCCGCCCCTGGATCGTGATCGCCCCCGCGATGGGGTTTGCCGGGATGGCGCTGGCCTACCTGTCGCTCTGGCGCGGTGGCGAGGTTTCGGCGCTGCTGTTTTCGAAACTGGGGATCACCGGCGTCATTTCCTCGGTCGGGCTGACGATGTTCCCGTTCATCCTGCCTTCGTCGATCGACCCGCGCTCGTCGCTGACGGTGTGGGACAGTTCCTCGTCACACCTGACGCTGTTCGTGATGCTGGCCGTCACGGTGATCTTCATGCCGCTGATCCTGCTTTACACCGCCTGGGTCTACAAGGCGCTGTGGGGCAAGGTCACCATGGACGAGATCACGCAAAACAAGAACGCCTATTAAGGAAAGGAGCCCTAACCATGTGGTATTTCGCCTGGATTCTCGGCCTTCCGCTGGCCGCGCTGTTCGCCATCCTCAACGCGATATGGTTCGAGGTGCGTGAGGATTCCCGCCTGACGGAGGACGCGGATTGAGCCGTGGTCGCCAAACCGATCCAATCAGGCCGGGCCACAGTTGACAGCGCGTCATGTCGGCCACTTGCATCCTCATTCCGGCTGCACGCGCCCGGTTCCAAACCTGACGGATTGAAGGGTCACTTCCTTTGAGCCAGTTGGCGTGCCTGTTGGAAATTGGAGCCCGAGTTCGGGCCGCGAGACGGTGCCCACCGCCGAAACCAGACTCGTCCGGGTGAGATCCCGGCCGGCAATCCGAAGAGCGTCGCGCAACACCTCACCGATCAACACGGCATGGGCTCGTATCACCTCGATATCCTCGACAACAGCCAGGTCGAGCCCCGGTGTCTCGTGGCGTCCGACAACGAGTGTCCCGTCGAAACCCTCAAGCGAATTGAGCAAATTAACGACATACCCCCCCGGCACATAGATCGCCCGGGGGCTGCCGATATCCTGCCACGTCAGGGTGCCGCGGTTTCCGGACAGGAAGAACACACATTCGGCATGTCGCTCCAAACCGCGCGAAACCTTCAGAGGTGCCGGGTTCTTTTGAACAAGTCGTTCTTGCGCGTCCCGGAATTCCCCCTCCGTCGCAGTCAGGAGAGAGATTTGTCGGCAGCCATCAGTGCCGATCTTGTCGATGAGCGACCTGATAACGCGTTCCCGCGATGCGTAAAGGCTGCGGATCAAGGTGTGATCGTCGTCTTCGGACACCGCTGCAAGTGGGAAGAGAACCGGGATACCGGAGTCGGTGAATTGGGATTGGTCAAGCCGGCCTGAAGGAACCGGAGACAGCACCGCAACAGTCTGACGCCGCGCCTGATCCACGATCGACGGAAGATCGCCCACAAGAGGCCGCAGTTCCACCCGCCTGCCATAGAGACCATTGCGCGGAATTTTCGCCGCAATCATAGCGTCGAGGTTTTGAACCAGGCGACGCCCATAGGCTTCGCGACCCGTCGGAACGGGAACGCCGAAAACGATCCTGTCCGGATGGATGCCTGTCTTCTGCTCTGCCGTCAGCATGGACAGATATGCAACCAGAGAACCCATGGTCTCGTCATCGAACTCATATCGGGGCATCAGGCGGCTGATCCGCTTGCCCGACGGTGCAACGCCGGTTGCGAGCAGATTGTTGAACGATTCCACGTCATAGGCAGGTCTGCCATGTGCAGGCCGGGAAAGATACTCCCACGCTATCGGAGGGGCATCACCCTCTCCCCCACCGCGCCCGTCGCGGCGGTGGCATGTTCGACATGGGAAGCGGGATGCCTCGACCTTGTTGCTGCCAATAGCGGCATATCCCGGCGCTTCGGCCAGACCCTCGAAAACGGCGCGGCCCGGGCCCAGAGGATCGGCAATACCCGGAAACGCCCAGAAACTCAGAAAGATGACCGCCCGAAGCAGCGTCATGCCTCGAAACTGTTGAGCATTCGGATGAGTTCATCCGCATCGGGCATCGACAGAGAACGGAAATAGCGGCCCGATCCGATCTCACCGACCAGAAACACCGGATCGTGAAACTCGATATCTGCAACATTCGCATCAGCCGCTTTGAGGATTTCGGAAATCACGGCTGGCGAAGAGGTCAGCCAATGCCATTTCTCACTGGCGCCGAACGCCTCGGCCGCCTCCCGCATCTTTCCGGGCGTGTCATGGGCCGGATCTATGGTGATCGTCAGGAGGTGCACCGGCCTTGTCACCTCACTTCTGCGGTCATCGACAAACTGCAGAATCTGGTTGCCAAGCGGGCAGATCGACTCGCATGTCGTATAGCTGAAATTGATCACGACAAGCGCGTCCTGATCTATATCGCCCCGCAACCGAAATGCGCGGGCGGACGCATCGAGCATCTTGGCATCGGGCAGGTCGATCCGCGCCTCCTGAAAATTCTCGGGGCCGGATGGCCCAAACGTGGTGAACCCGACAACAGCGGCGGCAATCGGCACGGCGACGAGGATGGAAAGCAGAATCGTTTTACCAATCATGACGATACCTCGAGTAATACAGCACTTTTGAGATGAAGCTTCTCCGGGAGGGCAAGCGGTTGCAGGGCATAGGGTCCGGGATGGGGAAACCTTACGCGCCCCCTCAGCTTGCCATCCGGCGCACGCAGGGCGGTCATCCTGCCGATCCAGGAGGAAGACAGGCTGGGCACCAGAAACTCGACGCGATCGACGGCAATCGGATTGCCTGCCCTGTCGTGGAAGGCCAGTTCGATCTCGACATCCTTGCCAGCAGGAACATGGCCCTGTCCGGCATCGACACTCAGGGTCACCAGGTCCGCCTGCTGCATATCCACCGGGCCGCGCACCCTAAAATCGAGACAGGCGGTCATGCCGCCGATACCTGTCGTCAGGACAAGTTCGTGATCTCCCCCCGGAACAAGAGCAACGGTTTCGAACACGCCAGGGTCGGTTTCGCGAAAACTGCGGTCAATCACCGCGACACGCGACGGGACACCGCCACGAAGCCGGACGGAATCCATCGGAGGCATCTCTCCGACCGCCTGATCGTCGTGAAGCAGCCACCCCGTTTGGGTTTCGGGCGAGACGGCAAGCACCTGTGGCGATGGCCAGAGAGGAACCAAAAGGCCCTCCGTACTCCGGGGTTGCGCCGATTTACGGGCGAGATCGATCTTTCGAATCTGCGCCCCTCGCCCGAGCGATACCGAGGACAGGTCGATCAGACCGGCAAAACCGCCGTCCAGACTCAGAAGATAGGCCGCATCGTCGGTAAAAGTGACCTCGGCAAGTGTGCTGTCGGTCAATTCGAGCGGCTGGACCACTTCGGCCCGAGCAACGTCAATCACGACGGCGGCAGAGCCGCCGGGGGTGTATGCAATAGCGTGGCGGCCATCCGGACTGGCAACGACACGCCCCGCCTTGAAACCCAGCGGGACGTCGATGGATTGGCCCGGTGCGTCCGGATAAACGATCCGTGCCACCCTGCCGGATACAGGAACGGTAATTGCCGAACCGTCATGAAGAAGCGCGAGATCGCTGAGGGGCTCGAATTGAGGGGCGTCGAACACCGTACGGCCTGTTGCACCGTCGAACACCAGAAGCCCGCCCTGATCGGCAAAGGCGGCCAATAACGGACTGTCGGGTTCGCTGGACTTGCGAAATGTAACGGCGCCATCACCGACACGGCGAAGGGCATCCGGATCGCCAAAGGGAAACATATGACCATCGACCCGCCCGACCCAGATACCGCGTTCGTCCCCTCCTGCGACATCGGACAGCGGTGGCTGACGTTCGAAATGCTGTTTCAGAGCGCCCGTCAGCAACGACAAGGACGATATTCCAGCCCCGTCGGCATTCACGAAAAAGGCCCGAAAACTGCGTACATCCACCGCCATGGCCAAGGGTCGTCCGTCGAGATTGGCGGCCGCGATCATGTTGGAGGATTGCAGGTTCAGCTTGGGATCAATGACGCCAACACTGGCGCCTTCGTTCAGCGAAACAAGCAGGATACCGTTCAGGTCAACCGACCCGACCGGCGGCTGTGCCGTCACCCGAAACGCCTGTGCCGCCTCTTCGCAGCCTGCATTTCCCGGTGCCTTGCTGCGGACCCACCCCGCAACCGTCAGGCCGCGTGGGGCCCGTCCGGTCGTGACATCGGTCAGCGAGACACGCATCCCGATCGCTGTTCCCGCCTCGGGCCTGACAGGACGGCGCGTTTCCGGGTCGAAGAAGTCCAGTTCCGCAGCAAGGCTTGCCCGCGCGTCCTGTGCCCCGGCGCTTTCAGGACCGACAGCCAGCGACATGACCGCCACGACCAGCGCAGCAATTGACCTAGTTGCAGGATGTATCATCGGTATCCAGCCTGCCGGAGGGCACGACATCCAACAGGCCCCATGTTCCACCGGAACGAAGATGCAAAGGTCCGTCGAACCAGAGATAGCAGCCTTCGCGCATGACTTCCGTCAGCGATGCGCTCATCGATTTTCCGGGGGCCAACAGGGCGGAATGCGGGAATCCGAAATCCGGAAACAGATCGTCGTAATCCTGCGCGATGGTCACGAATGCCCGCTGACGCGCCCGCCCGCCCGGATGCACGAGATGGATGACGACTTCTTCTCCGGCTTCGGCGCGCAACACTGGCGTTGCCGCATTGGCCTTGAAGACACCATCGCCGAAATCAAAGGCATTCAGGTTGAAATGGCGCTCAATCGTATCGCCGTTACCGTTTCGTCCGCGAAGCTCCCGTCCAAAGCTGGCGCTGCGATAGTTTACGCCCTGATCGCCAAGATCATAGCTGTCGTCGCAAACCTCGCATTCGGCGACCAGACTGGGCGTGACCGCCGTGGAACTTCCGGGGGGCAGATAGCCCTTAAAGATGTCCCTGGTATCGCTGTCGCGCAGATTCAGCCCGTCCTGCCAGAACAACGTGAACTGGCGGATCGGGTGTGCCGTTCCGGCAAGGTCCGTTTCGATCCTGCTGATCCAGACGGGTTGCGATTTCATCGGAGCGGCAACGAAATGACCCGGAGCGATCTCGGTTCTTGTTTGGCCATCCTCCAAAGTCGCGCTCTTGGGCATGATGTTGACCGACCCGAACAGCCCATGCGCCCCGTGTCCGATAATATCGCCCATCGATTTTATGGGAAGTGCGCCATAGGCGTAGGGGATGAAATGGACACCATCCAGGATGGCCGCCTGCGCGTCGCCCGTCAGGTCATCGAGAAGCGCCTGCAAAGCCTGATGCCGGTCGGCGGACAGAATGTTGCGCATGACCTGGGGACCGCTGGTGGCAAGCACACCGATATCCACCAAACGGCCACCAACACGGAACACCGCCTCCGATTGTTCGCTGGGGGTGATCTCGCCAAAGGCAACGAACCCCTCGGTTTCAGCGGCAAGCCTGATCTGCGTCCATGCGGTATCCGTCGACCCGAGAGCAGGGCCAAACGCCTCGGAAACCTGTTCTATCGGATCGAAATCCAGGTCCTTCGGCGCCGATGCCCGGCCCGCGTAAAAAGTCAGAAGCTCGATCTGGCTGTTTCGGGGACTGTCCGGCATATCCATGCACTCATCCGCCGCACCGCCGCCACCCGGCACAGGGCAGATCGACAAGGCCGGATCTTCCACAACCGGTATGCCCGCCAGTGCCCATGACCCGTTGCCACCGAACGGCATGGCGACATTCTGTCGGTGGTTCAGGACAGGCAAGGGAAAGGTCAGCGCCAGCCGCGCCGAGGGGCGCAGATTGACCGTTTCGGTCTGTTCGAACGTCCAGAGCTCGTTTCCGTCGCCTTCGGTATGGCTCCAGACCGGTTCAACATTGAGCGGCACGATGGGCGGCATTCGTGCGTCTCCGAGATCGTCCCAAAGCCCGCTTGGGTCGCCCTCGCCCGTGTCGCGCAGCGCATTCAGGACGGCGAGTTTCACACAATCGCCTGCATTCACCGAAAGGACGAACGGTTCGGGACGGTCGTATTTCCGGGTTATCGCCGCGCTGATGGTCGAAAGCCTGATACCCTTCCAGAGCTGCGTGTTCCCAAGATCTTCCGGTGTCACGCTTGCGGGATTTTCCGGCGCAAGAAGCTCTCTTGGATCGACGAGCGCCAGAAACAAGCCGTTCCGGTCGTAATAGCGCGGGCCGTATGGAGTGCCCCAGTCTCCCGCCTCCGGAAGTTTGCCGAATACCGTGCTGGCTTCGATTGCAACGACGGCGGCATAGACACGCGGCGCATCGTTGGCGCAGCCGAATACCTGCGTCGGCGGGAAGGTGGCGAGAGTGGACGCAATCGCTTCGTTCCCGTCCGCAAGCAGCAACCGACGACTGTTTTCAAGCGCCACGATATCCGTTTCCCCGGCATTCTCGTGGACCCGGAACAAACCCCAGGCACCGTTCCACAGGGCATCTGACGACCCGAAGTGAAGCAATGTGTCCGACGCGCGGTCCTGAAGCGAGGGAACAGCCTCGAGGCCCGTCGCTTCCTGCCGGAAAACACCCTGAAACTCGAAATGCTCCGAAATACCGACTTCCTGCGCGGGGATGCGCCCGGTTGCGTTGAAACATTCACCCAGGAAGGTTTCGTATGCGTTCCAGTAGTCCCGGTCGGCCGCATTCGCGAACGCTTCGGGCCCCAGACGCAGCCACATGGAGTACTGATCCGGCCTCCCCGTCCGCGCGGCATCCAGACGGGTGCAGGCATGGGTCAGGGTTCCTGCCGCGGTGATGTCGCCCAGGATTGGACTGCCGGCGGGAAAGGCCTGATCGATATGGCGCGGCCATGTGTACCCTTCCAGCGTAAAGGTGTGCTGCACTTCCTGCGCACCTTGTATCAGGCGGAACTGCACCTTGTCGCCCGACAGGCTTTCAAAGACCGGCGTGGCTGGATCGCCATGCACCGCCGACAGGAAGACATTCGCCATGTCGCCCCGATCTCCCGGTCGCTGTTGTCTGACCGAACAGGTTTCACGCACACCGGTTTCCAAAGAGGCCACCCAGTGATCGAGTTCCTTCAGATCACAATCCTCGCCCTCCAGATTACCTTTACCCACACGCAGAGGTATGGGCTCTCCGCGATAGTTGACGAGGTAGGGATCGTGGTGATCGACCGAAATGCTTTCGGGCCGCTGCGGTGCGACAACGGGTTTGGCGAGCGGCGCAGCCGGATCTACATCCGGATCATTGCCTGCCGCCTTCTGGCGGTAGGCGATCATCTCCTTGCGCAGATCGTCGAACTCTGTCGCGGAAATCTCAACGCCGGGGCTGATATCATGCCCCGAGATATCTCCCGGACGTCCATTCGCGATCCATGCCGGAGCCGCATTCCCGGCGGGAGCGAAAAACTTGCTTGGATCACTCTCGTCCGTCGCGATCGCCGATCCACAGATATCGCGAAGCCTCTCCGGATCGTTCTGATACCGCGCTTCGCAGACCAGCGTCCCCATACCTTTGAACGTATGCCCTGCCGTTCCGTTCAACGCCGCGTCGAACTCCGCCGGGTCCAGCCTGTCCCTTGGGTCGTAGAGCAACGCAAAATCGGCCACGGCAAGCGCGAATTCTCGATATGTCCGATCCTCGATGCTGCCGGGACCATTCAGAGTCCCCGCCACCGCCTGATCAATCAGCGCCTCGTCGAACCTGTCCACTATATCGGGGTCGTGAATCACCTTGCGCGCACCGACATCGCTGTCATCAGCAAGAACAAGGGCCCGGTCATTCCTCTGGTCGGTGCATCCGCTGCCCGTGCCATTGCTGTTTGCGGGACAGGTCTGCGAACGCTGTGGCTCGATCACCAGCGCAGTGTAGAAACCGTGCTGCTGAATCGAGGACGGACCAAAATGATCGTGGCTGAAAACGGTCTTCAGCGTCCGGTCGGCGAAACTGTCGCCATCTCCATCGGCCCGCGTCGCGCTGAGGATCGGATCGGCAAACCAGCGTTGTACCGTTGTCTGGAAAAGCTTGCGGTTTTCGCCCTCCTGCAAAGCCTTGCGCCAGATATCCTTGAACGCCTCCGCAACTTGCCACTTGCCGTCTTTTTCAACGCACAATCCCTCTGTCTCGCGCAGTTCCAGCGCGGATGGCGGCCGGTCCGGATTGGTCGCCATACCGCCGTTCTTCGCGGCGCAGATTCGCAGCGCGATTTCATCCGGCGCGAATGTACCGTCCTCGTAATTGAACCCGTTGCCCGACCCGTCGGACGAGGTGACATCGAACTTCACAAGGTGGATGTGCTGGCCGATCGTGTCGGTTGGGGTCTTCACCTGGAAATCGTCGAGTTCCAGTTCTTTCGGCAACTCGTTGGTATGCCGGAATTCGATGCATTCACCTGAAAGCGCGCGGAAGAAGAACGGCTCTTCACTCGCACTGATCACCGGAGAAATCCGGCGCTGACTGGCAATATCCGCATCCTTGTACTTGCCGGAATTACGGGTGAGCACGTTGATGCGTGCCTGTGGATCGTGCCATCCCGCACGGTTGGTCACCAGATCGAGCTGTACCGCAGACGCCTCATAGCGCCGATACCCGACGACTGCCGGATCGGCCGTGAAAACACCGGCAATTTCGGTATCCACAAGGAACGGGTCCGCCTCGGTGATCTGTATCGGGCCGATGATTTCCTGCTGTGTGCCGTCATCTCCGACCGTGTAGAGTTTCGGGCGATCTTTCGGCGTGGCGTCGGGATGCAGGCGTTTGACCCATCCCGTCACCTCAAGCGCGGTCGCTTTCTTGCGGTCCGCCTCCGGGATGATCGTGGTCGACAGATCAACGTCGCCATCGACGAAGAAAACGGTTCTCTGCTGGTGCGTGTAGGAATCCGCCGCTTCCGTGACGCTGCCGAGCGTGTCAGGAGCGCCGCAAGGGTCTGCATAAGGGGCACCGGGTTTACCCGGAGCACCATTCACCGAATAGACACCACCGGGCGACGTATACCCACCCAATACCGGATCGTAAGTGCTGGGTGATCCATCTGCGGCCTTCAGCGTCAGGCCGGAACCGTCATGATGAAACGCCATCGCCGCGCGCTCGAGCGGCGTGCCGTCGTAATCGAGCAGGTTCAGGTCCATCGTCTCGATCTTCATCGACATGTCGCCAAGCGCCAACGCCTTGGCGACGATCTGTTCCTGCCGGATTTCGCGGTCCGTTTTCTCGCCGCCATTCAGCGCATCCTCGAACTCCGCCGCCGTTGGGGCGGGAGCGAGGTCAGGAACCTCGAACGGAAAAATGCGCTTGCCCGCATTCACGACATGCCGGGGAAGACCGCCGTCAAGGAACTCATCGCCGGGGTCCGAGGCCGGGGTCCGTGCGATATCCATCGGTGGCTGCGGCGGCCGATGGCCGGGCTGTCCGGCAATGTAGAACGGGTATCCCGGCATGGCGTCGACGGTGTCCGTCTCGGCCGGCGTATCCGGATCGCCATAGGTGGGCAGTACGGGCCAGGGCTGTCCGGGAAGTGGAACAACAGCCGGGATCGGCGTGCCAAGCTGGCGCGCCACAGGATTGCCATCCGCATCGGATGCAGGCGCGTTCCAGGCTCCGGTCACCGGATCGACCGAGCCGGGACGGCTCAACTCGCGGATTTCCTTCTTCATCTCGGCCAGCGACAGGGATGGCTCCCACTGCCCATCGGGAAGCTTGCGGCTCCCGTCTTCCAACGTATCGTGGACGCGCCAGAGCTCCCACATGCCTTGGGCGAAATGCGGATAAAGATGGCAATGAAAGATCGAGTCCCCAACCGTACGGTTGCGGTTGCCCGAACCCAGCGTGTCATACCAACCGGTCTCGCCGTCCTCGCCGCGGCGGTAAATCTCCATCCCGCCGCCGTAGATGCGATATGTAAATCCTTGCTGCGGCGCGACCGTCTGCGAGTCGAGATATGCGCCGCGATTGGCGTCGTTGCCGCTGAACCACTGATGTGCATGCAGGTGGAAAACATGTGTCTCTTTCGGACCGGCATGAAAATTCCGAAAGACGACCGGATCGTTCAGATAGGAATGGTGAACATTCGACGGATCTTCGCTGAATTGCTCCAACAACGCGGGATCTCCGTTTGCCCATGAGGTCAGAAAGAATTCTTCGTACAGGCATTCGATGCAATCCGCGGCAGGGCCGATTCCCTTGCGGTTGGCAAGAACCATCGCGCCCATGCCACTGGAGCCATAATTGATCGCGAAACCGTCCTTTACCCCGGCAAGCTGACCTTCGGCAAAAAGACCGAGTTCTTCGTAATTTCGGGTCACGAACGTCTTGAGTTCGTCGTGGAAGAAAACCGAAAACTCACGGTAGATGATGCCCGCCTTGTCAGGATCGCCGCCGTATTCCGGAGCGCGGTGAACGATCGCGTTCAGATCACTGTGGACGATTTCATACGCATCGCCGTCCAGTTCGCGCAGCATGTTGAGGATCGGAACACCATTGGGCCCCAGGGCCTCATACGGCGCCATGTCTCCGGCGTTCGTCACGGCATCGAGTTGGCCATCGTCCAGACGATCAACGCTCCAAGCCGCATCGAAGGCCGCTTTCGAAACCTGGCTCCGGTACCATTGGGTATCCGCCGGTTCCGCCACCACGGCACCAAACAGCCCGTGGGTCAACGAACCTCCGTCGCCCTCGCCCCCCGATGGTGCTGCGGTCGACGCCAGAAAATAAGGCCCTTCGCGCAGAACGGCATAAAAACACTCGACAGGATCGCCCTGAACGACCGGCGCCAGCCCGATACAACGATCGTCAGGGCGCCCATCGGTCTGTTTGTCATGCGGGTTCGCCACTGCGCGCAACCCCTGGATCGCAAAATTCACGCTTCTGGTGCGGGGCCAGTCTCCACCCTCCGGGGCGGACTCCGGCGACTCCGCGGTCTTGCTTGCATCACAGGTGGCCTCGCCATGATCGACGCGTGCCGTGTCTCCCCAACTCACCCAATCGCGCAGTTTCGTCAGAAGACTGTCGGCCCCGTCCGGTTGCTTCCGACAGAACGTCTCGGAAATGCCCGGCGCGGCCTCTCTCAGCAGGTTGTCCAACCGGACATGCAACAGATCACCGACATTTGCCCGCAACGTCAGGGGGCGCGGGCGCTTGCAATCCCTAAGCCGGACATCGCCGGGCCTCAGCGGGCCACCGCCGGCCTCGGTTCCCAGCAACGCGTCGCACGCATCGGCGGTGTAATGTTCGGGCGCATCGCTCATCGGTGCAACGTCACGCCGCAGCGCAAAGATCATCCCATAAGGATTGAACGAACCGAACCGATTGTAGACCAGGACCTGATCCAGCGCGACGACATCAGCACAAACCGTTCTCTTCAGGCTCAAGTCCGCGACTTGGTCATGAACGGGTTTGCAGTTCATCGCTGTGCTGTCGTCACTCTCGGCCGCGACAGCGAAAGGTGCTGAAACGAAGACAAAGCAGGCGGCAAATGCGCCCTTGAGGAAAATACGGGACATGAAAAATAACCTCGGGCAGTAAATAAGTTACGCGCCGAACATAAGCGCACCACAACCAAAACCTGCTCGATGTGTTATGCTTCTACTATAACGAGCGAATCTATTTACGTCAAAGAGTGTTGTTTCGACGATTCCAGGGAGGGTTGCATGTCTGATCGCCGATTGAATTTCGAAGAGCGCATTCTTCGGAGACTGCCGCGAAGTCCCGCAAACGAACTCATCTCGCGCCGACGCCTCCGCGACAGCAGGCTCGACATTGCGCGCATCAACCGGCTGATGGACCGGGTCCGCGCCGGTGAGACGCTTGACGAAACCGAGACGATCACGCTGTTCTCGATCATATCGCCCGAGCTGCGGCCCGCGATCCCGGTGCTGAACGACCTTCCCGAACCGACGGACCACCCCCTGTGGCTGGACCTGAACGAAAGCGCGGCCCAGAACATACTGGGAAAGGTCTGCAAGGCGACGGGGCGGATCGAGTACAGTTCCGGCGCAGAGTTCAAACCATACGGAAGCGGTTTTCTCGTCGCGGACGACCTGATCCTGACCAACCGGCATGTTGCGGATGTGTTTTCGATGTCGGTGCGCGGTATCGGGCATTTCCTGAAGTTCGGTTACGATGTGAGGATCAATTTTTGCCGCGAGATCGACCGCTGGGATACCGATCCGACCTGCACCAAAACGGTAACCGAGGTGCTGATGCTGCATCCGTGGTTCGATCTCGCGCTTCTGCGGATTCAGGAAAAACCGGACGGTGCAGAACCGCTTTCCCTGGCGATTGCGGACGCTGACACAATTCAGGATACACGCGTCGCAGTCGTCGGGTATCCCTCGCGAAATCCGGACGAGGATGTCGATATCCAGCGGCAGGTGATCCGCGAATTCGACAGCAAGCATGTTTCGCCAGGCTTCGTGGACGAGGTCACCGTAAAATCGTTTGACGGCAAGACCGGGCGGGCGATCGGGCACGATAGTTCCACGCTTACGGGAAACTCGGGGTCACCGGTTGTCGATCTGCAAACCGGCAATGTCGTCGGCCTGCATTTCAGGGGAAATGCCGATGGCCTGAACTGGGCGGTGCCTGCCTCCGATATCGCTTCGGACACCCGCATCATAGATACCGGGATATCGTTCGATGGCGTCGCAGTGGCGCAACAAGGCCCGTGGGATACCGCTTGGGCCGTCGTTTAACGGCTGGCGGTCATGCGCGGGTGTTTCACCCCGGCAATGGCAGGCCGGTCGCCTGGCTGCCGGATATGCCTTGGGCTTGCTCCGGCCCGCTTCAAACCATGTAGACGCCGCCGTTCACGTCCACTGTCGCGCCGCACATATAGCTTGCCGCGTCGGAACACAGGAAAACGATTGGCTTGGCGATTTCTTCGGGTTTCGCCATGCGGCCAATGGGGATCGACGACGCATCTATGTTGGAGGATTTCACCATCGCCGTCGCTGTCGCTCCGGGGGCGACGGCGTTGACATTCACACCATGAGGGGCGGCCTTGGCCGCCATCCATTTGGTCATGGAAATGACACCCCCCTTGGCCGACACGTAATGCGGACTGGCACGCAACCCGCCCATGCGCCCGGCGACCGACGCCACAAGAACCGCCTTACCGTATTTTTGCGCGATCATCCGGGCGATGGCGGGCCGCATGACATTGATCACCCCCTTGAGGTTGATATCCACCACCCGGTCAAAGGTATCGTCCCAATCCCCGTCGTTCCAATCGTCCCAAGGGCAAAAACCGGCATTGGCAACAATGGCATCCAGCCTCGGCTGCGCGCCGATGAACGCCTCGGCTTGCGCGCGGTCGCGGATATCGAATGCCGCCGTTGCCACACCGGTGCCGATGTCGCGCAGTTCGTCGGCCAGATCGTTGCAACCTTCAAGATCGCATAGCGCCAGATCGGCCCCCAGACCGGAAAGGATACGCGCGGTTTCCTGCCCGATGCCCCCGGCAGCGCCGGTGATCAACACGGTCTTTCCTTCGAATGACAGCATGGCGTTACACGGCCTCCTTTCCGGGTTCGGGCAGGGCGCTGTCACGCAGCATGGCCAACAATTCCTTGGTGATGTCGTCCTCACCGGCCAGCGCCGCACGCTCCAGCACCCGCGAAACGGTCGGCGGCGCCCAGGCCCCGGTGACGCGCTTGACCGGCTGATCGAGATAATCGAAAAAGCGCCGCTGAATCTCGTCCACCAGAAACGCCCCGAACGCGGCCCCGCGCGTGGTTTGCTCGATGATCGCGACGCGCCCGGTCTTGCGCACGGACTGCCCGATCAGGTCGTAGTCTATATCGCGCTGCGACAGGCTGCGCAGGTCGATCACATCTGCGCTGATCCCCAGGCTGGCCACCAGATCCTTGCAGGTCTCGACCATACCGAGCGATGTCAAAAGCGTCAGATCGCGGCCTTCGGTCACGCGCTTGGCCTTGCCGATAGGGATGTAATAATCCAGATTCTCCGGCACCCGGCAGCGGCGTTTGTGCAGCGCTTGCGGCTCGATGATCAGAACCGGATCGTTGCAGCGCATCGCGGCATTCATCAGGCCCACATAATCGAACGCGTTTGACGGCGCGAGGATGTGCCAGCCCGGAAACAGCGCGAAACCGCTGGTCGGGTCCATCGAATGCTGCGAGCCATACCCTTCCAGCCCCGGAAGCCGGCACCGCAATACCATCGGAACCTGCGCCGTGCCGTTGAACAGATGCCTGATCTTGCCAGCCTGATTGAACAACTGGTCCGCCGCGACCAGAAAGAAATCGCTGTACATCAGTTCGACGATGGGCCGCAGCCCCGACATCGCCGCCCCGACGGCCAGTCCGCAAAATCCGTTCTCGGTGATGGGGGTGTTGATGATCCGGGTCTCGAAAAACTCGGACAAGCCGCGCGTCGCCCCGACGGTTCCGCCGCCCATATTCGCCACGTCCTCGCCGAACAGAACGATACCGGGGTCGTTTTTCATCGCCGCGCCCATGGCGGCGGGGATCGCTTCGATGAACGTCATCTCGCGCATCTGTTCGGACGGGAAATCCTCGGCCTCCGCCGCGCGAAGCCCCGAGAATTCCGACATGTCCGAGGTCAGGTGATCGTCAACGCCCGCAGGGTCGGGCCAGTGTCCGGCGTGGATCGCCATGGCCGACCCCTTGCCCTCGGTACAACTCTCCGCTGCGGCCTGCATCGCTTCCGACACCGCGGTATCGATGGCGTTCAGTTCGTCCTCGCTCACAATACCGTGCGAGATCAGCTTGTCGCACAGGAATTCCCAAGGGGACCGGGCGCGCCAGGCCTCCTCCTCCTCTTTGTTGCGGTATCCGAACACGCTGCCCGGAAAGGGCGATGACTGATGATAATAGCGATAGACATCCGCCTGCACGAAAGCCGGGCGGCCCTGTGTGCGAATGTGATCTTCGGCCCACCGCGTGGCCAGCCAGACGGCCAGAGGGTCCATCCCGTCAACATGAACGCTTTCAATACCATGCGCGCAGGGGCGGGTGTTCAGGTTGGTCTCGAAAGTGGATTGTTCGATCGTCGTCGAAACGGCATAGCCGTTGTTTTCGCAGAAAAACAGAACCGGCAGGCGATAGAGCGCAGCTAGGTTCATCGCCTCATGCGTCGTGCCCTGATGAATGGCCCCATCGCCGAAGAACGATACGGTGATCCGCTCACCGCCCTGCTGCTTTTCGGCGAAGGCATGACCGCAGGCTATCGGCAAGCCCCCCGCGACGATGGCGTTCGTGCCCATCACTCCCAGATTTTCCCGCCGCAAATGCATCGAGCCGCCACGCCCGCCGGTCCAGCCCTCCTTGAGCCCCAGTATCTCGTGCATCATGCGCCGGATTTCTTCGCGCATCTCGTCCCGCAGGACAGGCGCCGCCGATGGATCGAAATTGTCGGTATAAAGCGCGTTCACGATCTTGGCGACGACCTGATGATGCGCCCGGTGAGAGCCGTTCATCATCGTGTCGATGGGCAGCGCCGCAAGGCACCCCCCTGCCCCGCCTTCCTGCCCCAAACTGGAATGCGCGGGGCCATGAACCAATCCGCGCTTGTCCAGCGACAGGATCGTTTCCTCGAACCGGCGCGCAGACAGAACCAGCGTGGCAAGCCGCTTGGCGTCTTTCGTCGATAGACGCGCCCAGTCCGAGTCCTCGGTGACAAGGCGGCGCATGCCCGTTTTCATTTCAAGCCGGGTGAACTTCATCCTCGCCTCCTGCCGGTTCGGGTACGCATTCAATAGGCCGTCTGCAAAAGGGTCAGGAACTCCTGCTGCGTGGTGTGGCGCGGGTTCCAACGGTTATAGTTCAGTGCATGGCAACGCTCTGCGATCTCGGGCAGGGCCGCCTTTTCGACACCAATATCTCTCAGGCGCGATGGCACGCCCAGATCATCGCAAAGGGCCTCGATGGCGCTGATGGCCCTGCGCCCGGCGGTCAGCTCGTCACAGTCGCGCACATCCTCGCCCATCGCCTCGGCGACCTGCGCGTACCTGCCCGGCGCGGCGATGAAATTGAACCGCGCGACATGCGGCAGGCAGGCGGCATTCGCCAACCCGTGAGGCACCGGGTAAAGCCCGCCAATCGCCATCGCCATGCAATGCACGTTCCCGGTTCCGGTCGTGCCAAAGGACATGGCCGCCATGGAGGCCCCGCACAGCATGTTCAGCGCCGCATCGGCATTTTCCCGGTTCGCGACATAGGGGCGAATGTTCCCCGACAGGACCCGCATGGCCCTCAGGTTCCATGCGTCCGTGAACGGGTTCGCCAGTTTCGACAGGTAGGATTCAAAAGCATGGACAAAGGCGTCGACCCCGGCATGAACCGCAACATGGCCCGGAACCGTCGCCACCACCTTCGGGTCGAGAACGGCATGAACCGCAGGACCGAACCGGGCATGGCGGATCGCCATTTTCACATTTCGGGCCGTATCGGTGATGACCGCCGCCCCTGACACCTCCGAACCCGTTCCCGCCGTCGACGGGATCGCGATCAATGGCAGGGGCGCGACATCGAAGGCATCGACCCCTTCGTAATCCGCGATACACCCGCCATTCGTGGCGACTATGGCCACCGCCTTGGCCACATCAATCGCGCTTCCTCCGCCAAGGGCGATGACGGCATCGGCCCCTGCGGCGTTCAGCACATCGAACGCTCCGTCGACATTGATATCCTTGGGTTCGGGATCGACACCCGAGAATTCGCAGAACCCGACACCGGCCCCCGACAAATCGTCAATCAATCGCTTGTAAGCCACCCCGCCGACAAGCGCCGGGTCGACGACCATCATCACCCGCGACCATCCCGCCCCGGTCACGATCCGCGTCACCGCAGCCAGTGCGCCATGCCCGAAATGCAACCGTGTCGGACAATGAAAACTGACGATGTCACCTGTGAGCATGGAACATCACTTTCCTGAAATTGGCGAGCAGAGGGCGGGACAGCGCATGCCAGTTCACCCCCGCAACTCCCTCAGCAGCCGCGTTGCAGTGCGTTCGTTAATGTCACCGCTGGCCTTCATCGCTTCGGCAATCCGGGCAATCTCGTCACCTGCCGCACCGGCCGTGATCGCGATATTCTGGGCATGCAACGCCATGTGCCCCTTCTGGATGCCGTCCGTCGCCAGGGCCCGCAACGCGCCGAAATTCTGCGCCAGCCCGACCGCCGCCACCATGCGCGACAGTTTCTCGGCGCTGTCCGCGCCCATGATCTTCAAGGCAAGCTGCGCAACGGGGTGAATACGCGTGGCCCCGCCCACGATCCCCAGCGACAAGGGAACCTCGATCGACCCCGCCAGATCGCCATTCGCGGTCTTTTCCCACCGGGTCAGCGGGCCGTACTGCCCGGATTGCGCCGCGAATGCGTGGGCGCCGGCCTCGATGGCGCGGGTGTCGTTGCCGGTTGCCAGCACGACGGCGGACACACCGTTCATGATGCCCTTGTTATGCGTCGCGGCACGATACGGGTCGATCACGGCGAAATCCGCCGCCTCCAGCATCGTCTCCACCACCTCCAGGCCGCCGATCTCGTCTGCGGGCCAGACGGCCTCGGCCCTGACGATGCGGCGGTCGGCAAGGTTGGACAGGATGCGCAACAAGGACCGCCCCCCGACCCAGTCCGCCAGAACCGGGGCCAGCCGCTCGGCCATGGTGTTCACGGCATTTGCCCCCATGGCATCGCGGGTATCCACGATCAGATGCACGACCATGACGGTGCCCTTGCGCCCGTTCAGCAGGCGAACATCCACATCCTGAAACCCACCGCCAAGCTCGACAAGCACCGGGTCGATATCGTCGCAGAACGCCCTGATCTCATCGACCCGGCGCAAAATCTCGAGACGCGCCCGATGCGGATCGGCCACATCCAGAAGCTGGATTTGCGCAATGGTCAGCGAGCCAGCATATGACGTACGAAACCCGCCGGTCGAGCGACAGCGCCGCGCCGTATTGCACACCGCCGCGATGACCGAGCTTTCCTCGGTCGCCATCGGAATCAGCACATCCTCGCCATCCACGATCATGTTCGTGGCCAGCCCGAGAGGCACCGGCATGACACCGATGGCGTTTTCGATCATCCTGTCCACCAGATCGTCAGGCAAGGCGTCCAGCCGGTCCAATGCGCCGGTCGCTCCGTCGCCCTCGTCAATCCAGTCCGACAGGATTTCGAGCCGTTTTTCACGGCTGAGGGTTGCAAACCCGGACAGTCTTGAGGTGCGTTCGCTCATTCGATTTCCCTTCCATTTCAAGGGCAGGCGTTACGCCCGCATCACAAACCCGCCATCCACCGGGATCGCCGTACCGGTCACAAAGCGCGAGGCAGCCGTGCTCAGAAACAGGATGGTTCCGGCAATGTCCTGCGGCTCCGCCCATCGGCCAAGCGGGGTTCTGTCCCGAACGCGCGCATCCAGATCGGGCATGTCCAGCCGCGCCTGCCGGGTCAGCGCCGTGTCCACCCACCCCGGAAGAACGCAGTTCGCCCGGATTCCATCCTTGGCCCATGCCGCCGCCAGACTGCGGGTAAGCTGAACGACACCGCCCTTTGCCGCGGCGTAGGGCGCTGTCATATCGTTGGCCAGAACCGACATCATCGACCCGATGGTGACGATCCGCCCATCCCCCGACTGGCAAAGCTGCGGATAAAAGGCCCGTGCCGTCACGAAGGTGCCGCGCAGGTTTGCATCCAGAACGGCATCCCAGTCCTCGAGGCTCAGATCCTGCGGCGGGCCCCGCCGGTTTATCCCGGCAGCGCAAACAATCGTATCGACACCGCCCATATGTGCCCTGGCCGTTTCGGCCAGCCTCTCGGCGTCGGCCTCGTCCGATGCGTCGGCGGCACAGAACCAGACATCACCCTTGTCCGCGAGACCCCCAAGCGCCGCCTCACCGCGGTCTTCGGAACGCCCCGAGATCGTCACCCGTGCCCCGGCCTCCAGAAAGGCCTGGGCAGCGGACAATCCGATGCCGCTCGTCCCGCCCGTGATGACAACGCACCGTCCCGTCAGATCGAAAAGATCACTCATGCGAACCCCCTCAGTTGACGGTCACGCCCGGCAGCCAGAGCACCAGTGCCGGGAACAGAATGCACAGCAAAAGCCCCAGAATCTGGATCAGAACGAAAGGAACGATCCCGGCATAGATATCGCGGATGCCCAGCTCCGGCGGCGCGATGCCGCGCAGGTAGAACAGGGCATACCCGAAAGGCGGGGTCAGGAAGGATGTCTGCAGGTTCACCGCAACCAGAACGGCAAACCACGTCAGCGTGATAGCGGAATTCTCGAACCCGAAATCCAGCCCCGCGATGACCGGCGCGAACAGCGGCAGCACCACATAACTGATCTCGATCCACTCGAGGAAAAACCCCAGGACAAAGATCAGCGCCATGATCAGGAACAGCGTCTGATAGGGCCCCGATGCAATCGCCATGACCGCGTCTTCGATCATGTAATCGCCGCCGACACGCTTGAAGATCGCGCTGAACACGGTTGCGCCGATGGCCACGGTCAGGATCATGGCCGTTGTCAGCGCTGTCTCCTGAACGCAGTCCACAAGGTTCTTCCACGTCAGTTGCCGCATCACCGCCGCCAGGATCGTGGCCCCGAGGGCGCCGATGGCCGCCGCTTCGGTCGGTGTCGCGACACCCGCGACAATGGACCCCAGCACACCGAGGATCAGAAGCACCGGGGCGATCAGGTGCTTGACCAGAACGGCCAGCGCCTCCAGCGTCGAAACCTTTTCCCCGCGTTCGCTCGGAGGCGCGATGGACGGGTCGATATGCGTGGTGACGAGAATATAAAGCGCATAGAGCCCACCGAGGATCAGGCCGGGGATCACCGCCCCCATGAACAAATCCCCGATGGAGATCTGCAGGATATCCCCGACCAGCACCAGCATGATCGAGGGCGGGATAAGAATGCCGAGCGTCCCCGCCGAGCAGATCGTGCCGGCCGCGAGCCGCATGGAATATTTCTGTTTCAGCATGACCGGCAAGGCCATCAGCCCCAGCATGACCACCGAGGCCCCGATGATCCCGGTGCTCGCGGCCATCACGACACCGACGATCGTCACCGACAGGGCCAGCCCGCCGGGGCGCTGCGCGAACAGGCGTTCGAGCGCGAGCAGCAGGTTCCTGGCGATATTGGACTTTTCCAGCATCAGCCCCATGAAGACGAACAACGGCACGGCCATCATCAGCCAGTTCGTCAGGGTGCCGGTAAATATCCGCGATGAAATCGTATTGAGAAAGATCAGCGGCACATCGCCGATGAACGTGAAAAGTATCCCCACACCGGCCAGAACCAGCGCAACGGGATACCCCGTGAAAATGCCGCCGACGAGCATCAGCACCATCGCGATCGGCAAAATGTATTCAGTCATGCTGTCGGTCTCCGCGCGCAAACAATTCGCCAAGATGCATCAGAATTCGCCCGATCCCCGCCAGACCCAGAAAGACAAAGCCGATCGGCAGGATGGCCTTGACCAGATACCTGTCGGTCAGCCCGCCGTAATCCGATTGCTCGCCGGTGTTGTAGGCAAACTCGACAAAGCCCAGGCTCAGCCAGCCGATGATGATGCAGAACGGCATGAGAAACAGGACATCGCAAACCAGATTGACCCCGGCGCTGACACGCGGCGAAAATCGTGCCGACAGCATGTCGACCTGAACATGCGCATTGCGCGACAGCGCATAGGACATACCCAGCATCACGATGACCGCCTGAAAATGCCACTGCAATTCAGCCAGCCCCGTCAGGGTCAGTTCAGAGCCGAAAAGCAGAATATCCGCATCCCAGCTGGCGATCTGGCCCCATTTCATCAACGAGCCGACGACAGCCAGTAATACCAGCGCGATCATCGGCAGGAGCAGCCAGGCCGCGATACGACCGGGCCATGCGCTTGCCTCGACAAGCGCATGGCCGACCCGCTCCAAAGTGGAACGCCGGGTCATCTGGCAATCACTCCGAAGGTGCGGGGATTGTCTGCAGGTTCGACCAGATTTCGGCCTTGGCAAGGTAATCCTGAATGGATGCGTATGCCTCGGCAAAAATCTCGTCGTTCGCGGCCTGCTCTTCCAGAACCTCGTTCGCGGCAGCCCTCAGCGCTTCAAGCACGTCGTCCGGGAACCGCTTGGTCTCGACGCCCTGCGCGCGGAACTCTTCGATGACAGCGCCCTGCGGGGCAGGTGCGGCTGCAAGCGACCAGTTCACCGTCGCACGGCAGGCCATCATGATCTGGTCCTGGGTCTGCTCGTCAAAGCCGTTCCAGACATCCATGTTCATGATCAGCGAGTTCCAGCTCGCGGGCTGATGCCAGCCGGGGAAATAGTAGTATTTCGCGATCTCCGAGAACCCGAGGGCCTTGTCCACGACCGGCAGCGAGAATTCCGTCGCGTCGATACGGCCACGTTCCAGAGCCACGTACAGCTCCCCGCCCGGAATCAACTGCGTTGAAACGCCCAGCTTGTTGAGAACCTGGCCGCCCATGCCGGAAATCCGCATACGAAGCCCCTTGAGGTCTTCCACGCTGTTGATTTCCTTGTTGAACCAGCCGCCCGGCTCGGGCGCCGTCACGTGACAGGGCAACAGCTTGATGTTCAGCGGATCATAGGCCTTCTGGACGATTTCAAGCCCGCCCCCTTCCCACATCCAGCCGACAAACAGATCGGGGCCGGGGCCGAACGGCATGGAGCCCGCCAGCGAGGCCACCGGGATCGTACCGCCCCAGTACCCGACATAATCCCAGCCCGCCGGAATCGCGCCCGAACTCACCTGGTTCAGCACCTCCAGCGCCGGAACCAGGTCGCCAGCGCCATGAACGCGCAGCTTGACCTCGCCGCTGGTCGCGGTCTCGATGTTCTTGGCCAGAACTTCGGCCCCTTCACCAAGAAACGTCAGATTCTTTGGAAAGGTGCTTGCGACATCCAACGTTTCGGCCTGCGCCGGAACGGTGGCCACCGCGGTCAGCGCAGCCAGTAAAGTTGCCTTTAATTTCATAATATTCCTCCCTTTATCCCTCCCGGAAAATCCGGGTGCATCGCGATCGTCGATTGCGGGGTTCACTTGACTTCCTCGGCCCTACGCTGCAATCTGAGATCGCAGATCAACGATAACCATAGAAAAACAATATGCAAGACGTTTCCGAGACTCGCCTGACCTTCAAGGCTGCCACCCTGAGGCGCGACAGTCTGCAACAGCAGATTTACGACAATCTCCGCAACGACATCATGACGGGGGTGTTCAGGCCGGGTGAAACACTCTCCAGCCGCAGCCTTGCCACCGAGCTCGGCGTCAGCGCCATGCCCGTCCGCGAGGCGCTGACCCGCCTGACCACCGAAGGCGCGTTGGAGCTCACGACCAGCAGGACACTCCGTCTCAGGCTCCTCACCCCCGAAGATTTCGACGAAATCACCGCCATCCGAACCGACCTGGAAGGCATGGCCGCCGAACGGGCCGCCGAACAGATAACCGCTGACTCGCTGTCCCGGATCGGCAAGCTGAACGACGACCTGACCGCCGCCGCCGACAGCGGCGATGCAGACAGGTATCTCAAGGCCAACGCCACATATCACGCCGAAATCTACAAGATGTCGGGCTGGCCGCTTTTGCTCAGCATGATCGAACGCCTCTGGCTGATCGTCGGCCCGTCGATCCGGACATGCGTCCCCGACCGCGACCATATGGCGACATCGCAGGGCTTTCACGATGCGGTCATGACCGCCCTGACCAAAGGCGATGCCAAGGCGGTACGCGCCGCGATCGTCGATGACATCCAGACCGCCGCCCATGATATCCGTGCGTTTCTCGCCTCGGGCGAGAAACATTGAACGAACGCGATGAAGGACATGACACAATGACAGCCCCGGCCACCCTCACACCGCCCTCCGGGCTGCGCGTCCTCGTGACCGCAGGCGCCGCCGGGATCGGCAAATCCATCGCCGAAGGTTTCGCAGCCGTCGGCGCACGGGTCCATATTTCGGATGTGGATGCCGCCGCCGTCAGCGCCACATGCTCTGACAGGATCACCGGCACCGTCGCCGACGCCGCAAACGAAGACGCGACGCGCGACCTGTTCGGCGAGGCCCGTGAAACCCTTGGCGGTCTTGACGTGGTAGTGGCCAATGCCGGCGTCGAGGGGCCGACCGGCCCGATCAGCGATATCAGCGCCGAAGACTGGGACAAGACCCTCGATATCAACCTGAGGGGGGCCTACCTTGCCGCGCGCTTTGCCTCCGAAGACCTGATCGCAAGCCGCGGCAGCTTCATCGGCATCGCCTCGGTGGCGGGCCGCCTGCCCTTTGCCTACCGGACACCCTATGCCGCCTCGAAATGGGGTGTGGTGGGGCTCGCGAAAAGCCTCGCCTCCGAACTGGGACCGCAGGGCGTGCGGGCCAATGCCATCCTGCCGGGGATCGTCGAAGGCCCCCGGATCGACCGGGTCATCAATGCCCGCGCCGAACGGCTGGGCCTGACTTACGAGGAAATGCGCGAACGCAACCTCGAAAAAGTCGCCCTTCGCCGCATGGTCAGCCCGGATGACATCGCGGCGATGTGCCTGTTCCTCAACACCCCCGGTGGCAGCAACATCACCGGACAGGCGCTGAGCGTCTGCGCCGGCGTGGAGACCCTGTGATGACACAATCGACGAAAACCGCCATCATCGGCAGCGGGCTGATCGGCTGTGCCTGGGCCGTGGCCTTTGCGCGGGGGGGCTGCACCGTGGCCCTCTACGATCAGAACACCGCCGCCGCCGGGCAGGCAAAGGACACGTTGGCCAACCTCGCCTCCGAACTGGAAGAGGCCGACATGCTGAACGGTCAGACGGCCCACGACATCGTGCAGCGCGTCAGCATTGCGGACACCCTGGAAAGCGCCCTGTCCGGGGCCGCCCATGTGCAGGAAAACGTCCCCGAAAAGCTGGACATCAAAAAGCAGGTTTTCGCACAGCTCGACGCAGCGGCCCCGCCGGATGCCATCCTGGCCAGTTCCACCTCGGCGCTCCTGCCCTCGGCCTTCACCGAACACCTGACCGGGCGCAACCGCTGCCTTGTCGCCCACCCGATCAACCCGCCCAGCCTGATCCCGGCGGTCGAGATCGTGCCGGCCCCCTGGACCGATCCCGAGGCGGTCGAACGCTGCGCCGCGCTGATGGAGCAAATCGGCCAGAAGCCCATTCGGATGACGCGCGAAATCGACGGTTTCATCATGAACCGCCTGCAAGGTGCCCTGCTGCAAGAGGCCTTCCGCCTCGTCGCGGACGGCATCGCCTCGCCCGAGGATGTCGATACCGGCCTGCGCGACGGGCTTGCCCCCCGTTGGGCGCTGCTTGGCCCCTTTGAAACGATCGACCTGAACGCCCCCGGCGGCGTCCGCGATTATGTCGCCCGCTATGGCGCAATGTTCGAAACCATTGCCGCCGGACAGCGCGAAACCCGCGACTGGACGGGCGACACGCTTGACCGGATCGAAAAGTCATGCCGCGCAATGCTCCCGCTGGATCGGATTCCCCAGGCCCAGGCCGAGCGCGACAGCCGCCTGGTGGCCCTGATGAAACATCTCGGACAGCCCAAAACAAACACCTGAACAACCCCGGAGGCCCCGATGCCCAAATCCAACCGCAAGGTCATCATCAGCTGTGCCGTCACTGGCGCCATTCACACCCCTTCGATGTCCCCGCACCTGCCGGTCACGCCCGAGCAGATCATCACCGACAGCCTTGCCGCCGCCGAGGCGGGCGCAACCATCCTGCACCTGCACGCGCGCGACCCTGAAAATGGCCGCCCCACGCAGGACCCCGAAGCATTTCGCGCCTTCCTGCCGCAACTGAAGCAGGCGACCGGCGCCGTGTTGAACCTGACCACCGGCGGCAGCCCGCACATGAGCGTTGAGGAACGCATGCGCCCCGCTGCCGAACTCAAACCCGAGGTCGCGTCGCTCAACATGGGGTCGATGAACTTTGGCCTCTACCCCATGCTGAACCGCTTCAAGGAGTTTCAGCACGACTGGGAACGCCAGCATCTGGAAAACAGCCGCGATCTGGTCTTCAAGAACACATTCGCGGATATCGAACATATCCTGAAAACCGGCAATGCGAACGGCACCCGCTTCGAGTTCGAATGCTACGATACAAGCCACCTCTACAACCTTGCGCATTTCGTCGATCGCGGCCTCGTCAAGGCGCCGTTCCTCGTGCAAACGGTTTTCGGCCTACTCGGCGGCATCGGCGCCCACCCCGAAGATGTCTCTCACATGAGACGCACGGCGGATCGCCTGTTCGGCGACGATTACATCTGGTCCGTGCTCGGGGCCGGGCGCAACCAGATGGCCGTGGCCGCACAAGCCGCGGCCCAGGGCGGCAACATTCGCGTGGGGCTCGAGGACTCGCTGTGGATTTCACCGGGCAAGCTGGCACAAAGCAACGCCGATCAGGTCCGCAAGGCGCGCGAACTTCTCGCGGGCCTCAGCCTCGAGGTCGCAACCCCGGACGAAGCCCGCGACATGCTGGAGCTCAAGGGGGGCGGGAATGTCGCATTCTGACACCGGCCCGGTTGTCGTCACCGGCGGCAGCCGGGGCATTGGCGCGGCGACGGTGCTGGCCCTGACCCGCGCCGGACGGCCCGTCGCCTTCTCCTACGCATCGAACGATCGGGCGGCGCAGGATCTGACCGCTCGTGTCAGCGCCGAAGGGGGCCGCGCCCTCGCCGTCAAGGGCGATGTCACCGACATGGCCGCCATCAAAGACCTGTTCAAAGGCTGTGAACGCGAATTCGGCCGCCCGACCGGCGTTTTTGCCAATGCGGGCATCACCGGCCCGGCAGGCCGCTTCGAAACCCTGCCCCCCGAAACGCTCCGCCGGGTTCTGGACGTGAACGTCACCGGCGCGGGCATGACCGTGCAGGCCGCGACCCGCGCCATGTCAACGGCGCATGGCGGATCGGGCGGTGCAATCGTCATGATGTCCAGCCGCGCCGCCGCCCTTGGTGGCGGGAACGAATGGATACAGTATGCCGCGTCCAAAGGTGCGATCAATTCCATGACGGTCGGCTTCGCCAAGGAGCTGGGCGGCGACGGCATCCGCGTCAACGCCGTCGCACCGGGGCTGATCGACACGGAAATCCACGCTGCCGCCGGTCTCGCCGACCGCCTGCAAACCAAGGCAAAAGACGTGCCCCTCGGCCGGATCGGCACCGCCGACGAAGTCGCCGAAGCGGTGAAATGGCTGCTGTCCGATGCTGCCTCCTATGTCAGCGGGGCGATCCTGGACATTTCCGCAGGGCGGTAGACACCGAAGCGCCCCCTCGCCCCGCGTGTCAGGTCGCGCCCTGCAAGGCCGCCTCGATGCCCGCGATGTCGATTTTCTGCATCTCCATCATCGCGGCCTGCGCGCGTGCCGAGGCGTCCCGGTCCGGGTGCGACAGCGCCTCCATCAGAATGCGCGGGGTGATCTGCCAGCGATAGCCCCAGCGATCCTTGCACCAGCCGCACATGATGGGCTCTCCGCCATTACCCACGATGGCATCCCAGAGCCGGTCCGTCTCGGCCTGGTCCTCGGTATAGACCTGCAACGAATAGGCATCGTTGGGTTGCACATGCGGACCGGCATTGAGCAGCGCATACGGCAGGCCGAGAAGGGTCATCTCGACCACCTGAACGGTCCCGGCTGGCGCGCTCGGCGCTCCTTCGGGCACGCGGATCACGTTGTCCACATGGCTGTCCGGGAAGGTGGCGGCATAGAACTCCGCCGCCGCTTCGGCCTCGGTATCGAACCAGAGGAACACGGCGGCCTTTCGTTTCGTCATCGTCTTTCTCCTTTCAAAGGGCGGTCGGGACGGTGCATCGGGGTATCACGCGGGTAGCTACGGGACCCGTCCGGCACCCTGTCAAAACTGCAGCCCTTGCATTGATCACAGTTCAGGCACTGTCCTCGAATATCGGGGTAAAGCCGCCCCACATCATGCGCTTGCCATCGAAGGGCATGTCCATCTCCTGCCAGCGCGGGTCGGTCTGCATGCTGGCGCCGCACTTGTCATGCGTTTCCTTGTCCGGCCAGATCATCCACGAAAAACAGACCGATTCACCCTCCTCCAGGGCCACCGCGCGATTGAAATCGGTGTGTTTGCCTTCGGGGATCTGATCGCCCCAGGTTTCCATGATCTGCAGGGCTCCGTACTCCCTGAAAAGCGGCCAGGCCTTGCGGGCGCTTTCGATATACGCCTCCTTGTTCCCGTTCGGGACGGGGGTGAGGAATCCGGCAATATAGGTCATGTCGTCTCTCCTTTTGTGGCTTGAAGCTCCGCCATCCATGCGTCGAAACCGGGCGGCGGGTTACCCGTGAAACCGGCCATCTGCGCGGCCAGTGCTCTCTGAAAGGCGGGCCGTTCGGTGCCCCGCGCGACATAGTCGGCGAGATTGGGAAAGGTCTCGATCAGCCCTTCGCCTTCGATGGCCCGAAGAACGCTGACCATCATCAGATCGCCCGCGCTGAAGCGGCCCGTGAACCACTCCGCCGCCCCAAGCCGATCCGAAGCCTCCTGCAACCGTTCCGCGATCCGCGCGTCGATCCCCGGCAAACGCCGCGCCGACCAGGGTTCGGTGGCCTCGAAGATCGTCGCCGTGGCGCGCTCCATGATTGGCGGCTCCAGCGTGTTGAGCGCGGCAAAAAGCCATTCGAGCGCCCGCGCCCGCCCGGCGGTCTCCTCGGGCATGAGGCCGGGAAACCGCTCGGCGATATGCCAGACGATAGCGCCGCTTTCGAACAACGTCAGGTCGCCCTCTTCGTAGGTTGGCACCTGCCCGAACGGTTGCAGGGCACGGTGCGCGGCCTCCTTCTGCTGCCCCTGCGGTAGACAGCGAACGGCATAATCCTGACCGACCTCTTCCAGCGCCCAGCGAACACGCAGGTCACGCACCTGCCCCTTGGCGAAATCCGGCACCCAGTCAAAGGCGGTGATCGTGATCGGGGCGTCCGCCTTAACCGGCATGGGACATCTCCGCCGGCCCCTTCTCGACCGCCTCGGCGCTCATCCACATGGGCTCCCAGATATGTCCGTCGGGATCGGCAAAGCTGCGCCCGTACATGAACCCGTGCTCCTGCACCGGACAAGGATCGCCCGCGCCGCCCGCAGCCACGGCGGCGTCGGTGATGGCATCCACCGCCTCACGGTCCGCTCGGCTGATACACAGCAGCACCTGCGCCTCGGTCGCGGGGTCCACCCGGCGCCGGTCGGTGAAGCTCGACCAGAATTCATGGGTCAGCAACATCACCCGGATCTCCTCCGACAAGACCATGCTCGCCGCGAGGTGATTGGTGAATTTCGGGTCCTTGGTGAAACCGATCGCCTCGTAGAACGCAATGGAACGCTCGAGGTCTGCCACCGGCAGGTTTATGAAGATCATCTGTGACATCGCGTTTCCTCCTGAGTCGCGTCGTCGATATGGACAGGCTACGAGAATGAGATTATAAAAAGCAACCATGAAGTTACAAAAAGAAACCAAACCGGCGAAAAACCCCCATGGCCGCTGGTACGGCGATGCCTGCGGCACGGCCTTCGGCCTCGAGCTTTTGGGGGAGCGCTGGTCACTGCTGATCGTGCGCGAGTTGATGTTCGGGCCGCGACGCTTCAGCGACATTCGCGCAAACCTGCCGGGGATCAGTGCCAAGGTGCTGACCGAACGGCTTGCCGGGCTCGAGGCAAACGGTGTGGTCCTGCGCTCGACCGCACCCGAACCCGCACCTGCACAGCTCTACGGCCTGACCGAATGGGGCTATGCCGCGGAACCGGTCATTCAGGAACTGGGCCGATGGGCCGCGGCCTCACCCTTGCACGACCCGACCCTGCCCCTGTCCCCCGTTTCCTTCATGCTGTCGCTACGAACGATGCTTGATTCCGAGGCGGCGCAGGGCATGGAGGCAGAGGTCGTCTTTCTCATCGGCACCGCCCGGTTCACGGCCCGGCTGACGAAAGGCACGCTGCCGGTGACACGGGGCGAAACCGAAACGCCCGACCTCCTCTTCAAGGCCCCCGCCGCACCGCCCCTCGCAGCCGTCTTCTACGGCGATGCCCCCCCCGAGACCGTTGGCGTGCAGATCACCGGCGATCCGGGACTGGCGCAAAGGTTCACCGCCATATTCAAGCTCCCGAAACCTTACCTTTAAGGCGGGGATAACACCCGATCCCTGCCCGTCCGGCCAGTCTCGAAGGTCCTGTCAGGTTCTCAAGCGGAAACCTCCGCAGTTTTGCTATATGCCTCCGGCGCGGATGCCCCGGCTGAGCCCGAGTTGACAGGTGTCAACCATCGACCCTAGCGAGCCGCCGACACACAAAGCGACACCCCGCTACGACGCCTGACTATAAACCGCGCCAATATCGCTGTAGGCGTCATAGGCGCTGGCGATTATTCGGGTCAGGGGCTTTCCCTCGTGGCGTATCGACAAGGCGTCATCGTCAAGTGAAACGAACTCATCGAACCGCGCCGCGACCTGCCGGTGGATCGGTTGAAGGCGGTCCACAGCGGGGCCGAACTCGAAGAAAAGCGCCGGGATGTTCAGCGTCAGGTCGCACATCAGCATCTCGATCGCGCGGGCGCGCAGGCGGTCGTCCTCGGACAGGACATGGCCGCGCGATCCGGCAAGCTCACCCGCCGCGATGCGTTGTGCATAGGCCGCCGTGGCGGGCGCATTCTGGACATAGCCGCCCGGCAGTCGCGAAATCGACGAGGCACCGAGCCCGATCAGCACCGGGCAATCGTCGGCGGTATAGCCCTGAAAGTTGCGCCGGAGCCGGCCGGACCGGGCGGCGCGGCACAGTTCGTCATCGCTGCGGGCGAAATGGTCGATCCCGATGGCGGCGAACCCGGCATCGGTAAACAGTTCCGCCGCGGTTTCGGCCAATCCGTAACGGGCGCGTTCGCCAGGCAGGGACAGTTCGTCGATCAGCTTCTGCCGTTTCGACATCCAGGGCACGTGGGCATAGCCGAACAACGCGATCCGATCCGGGGCGAGGTCCAGAACTTTGTGCACCGTATCGACCAGGCGTGCCTCGGTCTGGTGGGGCAACCCATAGACCAGATCGGCATTGAGCGAGCGTATCCCCGCGTCGCGCAGATCATTCACACAGGTGCGCGTAACATCGAAGGGCTGAATTCGTCCGATCGAGGCCTGCACAAGCGGGTCGAAATCCTGAATCCCGATCGAAGCCCGGTTCATGCCCTCATCGGCCAGCGCGGCGATCTTGGCCCGGTCCACCATGGTCGGGTCGATCTCGACCGAGAATTCCCAGTCCTCGGTTGGCGGGATGACGGCTTTCACGGCTCCGGCCAGGCGTTGAATCATGTCGGGGGGCAGGATCGTCGGCGTGCCCCCGCCCCAGTGCAGGCGTCCCATCCGAATGCCCTCCGGCAAGGTGTCGCGCATCAGGGCCAGTTCGCTCTCCAATGTTTCCAGGTAGCTTTCCACGGGGCCAAGCGTTTTGGTCCCCTGCGTGCGGCAAGCGCAGAACCAGCAGAGCCGCTCACAAAACGGGATATGGATATAGACCGAAACCGGCTGTGCCGGGTCGAGGCCGGACAGTTGCTCTTGCTGGAACGGGCTGCCCGTCTGCGTGGTGAATACCGGCGCGGTCGGGTACGAGGTGTAGCGGGGCACCCTGGAATCGAAGAGACCGAGGGATTCGAGGCGTTGCATCTGTTTCATGGATACACATTGCCAGTTCCATCCCGATCCGACTTTGCGATCCCGCAAAGTCATGCGTCATGAGATGGCGCAAACTGCGGATGATGCAGGAGAGACATATGAAGCGCCCCGACATAGACGATCCCGATCTGCCGTTGACCGATCTTTTCCATTATTGGCCACGCGCGTCGTTGCCGTTCCTCGATCATGGAATGCTGTGTCCGGGATGCCCGATTGCGCCGTTTCATACGGTGGTCGATGCCTGCGAAGAATACGACCTGGACGAGGCGGCCTTTCGTGCTGAACTTCGCCGCGCTGCCCTGGAGACGCAGTGACGATCCGGGCTCAGCTATTGCTTTGGCTGAGCACCACAAGCCGGTGGGGGTCCGTCACGACGACGTGTTTCCGGGTCGATTTCACGATCCCTTGCTTTTGCCAGCCCGACAGCAGGCGGCTGACCGTGTGCAGGGTCGTTCCGGTCATGTCGGCGATGTTCTCGCGTGTGACGGGGAATGCGATCTCGATACCGTCGTCGGTCTTGCGCCCGCTCTGGTTCGCCATACGCAGAACCGTGGCGGCCACGCGCTGTTCGACCGCCTTGGTGGCCATTTCGGTGAGCGAGGCCTGAATTTCGCCGAGCCGGAGGCCGACGGTCTTGTAGCTTTCGGCGGCAAAGCTCGGATAGCTGTCGATGAACGGGGCCCACAGTCTCATGGGCCAGCTCAGGACGATCGACTCGGCGGCGGCAATCGCCGTGGCCGGATAGGTCTCGCGCTGAAGCGCACGGGCAATGCCGAACAACTGACCGGGTGAGATGTGCAAAACGATCACCTGTTCGCCGGTTTCCGTGGCGCGCGACACGCGAACGAATCCGTCGAGCAAAAGAAAGAAATGATCCGCGTCGAACCCTTCGCGGAAGATCGCCTTGCCTTCGTCGTACCGGCGCGAGGTCGCCTCGTCGAGAATGGCGCGCACCTGTGGCCGCTCCAATTGGCTGAAGGGCGGCAATCCGGTCAAAAGGCTTTCGTCGAGCTTTGCCACGAAACGATCCGAAGTTTGTCAAAGGGCAACGTTCATGAAGGTCAGGCATCGCATATCGGGACCGTCAAAGACAACCGGATTAACGGGAAAGGAAAATCCGATGTTCAAATATGCGATGGCAACCGCAGCGCTGGCCCTGATGGCGACAAGCGCCGCTGCCGAGACATTCGAGGTCGAACTGCTCAACCGCGGTGAAGCCGGGGTGATGGTATTCCAGCCCGACTTTATCGAGGCGCAGCCCGGCGACACGATCCGCTTCGTGCCGACCGACAAAGGCCATAATGTCGAGTCCATCGGCGGCATGCTTCCCGACGGGGTCGAGGCTTTCAAATCCGACTACAACACCGAGTTCGAGCTGCAGGTGGATGCCGAAGGCGTATACGGTGTGAAATGCACCCCGCATTACGGGATGGGCATGGTGGCCCTGATCCAGGTCGGAGAGGCCGGCAACCTGGCCAGCGCCAAGGACCAGAAACAGCCCGGCAAAGCCGCCAAGCATTTCGACGCGCTGTTCGCCCAGGTCAACTAGACCGTTTCGCGGGGCGGTGCCCGGAGGTGGCGCCGCCCTTCTTCCATCTGCCTTCCGAAGGAGACCGTGATGACCCGTTCCGCGTATGATGGCCCGGCGCTGTTTTCGTATGGCTTCCGTCCATTCTTTCTTGTCGCGACGGCCTATGCCCTCGGCGTCGTGCCGGTCTGGCTGTTGATCTGGCGCGGCACGATCCCACTGAATGGACATCTTGCGCCGGTTTCCTGGCACGTACATGAAATGCTGTTCGGTTACGGTGCCGCCGTGGTCGCGGGATTTTTGTTTACCGCCGTGCCGAACTGGACGGGCCGTATGCCGACCCGTGGCTGGCCCTTGATGACACTTCTGGCGCTCTGGATCTTTGGCCGGTTGGCCTGTGCGGGTGTCCTGGGCCTGCCGCCGACCGCCGTCATGGGGGTCGATGTCGCCTTTCTGGCAGCCGTGGCGGCGATGGTTGCGAGGGAAATCGTGGCTGGTCGCAACTGGCGGAATCTCAAGGTTCTTGTCCCTGTGACGCTGCTCATGGGCGCAAACGCGATGCATCACGTCGAGTCGATGCAATATGGTGCAGCCGCTTACGCAGAACGTGCGGGTATTGCCACGCTGGTCTTTCTGATTACCCTGATCGGCGGGCGGATCACCCCGAGCTTTACGCGCAACTGGCTGGCTAGGACGGGATCGCCGGGACGGCCTGCGCCTTTTGGTATATTCGATGCCGTTTCGTTGATCGTGGGGGCGGGCGCTCTGGCGCTTTGGACAATCGCGCCTCAGACCGAGGTCACGGGGATTGCGCTGGCCGTTGCGGCGGGGCTGCACCTTCTGCGGCTGCTGCGCTGGTTGGGTATTTTCACGCTCGGATCGCCGCTGCTGACCATGCTCCACATCTCTTATGCCTTCATCCCGCTTGGCCTTGCCGCCGCATCGCTGGCCGCTTTCGGGCTGGCGGAACAGGCAACACCGTCGCACCTGCTGGGGATCGGGGCGATCGGAGGCATGACGCTTGCCGTGATGATGCGGGCCACGCTCGGCCACACGGGGCGCGAGCTGGTCTCGGGCCCGATCCTGAATTTCGCCTTCGTGGCGATTGCCGGCGCAGCGCTGGCCCGGATCGCCGGGTCGTCCGATGTCTTTCCCGGTATTGACGGCATCCACCTTGCCGCCGCGCTGTGGACCCTGGGCTTTGGCATGGCGCTGCGGCGGCTTCTGCCGTGGCTCGTTCAGCCACGGGTCCAGCCGCGCCGCCCCTCGCGTGCCCCCGGCCGCGCATGACGCTGCTGGCCGGGGTTGGCGAAACACCGTCAGCCCCGGCACGAAAACCGGATCGAAGATTGCTGATCCGCAAAGAAGGCCAGCCGCCTTTTCGTTAGTCTTTCCGCAAGAACATCGGAGAACGAAAAGGAGAGTTCTGATGCTTACCCGAAGAGCCGCTCTGCTTGGTGTCGCTGGCGCAGCCGCCTCACCGCTTCTGGCCCGCGCAACCCGCGCCGAAGAGGCGATGACGCCTCTCGCCGTTCCACTCGACCTGTCCAACCTCAAGCGCATCAAGCGCGAGTTGGTGCGCCCGCCCTTTGTGCACGCGCACGAACAGGCGGCCCCCGAAGAGCCGCGGATTGTCGAATTCACCATGACGATTGTCGAACAGGAAATGCAGATCGACAATGACGCCTACGTTCAGGCCATGACCTTCGACGGCTCCATGCCGGGCCCTCTCATGGTGGTGCATGAAGGCGACTATGTGGAACTGACACTGATCAACCCGGCGAGCAACATGATGCCGCACAACATTGATTTCCATTCGGCCACCGGAGCCATGGGCGGTGGCGCGCTGACCCATGTCGCGCCGGGCGAAATGACCGTTTTGCGGTGGAAAGCGACGCGCCCCGGAACCTTCGTCTATCACTGTGCGCCGGGCGGTCCGATGATCCCCTGGCATGTGGTCTCGGGCATGAATGGCGCCGTCATGGTGCTGCCGCGCAACGGGCTGAGGGACCATAACGGGACGAGAGTGTCCTATGATCGCGTCTACTATATCGGAGAGCAGGATTTCTACATCCCGCGCGACGACAATGGCGATTACAAGCGATTTGCCGATCTCGGGGAAAGCTACCCCGAAACCGAAACGCTGATGAACGGCTTGATCCCGACGCATGTTGTCTTCAACGGCGCGGTCGGCGCGCTGACCGACGAGAAGGCGTTGACCGCCAAGGTGGGCGAGAAGGTTCTTTTCATTCACAGTCAGGCCAACCGCGACACGCGTCCGCATCTGATAGGCGGACATGGTGACCTCGTTTGGGAAGAGGGCAAGTTCAACAATGCCCCCTTGCGCGATCTCGAAACATGGTTCGTGCGCGGAGGATCGGCGGCGGCGGCAATCTATGAGTTCCTGCAACCCGGCATCTACGCCTATGTGAACCACAACCTGATCGAGGCGGTAAATCTTGGCGCGACGGCCCATATCTCGGTCGAGGGCGAATGGAACAACGACCTGATGGAACAAGTCGTCGCTCCGACGGCAATCACCTCCTGAACGGGGACGCTACCACTCACGACAGAACAGGGCGGTCACCAAAGTGGCCGCCCTGTTCCATTTCCCCCACTCGACACATTGGTAATAAATTTTAACCAATTTTGTTGCCGATCGGAAACTCTGGGGTTAAATAACGGGGAAATCAGAATACGACTGTATGCCTGACCAGACCAGCAATGGAGGACTCCGACATGGCGCAACGCATCGAAAAGCACAGCCTTCAGGTGGCCGGGCCACTGGCCCGCTTTGTAGATGAGCAAGCCCTGCCCGGCACGGATGTATCGGCTGATGATTTCTGGTCGGGCTTTGCCGCGCTCGTCGAGGAAATGGCCCCGAAGAACAAGGCCTTCCTTGAGCGGCGTCAGGAATTGCAGGATCAGATCGACGATTGGCATATCCGCCACCGCAATCAGGCGCATGACCACGAGGCCTATAAGCAGTTTCTCAGCGACATCGGCTATCTGGTCGGGGAAGGCCCGGATTTCGAGATCGAGACATCGAATGTGGACCCCGAAATCGCGCTTGTGCCGGGGCCGCAGCTCGTCGTGCCGATCACCAATGCACGATATGCGCTCAATGCGGCGAACGCCCGCTGGGGAAGCCTGTATGACTGCCTTTACGGCACCGACGCGATGGGCACGACCCCGCCCAAAGGCGGCTATGACCGGGGCCGCGGCGCGCGCGTGGTGGCCCGTGCGCGGGTGTTCCTGGACGAGGCCTTTCCTCTGGTGGGCACCAGCCATGCCGACGTGCGCCGCTATTACGTCCAGGACGGGGCGCTTCTGGTAGACGATTGTCCCTTGGCCGAGCCTGAAAAATTCGTGGGCTATCGCGGAAACCCCAAGGCCCCCGATGCCATCCTGCTGCGCAACCACGGCCTGCATGTGGAACTGATCTTCGACCGTGCGCATTTCATCGGCTGCCGCGATCAGGCGCTTCTGGCCGATGTGCAGATCGAAAGCGCCGTCTCGGCCATCATGGATTGCGAGGATTCCGTCGCCTGTGTCGATGCCGAGGACAAGGTTCAGGCCTATGCCAACTGGCTGGGCCTGATGCAGGGCAATCTCGAGGCGACGCTCGACAAGGGCGGCAAGACCATCACCCGCCGCCTGAACGAGGACCGCCACTATACCGCCCCCGACGGCAGCGATCTGACCCTCAAGGGCCGGGCATTGATGTGGGTGCGCAACGTGGGCCACCTGATGACCAACCCCGCCATTCTGGACGCGCAGGGCAATGAAATTCCCGAGGGGCTGATGGATGCCGCGATCACCACGCTGATCGGCATGCACGACCTCAGGCGCGACAGCGGCAACTCGGTGCACGGGTCGATCTATATCGTCAAACCCAAGATGCACGGCCCCGAGGAAGTGGGGTTTACCGACGAGATTTTCACCCAGGTGGAAAAATTCCTCGGCCTGCCGCAATATACCGTGAAGATCGGCGTGATGGACGAAGAGCGCCGCACATCCGTCAACCTCAAGGAATGCATCCGCGCCGCCAGGCATCGCGTGGCCTTCATCAACACCGGCTTCCTTGACCGGACGGGCGACGAGATCCACACCAGCATGGAAGCCGGCCCCTTCAGCCGCAAGGATTTCATCAAGCGCAAGGCATGGATCGGCGGGTATGAAAACCAGAATGTCGATATCGGGCTGGAATGCGGGCTTTCGGGCAAGGCGCAGATCGGCAAGGGCATGTGGGCCATGCCCGACATGATGGCCGCCATGATGGAGCAGAAGATCGAACACCCGAAATCCGGCGCCAACTGCGCCTGGGTGCCTTCGCCCACGGCGGCCACGCTGCATGCGCTGCACTATCACAAGGTCGATGTCTTTGCCGTTCAGGACAAGCTCAGGGCTGGCGGGCGGCGGGCCTTTGTCGATACGCTTCTCGATATTCCCGTCGCCAGCTACCGGAAATGGTCGAAAGACCAGATCGTGAAAGAGGTCGAGAACAACGCCCAGGGTATCCTTGGCTATGTCGTGCGCTGGATCGATCAGGGGGTCGGATGCTCGAAGGTGCCCGACATCAACGATGTGGGCTTGATGGAAGACCGTGCAACCTGCCGCATCAGTTCTCAGCATATCGCCAACTGGCTGCACCACGGCGTGATCAGCGAACAAGAGGTCATGGCCGCAATGCAGAAGATGGCGCAAGTGGTGGATCGGCAGAACGCAGACGATCCCGGCTATCGGCCCATGGCGCCCGGATTTGACGGTATCGCCTTCCAGGCGGCCTGCGATCTGGTCTTCAAGGGTCGCGAGCAACCTTCGGGCTATACCGAGCCCGTGTTGCACCGCCGCCGTCTGGAACTCAAAGCCGCGCAAACCTCGTAATTCAACCTGACAGGAGCATATAATGGCAGAACTCTCGCTCAATCGCGCCCGCTCGATCATCCGCAAGGCCCTGGCCAAAGGCCGCGAAGAGGGTTTCAAGCCGCTTTCCGTCGTGGTGCTGGACACCGGCGGCCATGTGAAGGCCTTTGAACGCGAGGATGGTGCCGCTCCGGGCCGCTTCGGCATCGCTCAGGGTAAGGCTTACGGTGCGATCATGCTGGGCATGGCGGGCCGTGCCCAGATGGCCCGCGCCGAACAGCAGGCTTATTTCATGGCCGCCGTGAACGGCGTCTACGGCGGGCAGGTCGTGCCGGTGCCGGGCGGGGTTCTCGTGCGCGACAAGCGCGGCAACATCATGGGCGCCGTGGGCGTCACCGGAGACACCTCCGACAATGACGTGATCGCCGCCGTCGCCGGGATCGAGGCCGTGGGTTTGACACCGGAAGAATAGGCCGAAAGAACGCGTTTATCTATCGACGCTGTTCAATGCACCGCGGAGTGCCGCCCAGGAAACCGGCTGTGATCTGGCGGCCCTAGACGTTACTTGCGATCCGGTGCGCGTTCGCCATAACCGAGAAGGTGATGGTGCTTGCGGGGACCGCCGGAACCACCGAAGCGTCCACGATATGAATGTGCCCGGCCCCGCCTGGACGGCCAAGCGTGTCGGTCTCGCCGGCTCCGGGAGCACGCGCCATAGGGAACGTGCCGCCGGTGTGGAAACTCGATCCCGGCTGTCCCACATGTCCGGCCATACCGATACCGTAGAGCCCCGCACGCCGAAGCCAGGCCATCAGACGTTTGCGGGCAAGCCCGGCGACCCTGTCATAGCCGGGGGCTGGGAGCACCTCGGCCGAGAGCCGCCGCGCGACATCGCCCGGGGCGGGCCTGAGCGCGATCCGTGCGCAATGATCGGAATGCAGGAAGGTCTGCGCTACGATCAGGCGCTGCGAGACCGCCCCGAAGATGGGATTCAGCGCCGAGATCCCGTGGCCGTATTTGTGCGCCATCTCCTGCTGATAGAGGTCGTTCCACCCGTAAAGCTGGTTGTGAACCAGCCGAGGCGAAACCGATGGATCGCGGAACTCGACGAAGGCAAGGGCAAGCGTGTGATGCGGGCCGGCACCGGTCTTCCCCGCCGGCCAGCGCTGCAGGAACGGTGTGAAGAAATGCCGGCTGTCCTTCAGGATCGCACCCCGCCGGGCGCTCTCGGCGTCGCTTTCGAACATCAAGCGCGCGGTTTCGAGAACTCCCGCGGCCACGAAAACCCGCGCGCCGGAGATGGGCGGGCGTCCGTCGGCCAGATGCAGGACCACCCCTCCGTCGATTTCCCGGATGCTGACGACCTCGGCCTTCTCGTAGGCGATCCGCCCCGCCTGCAGAAGGTTCTGCACCGGATGGCGCGTAGTGAAGATTTGACCGTAAGGACAGCCATAGAGGCAAAGGCCGCACGCGCGGCATTCGTTTCCTACGGCCTGGCGTGCCGGTCCCGCCCAGTATTCTCCGTCGCCGTGATGTCGCCCGACTGCCGCCAGCTGCTCCACGAGGCGGCGGCCCTGGCGGGTAGTAGGCAGCGGCTTGGCGAGCGGCAGGTCGCCGGCGTCGAGAACGTCATCATAGGATGCGGCACATCCCGCGATCGGCATCAACTCGGCGACCGCGCGATAATGGGGACGAAGCTCCGCCGCCGGGACCGGCCATTCCATAAGATCGTCCGGCGACCAAGGCAGAACCGCCGAGCCCCAGACATTGCTGAGCCCCCCCAACGCATGTGAAGACTGGAGTACGACGCCCGGTTCGGGCGGATGCACAACCGCATCGCGAGAGCGCAGCGCGAAGCGCGAGCCGAACCGGCCTATGCCGTCCGTGATCGCGCGTTGGCGTGCGCGGAAATCATTGAGCACATCCACCGGCCAGTCCTGCGGTTCGGTCGCCGCGAGCGCACGTCGCAGCGCGTCGTTTTCGGGTTCAAGCTTCCCGCCGGCATCCACGATGGTCACCGCACGGCCCCGGTCCAGCAGGGCCCGCGCGGCGGCGTAACCCGCCGGCCCCGAGCCGATGACGATATCGCCCTCCGGCCGGCTCATGCAGCGGTCCCCCGCCTGGAATTCCTCGACACTGCGATTGCCTCCCTCGTTACCCTTCGGGCCTGAGCCGCGACAATGCCCGCGCTCCAGCAGCCAAGTGCATGTGTATTCTCGGCAATTCGACTCGGAATGCCTAGCCCCGATTTTTGCCGGGCCTTGCGAAACCGACCTGCCTGTGACAATCATTTAACCGGTTGACCGCTTGCGGCATCCAATTTGCAAAGGTGAAAATTTCCATGACGCGTGACGCAGATCCGGCGGTGGATGACGAGGCACGACTGTCCATTCTCCAGATCGGAACGCAATTCAATCTGGGCGGCATTCCACGCCACATGATCGGCCTGACACGCGCGTTGCGCGACCAGGGCCACGAGATCACGCTGGCGGGCAATTCCGGCACCTGGTGCGGCCCCGATAGCGACCCGTCTTTCCTGGAACTGCCGATCCGCTACGTGGCAAGCGAAGGTGGCGCGCTGCACAAGCGGATCGTGCACCTCGCGGTGTCGGTGCACCGGCTGCGGCGCTGGCTGAAGCGGCACCCCGTCGACCTGATCCACGCCCATGAATCGGCGCCCGCGCTGGTGGCGATGCTCGCCCGGATCGGCCGCCGGGTGCCGGTGGCCGTCACCTATCACGGGGCCGAGCCCGAACGGGTTCTCACATTTTCCAGAACCGCGCGCAAATGCGATCTGGTGATCACGCCAAGCCACCGCTCTGCCGAGGATCTGGCCACTACCGGCGGCGTGCCGCGTGAGCGGCTCCAGGTGATCGGACTGGGGCTCGATCCGGCGCCCGAGGACTCCCCCGAAGAGATCGCAGCACTACGCGCTAAATTGCTCGGCGACGGCGAACGCCTGATCGTCACCGTAGCGCGGCTGGCCCACCAGAAGGGCATCGAGATCCTGATCGACTGCGTCGCCCGGCTGAAGGAAACCCATCCCGGCTATCGTTTCATCCTGGTTGGCACCGGGCCGCTTGGCGGTCAGTACAAGGCACTAGCCAAGGAAAAGGGCGTGCTTAGCCACTTGAATTTCGTGGGCCGGACCGAGCGGGTGCATCTCTACCTGCGCGCCGCCGATCTGTTCCTTCTAACCTCACGATGGGAGGCGCTGCCCTTCACCATCGCCGAGGCCTTCCAGGCCGGAACGCCGGCGGTGGCCACGGCCTGCTCCGGGGTGGTGGAATTGATCGACGACGCAGTCGGCGCGGTGGTGCCGGTCGGTGACATCCCGGCGATCTGCGACGCCGTGGCCAGAGTGCTCGGCGACGAGGAGCGCCGCGCCGCCATGGCCGACGCTGCGCTGGCGCGCAGCCGCGAAGACCGGTTCGACCCGGATTACATACGGAAGCAGTTCGAAACCGCCTATCGAAAGCTCATCGCGGACGAGCGTCTGCAGCATCAATAACCGGCCACCGCCCCGCTCACTCGCGTCGGCGGACAAGGTTCAGCACCCGCGTCGCGGTGTCCGGCATGACGACCACGACCAGCCCCACGGCGCAGACCGTACCAAGCAAGATCGACGTCGCGACAACGACGAGATCCCCGGCGTGCCCGTCGACAACTTCGCCCCAGAGTCCGACGGCCAGCGCCATCCCCACCGCGACGACGAAAGGCGTCGCGAGGTTCGACATATAGCGCGACCAGGAAATCACCTCGGCCGCCCGGGCCACGCGGGTGCGGAAATAGAACGCGATCAGCGACCGTGCGAGTACCGCGGCGGCCGCGGCGGTCAGCCCGTAGGTGGCGGCTACGGCGATCAACGGGATGCCGATCGCCGCCTCGATCATGCCGGCATACAGAAATCGCCGGAGATAATCGATTGAGAGCACGTAGGCCTCCTGGATGGCGACCAGCGAATTGACGGCCCCGGCGAAGCAGAGATAGGGCAGGATCTCGGCTGCCCCGATCCAGTCGGGCCCGATCACCAGCAGCACGGCAGGCTTGGCGATGACGGCCAGCCCGGCAAAGGCGGTAAAGCTGAGAAGGGCCGTGATCTGCGTGACATCGAGGAAGAAATGCGCCGTCACGCCAGTCCGCCGGCGCAGGTCGGCAAGGGCTGACTGGGCGACACCGCGCAGGGGAAACACCGCCAGCCGTGAGACGATCTCTATCAGCCGGAAGGCCAGGGCATAGAGGCCGACCGCCACCGGGTTGGCGAAATAACCAAGGGCAACTGTAGGTGTCTGGGTGATGATGAGTGACGTCGTGCGCAACAGGACTACACTCGGCCCGAGCCCACGGACAAGAGCGAACTCGGACTTCGTGGGAACCCGTCTGGGAACCCAGCCCGCGGCGACGATGGACAGGGTCGCGCTGGTGCCGACCTGCACGGCGCGCTGCGCGATAAGGCTCCAGGCTCCGAATCCGCCGAGCGCCAGGGCGAGGCAGACCAGCCCCCCCACGACGACGGCCAGCGCATCCCGTATGGCAAGCGTGCGGAACTCCTGCCCGCGGCGCAGGAGCGCCGTCGAGACACCGCTGGCTCCGATGAACAGGATCGCCGGGCTGCCCGCCATCAGAAGCGGCGCGACATCGGGCTCGCCGTAAAGCCGGGCGATCAACGGCGCGAGCAAGCAAAGTGTCAGCACCACCAAGAGCGCCACGCCAAACAGCACCGCGAAGGTGGCTTCCAGGCGGCCTTCCTCAAGGGTCTGGCGCTCGATGATGGCTTCGGTCACGGTGTCGCGGACCAGGAACTCGCCCACAAAGAGAAACGCGAAAGCCATCGCGGCGATGCCGAAGGCCTCGGTCCCAACGATCCGCGCGACGAGAAAGAAGATCAGTATACTCGTCACGTTCTCGACAAGGCTCGACGCCGCGATCCAGGCAACATTGACTGAGAACGGACGGCTCATCGGTCCCCCGGCGCCTGTGGCGGAGTGATGCGGGCAACGGGCCGGGTGCAGCGGCTGAGCGTCATGCCGCCCGACCGGCCGGCCGGAAACAGGTCTCCTTCAGCCGGGTGACGCCTTCGATCAGGGTCTCGATACCTTTTGGCTGGGACGGCCTCGCCATCGTGACAATCAGGCGCTCGCCATCGTCAAGCGGCTTCGCGCGCAGCGCGGCGATCTTTTCGGGAGAGTCGTCCACCGCCGGATCTGCGTCACGCGTCATGGAAATCTTCACCTCTGCCAATCGGGTGCCGCATGCGGTCAACCGGTGAAATGATTGTCACAGGCAGGTCAGTTTCGCAAGGCCCGGCAAAAATCGGGGCCAGGCATTCCAGGTCGAACTGCCGAGAATTCGCATCAATCATTCCGACGACGCGCACGCGCCATGACCCGCTTTCGACGCGTGTGAAGTTTGCAATAGTTGGCCATCTTGCACCCTTCAGTTTTCGGCCACTTCAAGTCGGAAGGAAACTTTTCAAGTCGACACATTTTCAAGCAAAGCCGCGCCGCCACGCTCGCAGAGTGGCGGCGCGGCTCAGTTGGCCAAATCGGTGAGGTTCTGCATCACCGTCACCAGCCCGTCATCGGGCCGGCGCGCAGCATCCGAAAAACCTCTATGGGCAGAACCCGGTCGTGGAAATCCGCGGGGGCAAGGGGGCTGTCGATGTTCAGCCAATCGGCGGTGAAGAAGGGAATATCCTTATCTTCGACCCCTTTCAGCGGGCGCAGCGGATGAGCCGCTGCGCCCTGTTGTCTACTGCCCGACCCGACCGGGAAGGCTCAGATCGCCCGAGGCCACGTCGAACACATCGGTTACGCAGAGCAACGGCGCGTGGACATTGGCGTTGACTCGCAGTGCCGCCGTCACCCCGTCGAACCGCGCCTCTGCCACCGCGCCGATATCGGCGAAAGGCACGGTCACGCTCAGGCGCGGCCCGTCGAAGGTCGGCGACCAGCCGGGACTGTCGATCAGTATCGGCAGTCCCGGCCAGGTCAGCGGCAGCGCCGGTGTCGCCCCCTCGGGGATGTCGATCACTTTGAGCGCACCCGGCCCGCAAGCCTCGTCCGGTCCCAGCACCACCCAATGGCTGTGCCAGGTTCCGCCATCGTCACCGGTACTGCCCGAACCGCTCTCGTCGAAGAGCGGCGTGTCGTCGAAATCCGGATGGATGGTGACCGCGAAGGCGAGGATGCCGACGCCGGCGTCGAACCCCACCACCGAGGGGTCCAGCGTCGTTGGCCAGACATAGGAAAAGACCGGTGCACCGGCCAACGCACCGGCGGCCTCCGGTCGGTCTTCGCCGGGCGTGCCAGCGACTGACATTGTGAAGATCGCATGACGCCCATCGGTGGCGATATCGGCGGCAACGACGTCAAAGGCCGCCCGTTCGGCATTGCCCAGCTCGGCCGTTAGTTCATGCGCGCCCACCGGAGCGCCCAAGAGTAGCGTCAGCGCCGCGCCGGTCGCATGGTAAAAGTGTGGTCTTTGTGTCATCATCTGATTGCTTCCTTTCGTGACAGAGGGGTTGCATTCGGGGCGTCCGGGCCGTTGCAGCGGCATTCCGGGCGCCCCATCTCACCCCACCTCGGCTAGCGCGGCCCAGGCTCGGGCCGCCGCCTCCTCGGTGGCGGTTTCGTAATCCGCGCAATCCAACCGCAGCGCAGCATCGCCAAACGCGGCATCGACAAAAGCGCAATGATGCGGGCGCGCGGCATCGTCGTGGACATGCGGACTGAAATAGCGACAGGTCAGGCACATGCGCTGCATCGGGATCGCGCGCGCCTCTTGCAGGGACCGGATGATCAGCGTCAGCGAGCGAAGCAGCCCGGCGGCGTCAGCGTCGCCCAGCCCGACGAGGGCATCTTGCAAGGCCTCGGGCGCCTCGGGCATTCGCGCCGCCAATACTCGCCCCGCTTCGGTCACCACGATCTGCCGGGCGCGGCCGTCCTTCGGGTCGGGCCGCCGCCGCACCATCCCCTTGCGGTCCAGTGATGCAACACTATCGCTCAGGCTGGCCTGGGAAATGCCAAGCACGAGAGCCAGATCGGCCACGCGTTCCGGCCGCACGGCCACCCGCGTCAGGATTTCGCATTGGGTCGGATTGAGGCCAAGCTCCTTGGCCACTTCCCACTGGCTGGCCCGCCAGAACAGAGTAAGCCGCTGCAATCCCGTAACAATCTGATGCGCTTTTGATTGCATTGTTCCTCTCTCGGAATATTTATATAGGATTCCTATATAAAAACAACTGCTATTCTTCGTCTGAGCGAATCCAGCCCGTCATTTTCACATGCCCGACCGTTATTCCTTTATGTTTATGGACACAGATATCCCCTTGAGAACAAACCTTTATGAATCGCGCCACAAATGAGCGAAATGTGTTCTGCAACCGCGATGGGCGAAGCTGATCTCTTCTGCGCCAGCGTTTGCTTGTGGGGGGTCTTATGCCGGGGAGTGTTAAATCCTACGCTTACACCCTGTGATCGCGAAGAAGGCCAATCAGGGCGTCGAAACCGTTCCCGTCATGGATGGTGCGCGCCTTGCCAGGATCATCACACGATCGGATATCATGAACCTGTTGCTACGCGGCGCACAGGAACGACAAAACCACGCCACCCAAGCCAAGACCTGACCGCGCAGTTCACCACGCCACCCACACAACAAAGAGGCGCGGCGAAAGACGCCGCGCCTTCGTCCTGACCTCGGGGGCAGTTCCTATTCTGCCGCCTTGAGCGCTTTGTCCGGTCGAGGAACTTCGGGGAAGCGCGTGCAGACCGCGTCAAAGGCTTCTTGCACGCCCGCTGCACCCGAACGGCCATCCATCCGGCGGAAGATTTCGGTCTTGATGAAGAACCGCCAGTGAATGGGCAAGCTGTTGAGGATGCAATGCAACTGGTCATAGGCCTCAAGCGACCATTGCGCCTCATAGCCCGTCCGCTCGGGGCCATAATCGAAATGGCCGTCAACCGTGGCCCTGTCCGCCCTTCGGGCCTCGGTTGCGGCTTCGTCAATCTGGCCATCGCGCAGAACGACGCCATATTCCCGCTCAGCGGCGTCTGCGGAAACATACTGCCGTTCGACATCCTGCAACACGCGCCAGGGTTCGCGGTCATAGGGATGACCCCGGCCACCGCCACCCGCCGAACGGATTTCAAGAACATCGCCAGGCTGCAATACGGCGGTGTCGATATTGCCCAGGTGACGTTCGTCATCCGTACCCGGATTCACCACCATGTCCGAAAGCCCGGCGGCCTTGCCGCCCAGAACACCCCAGGGCCGAAAGAAACTCCGGTCCCGGTTGCGCGCCGTGATCCGGCTGTCGGGCGCAAAGACACGGAAGGCCATCTCTGTCGCCAGCCCGCCACGCCAGCGACCGGCCCCGCCGCTGTCCTGCGCCAGACCGTATCTGACAAACTCGACCGGAGTTTCCGTTTCGGTGATTTCGATCGGCGTATTCTTGAGATAGGCGGCATCCGCACCGGACCCGTTGGTACCGTCGCGATGCGGCATCCCACCCCCGCCGCCGACAACGGGGTTCACCGCCGCGATGACCGTACGTTTCGTCCGTTCATCGGTGGTCATGACATTGACAATACAGTTGTTCCCTGCCGGAGCCGCTGGCAAACGCTCGGGGACGGCCTGACTGAAGGCGCCGAAAATGACCGAGCGCAAGCGTGCGCAAGTCAGCGACCGCATCCCGACCGCCGCCGGATGCACGGGGTTCAGCACGCTGCCTTCTGGCGTGATGCAGGTGAATGGGCGCGTCATCCCGACATTCAGAAGAAGTTTGGGATTGAGCGTGTAGAGGATGTAATAGATTCCAACCAAAAGAACGGAATGACGCGGATCGCCCCCTGTGGGCACATTCAGCGACGACGCCAGTTGAGGGTCCGATCCGGTAAAATCGAGTATCGCTTCATCCCCCTTTACGGTCAGCTTCAGCCTGAGCCGCACGGGGTTTGCCTCGGTCGAATCCTCGTCCGCATAGTCGGAAAAGTCCCAAGCGCCATCCGGGATCGAGGCCAGCACGTCACGGGCCTGCGCTTCGGAGTGGTCAAGCAGCGCCTCGACCCCTTCAAGAAAGGCCTCCTTGCCGAATTTCTCGACCATGGCCAGAATCTTACGTTCACCGGTGATCAGCGCACCGACCAGTGCCTTGAGGTCCCCGACGTTCAGGTCGGGCTTCCGCACGTTGGTCGACATGATGCGCATGAGCTGCTCATCGAACACACCTTCGTTGACCAGTTTCATCGGCGGGAAGCGCAGCCCCTCCTGATGGATTTCCGTCAACGCGCGGCTGAGCGAGGCCGGGACCGCACCGCCCATATCGGTGTTGTGAATGTGCCCGCCGGTCCAGGCGATGATCTCGCCATCGTAGAAAACCGGACGCCACAGAACCGTGTCGGGAGTGTGCGTCGCCACATACGAGGAATAGGCATCGTTGGTAAAGCCGACATCGCCGGGCTTGGAATCCTCGATCATGTCGATGGCCCGGCCAAAGGTCAGTCCGGGATACCATGTCGCGCCAAGATCCATGGGCACCGCAAAGGTTTCCCCCTTGCTGTTCAACAACATGACGGTGAAATCCTCGGTTTCCTTCACAAAGGCCGAGTGTGCGGTTCGGTGCAGTGTGTGGGCCATGTTCTCGGCCGCGCCACGCGCATGGTTCGCCAGAACCTGAAGGTTCATCCGGTCAAACATCGGGTTTACTCCGCGAAAGTGAGGTGAAGATTGAGATGACGATCGACACTGGCCTGTGTCCCTGCCGGGATGGCAAAGGTCGTATCTTCCTGCGCGACGACGGCGGGCCCTTCGAAGGTCCCGCCGGGGGCAAGATCCCGACGCTGATAGAGACCGATGTCGCGAAGCCTGCCGCCGGTAAAGACCCCGACCTCGCGAAGCGGTGTCGCGGCTCCCGCGACTTCGGTCGCCTCTGGGAATTTCAGCGCGGGACCCGCACCGATGGCCGCAAGCCGCAGGTTGACGACCTCCACCAGACCCTCGGGATCGTGGAAATCATAGATGCGGTCATGGGTGTCGTGGAACGCCTGGGCAATCGCCGTCAGGTTCTTTTCGGCCAGCCAGGCGACGTTCAGCGCCACTTCGATTTCATAGCTCTGCCCGGCATAGCGCATATCCGCGGTAACGCGCAGTTCTGCGGGTCCATCATGCCCCTGCGAGACCAGCCAGTCGCGGCCCTCCCTTGCCAGATCGTCATAGGCCGCACCAAGCGCCGGAAGGGTCGCCGGTTCCAGCGGCTCAAAGACCGTCCGGATGAAATCGCCTCGCAAGTCAGCCACAAGCCCACCCAAAGCGGAAACTACGCCCGGACGGCGCGGCGCCACGACTCGCGCCATGCCCAGTTCCTTGGCCAGGAAAGCACCCAGCATCGGGCCGCCACCACCAAAGGGCATCAGCGTGAAGTCACGCAGATCCACACCCGCGCGGGAAGAAAGTTTTTCGACCTCGACAAACATCTCGGAAATGGCAACATCCAGAATGGCCTGCGCGGTTTCCTCGGTGGACCGGCCCAGCCTGGTCGCAAGTTTCGAGATAGCCGCGCGGGCGAGATCGACCTCCATTTGCAATTGGCCATAGGCCATCTGACTGTGGCCCAACCAGCCACAGACGGCCATCGCGTCAGTAACCGTCGCGTCCGCACCACCCCGGCCATAGCAGGCAGGACCAGGGGTCGAACCCGCCGATTCCGGGCCCACCCGCAAAACGCCCTGTGCATCGACGCTGGCGGTCGATCCGCCACCTATGCCGATCGAACTGACAGAAACCGACGGAATATAAAGCGGGAATTCCCCGATCAGTTCGCCGGTTCCGAATTGCGCCTCACCGTCGATGATAAGCGCAAAATCCGCCGATGTGCCGCCAATATCCAGGGTCAGGATCTTCTGTTCACCTGCCTGACGCGCCAGCCATGCCGCACCGATCACACCCGAAGCGGTGCCCGACAAAAGCATGTTCACGCAAGACCGCTTGCCTTCGGCGGCATTCATCAACCCGCCATTCGATTTGGTCAGCATGGGCCGGGCGGGAACCTTGTGATTGGCCAGCCGGGATTCGAGGGCCGTCAGGTAACCGGCCACCCGAGGATGCACATACCCGTTCATGATGGTGGTCGAGCTACGCTCGTATTCGCGGATTACCGGCCAGACCTCGGCCGAGGTGAAGGTGAACAGTTCAGGTGCAAGCCTTGCGATCTCGGCCTTTACGGCAGCCTCTTGCCGCGCATCGCGCCAGGCATGAAGGAAAGAGATGATGATCCCCTCGGCGCCTTTCGCCTTGGCGGTCTCGACCGCCGCCGCGACGGCGGCCATGTCGGGGGCCCGCGTTTCGGTTCCATCCGAACGCAAGCGCGCCGGAATGCCATAGATCATATCGCGCGTGATCAGAGGATCGGGGCGCGCACAGAACAGCGAATACATTTCCGGCATCCGCAGGCGGGCCATTTCGACGACATCTTCGAAACCCGCATTGGTGAACAGGGCAAGAGAGGCCCCCTTGCGCTGAATGATGGTATTGATCCCGACCGTAGTCCCATGCACGAAACGGTTGACCGCCTCGGGCTCCAGCCCCTCGCGTTCGGCCAGCAGGGTCAGCCCCGTCATCAGTTCGGCCCCAGGATCGTCCGGTGTCGTCAGCACCTTGAGCGACGCCACCCGGCCCGAATTGGCCTCGAGCGCGCAAAAGTCCATGAAGGTTCCGCCAATATCGACGCCGATTTTCCAATCGGCGTGCTGTTTCGCATTCGCGTCGGGGGTGATTGCACCGTCCATCGCCTGTCCTTTCCTGTCTGTTGTGGGAAAAATCGCACGAAGGCACGGGCAAGGTCCAAGACACAGAAAGAGCAGGTGCATAACCTTGGCTTATGGACCTTGCCGACTTGCCATTTGGGAATGGGGCGGCCACAGGTGAGGCCCGCAACCACGTAGAACGGGCCAACGCCCTCTACCTCGGATAGCCTTTCCCGTTTACGTCCGTTACTGCGCCGCTTGCTCCTGAAAACGAGAGACCGAGAAGTCACCGATTGGTGTCGTGCTGTCGCCCGTCGCGATCAGTTCGGCCATCACGTCCCCGACACCCGGCCCCAACTGGAACCCGTGGCCACAGAAGCCGAATGCATAATAGAGTCCCGGCACCTTGCCGCTTGGGCCCATCACCGGCAGCATGTCTTCCAGATACCCTTCCGGCCCCGACCACGTCCGGATGATCTGCACATTGGCCAATGCCGGGCACAGCCGGACAAGATGGGGCAGTTGCACCGCAAGCGCCCGTGGGTCGGCTTTCGCAAAACCGGTCTCCCAGGGCACGTCAACCCGACGCCCGCCCCCGAACACGATATTGCCGCGCTCCACCTGACGGAAATAAACCCCGGCACCCGGATTGCGCTCCCACACCCCGACAACAGGATGCACCCGGTGCGGCAGCGGTTCTGTCACCGCCATCTGCGGCCCGTTCAGGCGTATCGGCACAGGTTCTCCGAACTCCGCCGACATACGCGCGCCCCACGCCCCGGCGGCAATCAGCAACTGACCCGCCTCGAACCGCCCCTTTGTCGTTTCGACCGCAAAGCCATCGGACCCGCGCAGGATATTCTGAACTTCCGCCTCTTCGACGATCTGCGCGCCCGCAGCGGCTGCGGCACGCGCAAAGGCTGGTGATATCAGTCGCGGATTGGCCGAACCGTCCTCTGGCGAAAAAGAGGCGCCTATCGCTTCTGGCCCAAGCCCCGGAAAACGGCGGCGGATGTCGGCTGGCTCAAGCACCTCCAGCTCAAGCCCCCAGGGAAGCGCCGCCTTGGCAAAGGCCTGCATGTCCTCAAACCCGCCCTGATCGTGGATCAGTCGCAGGTGGCCCGTCGCGCGAAACTCGACATCTTCGCCCAGCAGTTGCCGTATCTCCCCCCAAAGAGCCCGCGAGCGATGTGCCAGTGGTAACTGTGGAAGATACCGGCCTTGCCGGCGGATGTTTCCGAAACTTGCGACCGTGGCTCCCTGACCGACGAAACGGCGCTCCAACAAAGTCACACGATAGCCCCGGCGGCTCAGGAAAAACGCCGCCGACGTGCCCATCAGTCCGCCCCCAACAATAATGATGTCCATCGACGCCTCCTGCAAATCACGACAAAACTTTCATGGCGGCACGCCCTCGTCCAATATCGCTTGTTATGTAAGCCATAAGCCTTGGCTGTAGACGCGCACGGGAAGACAAGCGCATTCTTGCCGGGTCGCCGGAACCATTTGCCAGTCCATAGCCAAGGCTTATGGATATACCCACAGTTTGACTTGGCCTCTCACAAGGATAGCATGTCAGGTTTCCAGCAATCGCAGCAACAGGGCATCGGCATGAGCGCTCCAACAGGATTTCGTCGTCTGGTTCCCGGCAATCGCCGGACCATCCGGTTTTCCATCGACGGGAAGCCGGTTCAGGCACTGGCCGGCGACAGCGTACTGACTGCACTGCGGATCAACGCGGCCCCCGCGCGCACCAGCGAATTCGGCGACGGACCCCGCGCTGGCTTTTGTCTGATGGGCGCTTGTCAGGATTGCTGGGTCACACTGAAAGACGGGCGCCGGCTGCGCGCCTGCGAAACCCCCGTCGAGGACGGAATGAACATTATCACTGCACTTCCGAGCGAGACACAATGGCCCGGCGCATAATTATCGTAGGAGCCGGACCCGCCGGCATCCGTGCCGCAGAAACGCTGGTACAGGCTGGCCTGCGGCCCATCGTCATCGACCGCGAATTCAAATCGGGCGGTCAGATCTACCGGCGTCCGGCTGAAGGGCTCGACCGCCCGGCGGAACAGCTTTATGGCGGCGATGCGCCCAAGGCCCGCGCCCTGCACGCGACATTTGACGCACTTGTCTCAAGCATCGACTACCGTCCGAGGACCGATGTCTTTGGCATCACCGACAACCTTTTGCACCTGCACGATGGCGAGCGTCTGTATGACCTGCCTTTCGACGACCTGATCCTTGCCACCGGCGCGACCGACCGCATCGCCCCGATACCCGGCTGGACCCAACCCGGCGTACATACGCTTGGCGGGGCGCAGATCGCGCTCAAGGCGCAGGGGTGCGCCATCGGGCACCGCGTCGCCTTTGTCGGAAGCGGGCCATTGCTGACGCTTGTCGCCGCACAATATGCCGCCGCTGGCGCCGAGGTCGCGGCTGTACTCGACACGTCGTCATTTGCAGACCTGATGCGTGCAGCCCCCCTGATGGCCGCACGTCCGGGGTTGCTGCTACGTGGGCTGAAGTTGCGCGCAAGCCTGCGACGCCATGGCATTCCCTACGTGACCGGCGTCCGGGATATCCACATCGAAGGCAACGGAAAGCACGTCACCGGACTGCGCTGGACAGTCAAGGGCAAGGCCAGAAACCTGGACTGCGACGGTGTCGGCATGGGCTGGCATCTGCGTTCGGAAACGCAACTGGCACAACTGGCCGACTGTGCCTTTGGCTGGGACCCGGTTGGCCGACAAAGCGCCCCCGACATCGACGACATGGGACGTTCGAGCCGCCCCCATGTCTATCTTGCCGGGGACAGCACCCGCATTCTGGGCGCGGACGGGGCGGAAACCGCCGGGCGTCTGGCCGCTGCCGCCTGCCTTGAGGATATGAAAAGGTCCGCGCCCTTCCCTGTTGCGCCCCTGCTTCGCCGGATGCAACGGATGCGCCGCTTCGCACTGGGCATCGCCACCGCCTTCCCCTACCCCGATGACATCTGCACCGACCTGCCCGATGACGCCCTTCTTTGCCGGTGCGAAGCCATCACTGCCGGGGACTACCGCGCCACAATCACCAAAGCCCGCGCAATCGAGCCGAACCGGGCCAAGTCTCTGTCACGTGTGGGTATGGGGCGTTGTCAGGGGCGCTATTGCGGCGCCGCAGCGGCCCGGATTCTTGCCGAAAATGGCGGACTCCCTCTTGAACAGCAGCCTGGACTGCGGCCCCAGGCCCCCGTACGGCCCATGCCGATGGGGCTCTTGCGCGAGAACGGCGAAGAGACCGCAGGGTAATCAGATCAGCGCCTGCCGGGCAGGTTTTCAAGCGTCGGATTTGTGTGTCTCTTACTTCGTGGATAGAATCATCCGTACCAGTTGCCAACAACCTTTGGTTATGGAATAGATTTCAATATCAAGCCGTCAGAGCGACCGCCCAATGAATGCACGCCAACTTGAAATCTTCCGCGCCATCATGCGCGACGGATCGGTCACTGCCGCCGCGAATTCACTGGCAGTGTCCCAACCAGCGGTCAGCAAGGTGTTGCACCACTTTGAAAGCCAGTTGGGCTATCAACTGTTTGAACGGATCAGCGGCCGTCTGGTTCCAACCATGGAAGCGCATCTGCTGTATGACGATGCCGACAGGGTCTTTCGCGAGATCGAGGCGCTCAAGAACCTTGCCCGCACCATCGCAGAGCGCAAGGTTGGTCTGCTGCGGATCGGGGCAAGCGCACCCGTGACCTATTCTCTTCTGGCAGGTGCGCTGCTGAAGTTCCGCGCCGAACATCCGCAGGTCAAGGTTCATCTCCACACCCTGCCCAAGGCGGACGTCGAAGAACAGCTTCTGATTGGCGAGATCGACTTTGCTCTCACCCTTTCGACGATTCAGGCCCCGACCGTACGAAGCGAGATTTTGGCGCCGGTCCCGATGATGGCCGTGATGCGCCACGACGATCCCTTGGCGGACAAGACCGAGATCACACCGCATGATCTGGCGGATCGTCCACTCATTTCCTACGGCTCGACCACCGCCGATATCGGCCCGGAGCTGGACAATGTTTTTGAGCAGTCCGGCGTGAAAAGGGATGTTTCGATTCAGCTTTCCTCGTCGCTTGGGGCCATCCCGCTGGTTTCTGGTGGGCTAGGCGTCGCGCTGGTGGACGGGCTGGTGAAATGGGGAAATTTCGAGGGCCTCGTGGCGCGCCCCTTCTCGCCCACGGTGCTCATGGACATCTCGATTTCGACAAACAGCGCGCGACCAGTGACACGGTTTTTCCGGCCATTCCTGAAGTCGATCAAGGACCTCCTGAACGATGAGGAAACCGCGCAGGTTCAGCCCTAGAACACGCCAGATGCCGAATAACATGTCAGGTGCTGGCGGCGAACATCGGTTAATCCGGCTGCCGATACAGACCATTGTCCTTGTTGTCTGACACGGCTTGGACAGTTCCAACAATTGTGCGCCCATAACCTTCGCTTATTGCCTTTGATCCAAATGGTCTTGGGCCTTTGTCCTGCGAAGTGGTCACATAGCGCCGAACAGCCCGACAGCCGGAAAACCCCAGGAGACAAGACCTGACACCATGAAAACATTCATCACCGCTGACCAATTGATCGATGGAACCGGGGCCGCGCCGCTTTGCAATCCCATTCTGGAACTGGAAGGGGGACGCATTCTTGCGGTGCATGACGGAAGCGCTGGCCTGCCCGATTCTGAAGCCGGTGAGTTGCTTGAGTACCCGGGCGCGACCATCCTGCCCGGCCTGATCGATACGCATGTGCATCTCAACCTTCCGGGCACCGGACCCACGCTGGAAGAAGCGATGCGCGAAGGCACCGAAGTCATGACCGCCACTGCAATGGGCAGTGCCGCACAGGCGCTTGGGGCGGGGATCACGACGGTCCGCGATCTGGGAGCTTTCGGAACCACCAGTTTTGCAGCGCGCCGCGCGCTTGAACTTGGCTATGGAAAGGGGGCAAGGGTCATTGCCTGTGGTGCGCCGATCACCATCACCGGGGGCCATTGCTGGCAGATGGGTGGCACCGCTGACGGGATCGAAGGGTCGCGCCGGAAGGTGCGCGAGCTTTGCCGCGATGGCGCCGATTTCATCAAGGTCATGGGATCTGGCGGCGGCACCGTCGGCACCCGCTCTTGGAAGCCGTCGTTCACCCGTGACGAAATGAACGCCATCGTCGATGAGGCGCATCGCAACGAACGCCGCGTGACCGTGCATTGCCTGTGTGGCGAGTCGATCTCAAACGCGGTTGCCGCCGGGGCCGACCAGATCGAACATGCGAATTTCCTGGTAGATGCCAGCGGGCGGCAAGAATACGATCCAGCTGTGGTCGACCAGATCGCCCGCGCAGGCATCCCGGTGACGACCACGCTGGTGGTCTATGTCGCCTCGGTTTTCCATTACCGCAGCAAGGAACGGCTGACACCGGTCGAACAGGCAATGGTAGACAAATGGTGCCGCCGCGCCGAAGAGACACTTGACTATCTTGACCGGATGACACGCGCCGGGGTGCGCTTTGTCGCGGGCACCGATGCTGGCTGGCGGTTTACGCCTTTCGATGCGCTGATGCTCGAATTGGAAATCATGAACAAGGGCGGCTACGCCACGCTGGACGCGATCACGGCGGCGACCGGCGATGCAGCCGATGTGATCGGAGCGGAAGACATAGGGAAATTGCGCCCCGGTCGCCGCGCCGATGTTCTGGTCGTCGATGGCGATCCGCTGGCGGACCTTGACTGTCTGCGTGATCCGCTTCTTATCCTTCAGGATGGTGCGCGGCAGCATATCACGGGGCGCGCCAACCTCACCCCGACGGCGCAGGCCGGACCGCTTTGAACATCACTCCGGGAAGGAACGAGATGACCAACACACCGCTTTCCGTCGCCATTGTGGGCATGGGTAAATGGGGGCAGACGCTTGTGAACTCGGTTCAGGGCCGCAGCGAAAAGATCCGTTTCGTCGCTGGCGCCACCCGAACTCCGTCAAGGGTTGCCGGGTTCGCCGCGCGACAGGGGATCGAAATGCTACCCGATCTCGATGCCGTGCTTGCCCGTGACGACATTCAGGGCATCGTCCTTGCCACCCCTCACAGCCAGCACCGCGCCCAGATCGAAGTGGCTGCTGCCGCAGGCAAGCATGTATTCTGCGAAAAGCCCCTGACCCTGACCGCCACAGACGCCAAAGCGGCCTTTGCCGCCGCCCGGCAGGCAGGCGTGACCCTGGCCATCGGCCACAACCGCCGCTTCCTGCCCGCCTACGCCAAGCTGAGCCAGCTTGTTCGGGAAGAGATCGGCGAGCTGAGGCAGGTCATCGGCAATTTCTCCTCCGGCCAGTGGGGTTACAGCGCCGAAAACTGGCGCGTCGATCCCGCCGAAAGCCCCGCCGGAGGCATGACCGGCCTTGGTATCCATACGGTCGATGCGCTGATCGGGCTGGGCCTGAAACCAGCGGAAGTCACCGTCGCGAACCGGCGCCGCGCGGCGCAAGGTTTGGCCGATACCGTCACTGCACTGATCGAGAATAGCGACGGAACGCTTGCCATCCTGACAACCGTCGCCGGGCCCGGCCGATTCTGGCGGATCGAGGTCTTCGGCTCTGACGGATGGGCATCGATGAACGGGGAACACAGCGTGTCATTGGGACGCCCCGGTGAGCCTGAACAGGTCTGGAATTTCGCCTGGAGCGACATGGAGCGCGCCGAACTGGAAGCCTTTGCAGATGCCGTAACGGGCGAAGCCCCCTACCCGATCACCGCCGAGCAGGGCGTCCGCGGAATTCACCTGTTCGAGGCCATCTGCGCTGCTGCCGAGGCCGCACCGGGCGGGCGCGCCAGCCGCACGGTTTCGCAGGGATAACCAGCCTCATTCCAGCAGGTGCACGAAAACGCCCGGCCATTTCGGACCGGGCGTCTTGTTACCTGTGCAGGCGCCCGAACGAACGCCGTTCAGTGGCCTCTTAGGCGTCCAGACCACCAAAATGAAAGGCCTTGGTTTCGAGATACTCTTCGATCCCTTCCTGCGCGCCTTCCCGCCCGAGGCCCGAGGCTTTCACACCCCCGAAAGGCGCCTCCGCATGGCTGACCACCCCGGTGTTCAACCCCACCAGACCCACTTCAAGCGCCTCCCCGAACCGGAAAGCCCGCGCCATATCCGTGGTGTAGAAATAAGCTGCCAGTCCAAAGGGCGTTCCGTTGGCGATGGCCAGCGCCTCGTCTTCGGTCTCGAACCTGAAGATCGGCGCGACCGGCCCGAAGGTTTCCTCGCTCGCCAATTGCATCTGTGTCGTGACCCCGGTCAGCACCATTGGATCGGCGAACTGCGCCGCCAGATCACGCTTGGCTGTGGCCCGCTGCGCGCCCTTGGACAAGGCATCCTCGACATGGGTGTCGATCTTGCGAATTGCAGCCGAATTGATCATCGGACCGATCTGCGTGCCTTCACCCATCCCCGAACCGACCTTCAGCGCATCGACGCGTTTGGCAATAGCCGCGACAAAGGCATCGTGAATCCCCGATTGCACAAGGATGCGGTTCGCACAAACGCAAGTCTGTCCACCGTTACGGAACTTGGAGGCCATCGCCCCTTCGACCGCCGCATCCAGATCGGCATCGTCGAAAACGATGAACGGGGCATTGTCCCCCAGTTCCAGCGACATTTTCTTGAGCGTGGGAGCGCATTGTTCCGCCAGCAGCGCCCCGACCCGTGTCGAGCCGGTAAAGGACAGTTTACGTACGACAGGTGACGCGGTCAGCGTTGCACCTATGGCCTCGGGCCGTCCGGTCAGAATGTTCAGGACACCCGCGGGAATACCCGCCCGTTCGCCCAACACGCCCAGGGCCAGCGCCGAATAGGGTGTGAAATCGGAAGGCTTGATAACCATTGTGCAACCTGCGGCCAGTCCCGGCGCGACTTTGCGGGTGATCATCGCGTTCGGGAAATTCCAGGGCGTGATGATGGCACAGACGCCGACGGGTTCTTTCATGGCGAAGATCTTTTTGCCCGCCACCGGCGATGGGATGATATGGCCATTGATCCGCCGGGCCTCTTCCGCGAACCAGCGCACAAAGGACGCACCATAGAGGATTTCGCCCTTCGCCTCGGCCAGGGGCTTCCCTTGTTCGGCGGTCAGGATCATCGCCAGATCATCGGCATGCTCCAGCATAAGCTGATACCAACGCATGAGGATATCCGCGCGCTCCGCATGGGTACGCTTGCGCCACCCGATCATGGCAACCTCTGCCGCGGCGATGGCAGCCGTGGTTTCCTCGGCAGTACAATCGGGCATGTGCCCGATGGGGCTGTCAGTGGCGGGGTTCAGCACCGGCATGTCCGCTCGGGTCAGCCAGTCACCATCAATCAGGGCCGCTTCGCGAAAAAGATCCGGATCGGCCAGGAGGTCACGCAGTTTGGTGGTCGGGGTATCGTGGATTGTCATGCTCACGCCTCCAGTGCAGTACAAATGGCTTTGGTGATTTCGTCGGTCGAATTCTGTCCGGGGCGCGTTCCGATCCCTTTCGAGGTCGCCTTTTCGACAGCACCCAGAATGGCTGCGGCAGCCTCGCCCTCGCCCAGATGGTCAAGCATCTGCGACCCGGACCAGATCGCGGCAATCGGGTTGGCGATATTCTGCCCCGCGATATCGGGGGCCGAGCCATGCACCGGCTCGAACATCGACGGAACAGAGCGATCAGGACAGATATTGGCCGAGGCCGCAAAACCCAGCCCCCCCTGAATGGCTGCGCCAAGATCCGTCAGGATGTCACCAAACAGGTTCGACGCAACGACCACGTCCAGATCCTGCGGCGCCATCACCATCTTGGCCGCCATAGCGTCGATATGCATGTGGCTGACCGTCACTTCAGGATATTCGGCAGCCAGTTCGCGCGTTACCTCGTCCCAGAATACCATCGAGTATTTCTGAGCATTGGATTTCGTCACCGACGTCAGATGGCCGCGTCGCGCCTTGGCCTGCTCGAAGCCGAACCGCAGGATGCGTTCCACCCCGGTCCGGGTGAACACCGAGGTTTCGACCGCGACTTCGTTGTCCTTGCCCTGATGCACACGGCCACCGGCCCCGGAATATTCGCCTTCGGTGTTTTCGCGGATGCAGAGGATATCGAATGCCGATGCCTTCAGCGGCCCTTCGACACCGGGCAACAGGCGGTGCGGCCTGATGTTCGCATATTGATCGAACGCCTTGCGGATCGGCAGCAACAGCCCATGCAACGACACCGCGTCCGGCACGGTTTCCGGCCAGCCCACGGCACCCAGAAAGATCGCATCGAAGCCACGCAGCGTTTCGATGCCGTCTTCGGGCATCATCGCGCCGGTCTTCAGGTAATAGTCGCAGGACCAGGGAAAACTCTCGGTCTCCAGTGCAAAACCATAGCGGCGGGCGGCGACGTTCAGGACGGCCATTGCCGCATCCGTCACGTCAACGCCGATCCCGTCACCGGGAATGAGGGCAAGTTTGTAGGTGGTCATGTCGTTCTCCTTGGAAAGGCGCTGTCGGGACGGTTCACAGGTCGATAAGAACCGATTTGGGGCGACGGTTCGCGCGGTAGGCCTCTCGGCCCAGATCCGAGCCGAGACCGCTGGATTTCCAGCCGGTCGTCGGCAGGATGTGATCGCGCGACCTCCCGTATCTGTTAACCCAGACGGTTCCCGCCTCGAGCCTGCGGGTCAGGCGCATCGTGCGGCTTAGATCACGCGTGAACAACCCCGCGCAAAGCCCATAGGTCGGGTGATTGGCAAGTGTCATCGCCTCTTCTTCGGTGGCAAAGGTCTGGAAGGTCGCGACCGGCCCGAAGATTTCCTCGCGGACTGCCGGGCTGTCTGCGGTGACACCCGTGATCAGGGTCGGCTGATAAAAGCTGCCCTCCCGGTCAAACCGGCATCCGCCACAGACCAGTTCAGCACCCTGCCCCACTGCCGCCTGCACGATGCCGTCGATACGGGCAAGCTGTGTCTCGGAGATGATCGGCGAAAACCCGGCTTCCGCGGCAAGCGTATGGGCCGGGCGATAACGGGCAAAGCGTTCGGTCAGCCTCGCGGCCAGATCCCCGGCGATTTCCTCGGCCACGATCATGCGCGATCCCGAAACACAACCCTGCCCCGCATTCGCCATGATCCCGCGATCAAGGCAATCGGCGGCCAGATCCAGATCCGCATCGGCAAATACCAGCATCGGGCTTTTCCCGCCCAGTTCCAGAGTCATCGGCTTGATGCCCGTGCGCGCGATGTTTTCCATGATGGCGCTGCCGGCGCGGGTCGATCCGGTAAAGGACACCTTGTCGATGCCCGGATGTCCGGTGATGGCCACGCCCGTGGTTTGGCCGTCGCCCAGGACGATGTTCAGGATACCGTCGGGAATACCCGCCCGCACGGCCAGTTCCGCCATGTAGAGCGTCGAATAGGGGGTCATTTCAGATGGTTTCAGCACCACGGCATTGCCCGCGGCCAGCGCCGGACCCAGCTTCCAGCCGGCCATGGAAATCGGAACATTCCAGGGCGTGATCGCGCCGATCACCCCATAGGGTTCTTCGGCCACGTACCCGAAGTGATCGTCGGACACGGGCACCAGCGCCCCGCCCTCCTTGTCCGCGAATTCCGCGAAGAAACGGATCTGTTCGGCGGTCACGGCCAGATCGCCCGTCAGGACCTGCGTGAACGGGCGCGAGGAACAGATCGCCTCGAGACCGGCCAGCGTTTGCGCCTCGGCTTCCATCAGGTCGGCCCAGGCACAAAGCAGGTTGCGCCGCTCGCGCGGTCGCAGCGTTGCCCAACCCGACCGTGCAAGCGCCTCACGCGCTGTCCGAACCGCAAGATCGACGACATCGGCACTGGCACAGGGAATGGAGCCAAGCACCTCGCCCGTAGATGGAGACCGGATTTCGATCTCCTTCGGCCCATCGATGTAGGCACCACCAATGAAATGCGCGTCTGGAAGTTTGAGACCGGCAGGATCGCAAGCAAAGGACATATGGAACCTCATCGTGAAAGTGTGCGTTCAAATTCCTGCACACCGGACGAAAAGAGGTGCCGAAGAGCGGACGCGCACAGCATCATCCGTTTCAGACGGCGGCTGGACAGCAGATTATTCGGCCCCTCGCGCCCTGCCTCAGAACTTCGAGACCTTGCCCCACTGCGATTGCTCGAAACGGTTCAGCTTGTACTGCGCCGTATCGGTGATTGGCGTACGACCGGTCACGAGATCCGCGACCAGATGCCCGACCCCCGGGCCGATCCCGAACCCGTGCCCCGACAACCCGGCAGCCAGTGTCAGACCCGGAATTCCGATATCCGCGTCGATCACCGGAACGCCGTCCGGCGTACTGTCGATATAGCCTGCCCAACTGGCCTGCATCGGAATATCGCGTAGCGCGGGCAGCAGCTTGCGACCACGGCGCAATGTTTCGTCCACATGCGCCTTGGATGGCCGGGGATCGAGGATACGCACCCGCTCCATCGGGGTTTCCCGGTCCAGCGCCCAGATGGCCCGTGTCTCGAAACCCGCGTTCCAAGCCTGCAACCCGCCCGGGGAAAGCGCCTTCCAGCGTTTCGCGAACATCGGCAGAAAGTGTTTCGCGCCACGAAACATGCCCGGCGTCGGGTCCAGATGGCTGCGCCCGGACACGGCGACGGTATAACCTCCGTCGAACCGGCGCGTGACCGAGGCCGCTGCCGTATGAACCGCATCGGGCAGCCCTTGCGCGCCCGGCTTCAGCGACAGAATGGAACTCCGCACCGAAGCCTGCGGAAAGAAGATGCCGGATTGATGCAGGAAACTGCCCGCCCATGCCCCGCCAGACAGAACGACACGGGGCGTCCTGATCACGCCGCGTTCGGTTATGACAGCAGATACCGCGCCAGCCGACGTTTCGATGCCACGCGCCGCACAGTCCTGAAGAACGACGGCGCCATGCCGCCTTGCACCCTGTGCAATCAACGGTGCGGCACGCGATGGGTCCGCCGTTCCGTCAGTCGGCGACCAGACCCCCCCGGCCCATGTCTTGCCGGTGGCCGCACCCCGTTCGGTCGCTTCGGCGCTGCTCAGCATACGTGTATCCACACCCTCGCCCCGCGCGAAACGCCCCCAACTGGCCCAACCTTCGATTTCGGCGGCATCATCGGACAGGTACAGCAAACCGCAGCGCCGGAAGCCAAGGTCAGCCCCGATATCGCTGGTCATTTCCTCCCAAAGGGCCAGGCTGCGGGTCGACAGGGGCAGTTCGCGGGCATCGCGGTTTTGCTGGCGGCACCACCCCCAGTTGCGGCTCGATTGTTCGGCGCCCACACGCCCTTTTTCCAGCAGAACGACATTCATGCCCGAGCGCGCCAGCCAGTAGGCAGAGCTGACGCCGACGATCCCGGCACCGATCACGACGCAATCCGCGTTTTGTGGAAGTTCACTGTCCGTATCGATCTGCATCAAGGGGGCTGACATGGCTATCTCCGATAGTTTCCCGCAACCTAGGCGACATCCTCCAGCCACTTGTGCCAGATGCTGCAGACGAAACGGCATTTTATGTTGAATGTAGTTGACTAAAAAGGGCGGCTGGCTGTTGATTTCCGCTGAGAAGTGACCCGGTAGCTCACCAAATTTCCACTGAGAATTGACCCATGTGAACACGTTGCCCTGACGGATTCGGTCGGGGAGATATGGAGTGATCGACATGGGATTTTTGAG